>JAHELS010000190.1:0-7803 GCA_024644085.1 Rhodopirellula sp.
GCGTCGATCTCCGTCACCACGGGTACCGTGGCGCCCGGATCAAACGGCTGGAGGGGAGCGTAAGCAGGACGCATGAATTGACCTTCGGAGTGGATAGCTGAGGCTAATCGGCCAACGTGAGACGGCACGCTTCTTCGAGGCTGGTCGTTCCGGCCGCTGCCAGGCGAAGCCCTTCGGACATCAAAGTGGGGCCGACGTGTGCGCCTCGGAGTTCGTCCAGATCGGCGCCCTCATTGATCAAAGTTCGGAGTTGCCCGTTGCTTTCGAGCAATTCGTAGATGCCCGATCGGCCTCGATAACCCGACTCGTAGCATTCCGAACAACCGCGGCTGCGCGCGAACGTATGCCGCGCGTCCCCGGTGTAATGCATTTCTTCGAGCAGTTTGGTCGACGGGTAGTACGGTTCGCGGCAATCAACGCACAGGTTTCGGACGAGGCGTTGTGCAATCACGCCGACCAGCGCGGCAGCGATCTTGAATCGTTCCACACCCATATCGACCAGACGGGTGACCGCGGAAAAGCTGTCATTGGTGTGCAGCGTGCTGAGGACGAGGTGGCCGGTCAATGCGGCCTGGATCGCCATCTCCGCCGTTTCGCGGTCGCGGATTTCCCCGACCATGATCACGTCCGGGTCTTGTCGCAGGATACTTCGCAGCGCCTGGGCAAAGGTGACTCCGTTCTCAGCCTGGACCTGGACCTGGTTGATCAATTCCAGCTGGTATTCGACCGGGTCTTCCACCGTGATGATGTTACGTTCGACCCCCTTGATCAATTCAATTGCCGAATAAAGTGTGGTGGTCTTCCCGCTTCCGGTCGGGCCGGTCACCAGCACCAATCCGTGAGGGCGTCCCAGCATGCGGTGGGCGATATCGAGCGAATTGTTCGGCATGCCGAGTTGATTCAGGTCGAACGTGACGCTTTGTCGGTCGAGGATTCGGAGAACGACTTTTTCCCCGAGCACGGTCGGCAGCGTGCTGACGCGCAAGTCGACGTCGCGGCGATTCATTCGCACGTGCAAGCGTCCATCCTGTGGTTGGCGATGTTCGGCGATGTCAAGTTTCGACATCACCTTGATGCGCGAGACGATCGCCGAGTGCAAGTCCTTGCGCGGTTTCATGACCTCGCGCAGGCTCCCGTCGATACGGAAGCGGACTGACGTGCTTTTGTGACCCGGTTCGATGTGAATATCGCTGGCACCCTGCGAAACGGCTTGGACAATTGCGTAATTGACCAGGTTGATAACAGGACTGCCCTCGGCCAGCTGCTGTGCACCGCTGAGATCGAGGTCGATCGTCTCGGTTTCCAGCTCGAGCTGCTCGACGTCCAAATCGGCCGTGACCGAATCGACGGTAAAGTTGTCTTCGTAGCATCGCGGAAGCAATCGTTCGATGCCGCTGGCCAGCGTGAAAACCGGTCGAATCCGACAACCGCTGATTCGGGACAGAGCGTCGATGGACGCCAGGTCGTGCGGGTCGGCCATGGCCACGGTCAGCTCGTCGCGGACCCGCATCAGCGGCAGTGCGCGAAGCCGCTGCGCATCGGATCGGGGAATCAGCCGAACCGCGTTGGGGTCGATCAGACCTTCGCGGAGCCGGACCCCTTCGACGCCGAGTTGCTCGCCGAGCAACGGCAACAGCTCACCTTCGCCGACCAGCCCAAGTTCGGCGACCACTTCACCCAAACGCTTGGTGCGCGATTGTTTCTTTCCCTTGGCAGCCTTGTCGCCATCGGTTTCTGATTCCGAGGCCTGGTGCGAGAGCGCCGAGTCGAGTTGGTCTTCGCGGATCAACCCGGCTTCGATCAGCCGCTGTCCCAGTGGAACCTGAGATTTCGTCGGCTTCGAAACCGGCGGAGGAACCACGACTTGGGGTGCCAGCTGGGTGTCGCAATCGATTCTTGCCATGTCGCTCATCGGTTCTTCCTTGGTTTACGAGAAACTTCCGAGCGCGGCGGTCAGGTCGTCAAACTGTTGGACAGAGGAACCGACGGAGGTAATCCGAAGGATGTCGCGACATAGTTCTCCGACGCTGCAGATGCGTACGCAGCCACCACGGCGACAGGAAGACTCATCGAGCTCGAGGATCCATTCCAATCCGGCACCGTCGATCAGGGGCGTTTCTGAGAGATCGATCACGATGTAGGGAACGCCGCCTGGCGGCATGGAAGCAATTTGATTGTCGAGTCCCTCGATTGCTTCGGCGCGCAGGGGTCCCGCTGGTCGAAGCACGGTAACGGCGCCGTGGCGGTCCAATCGTGACATTGCATTTCCCCGGGGGTGGTGTTCGAGTGCCTGCTAGATTCCCGACCTCGATCGGCCGCCGATGGGCAGCCGAAGCGTGAAGGCCGATCCTTCGCCCACGGCACTCTGCAATTCGATGTCGCCGCCGTGCAATCTCGCGATCTCGCGTGCAAACGCGAGTCCGAGTCCATTGCCGCGGTGATCCGACTCTCGCGTGGCGGCTCCGCGGAAGAATTTCTCGAACACTTTTTCGTGTTCGTCTTCGGCGATGCCCAGTCCGTTGTCCTCAACGCTGATGTGGATCCAGCGATCATCGGCTGAACAACGCAGCAACACTTGTCCGTGATCGGGCGTGTATTTGATCGCGTTACCGAGCAGGTTGACGAGCACAGCTTGCAGCTTGTCGCGGTCTCCGAAAACGGTCGGCAGTTTTGCTGACAGGTTGGTTGTCAACGCGATTTGTTTTTTCTCGGCCTGTCCGCGCAGCTGTTCAGCAGCGTTTTCAAGCAGCGGCAGCAGTTCGAGTTCGTGGCGGTTGGCCACCATCGATCCGGCTTCCATCTGGCTGACGGTCAGCAGTTGATCCACCAGGCGGCCGAGCCGGTTGGCTTCGCTGTTGATCACGTTGCAGAATTCCTTTTGCCGTTCGATTTCGAGGTCCTCTTCTTCCAGGAGGGCTTCGGCGTACGCTTGGAGATTGGTCAACGGTGTGCGTAGCTCGTGCGTTGCCGTCATCAGGAATTGATCGCGAGCTTCGGTGGCGATGCGCTGTTGCGTGATATCGTTGAGAATCCATGCCATTCCTTCCCCATCACCGCTGCGCCCACTGAGACGGCTGCGCGTGATGCGAACCTGTAATTGGTTCTCACCGATTTGGACGGTTCGCCGTTCATGCAACATTCGTATCGGTCCGAGCAACCGTAAGAGGGCAGGCGGCGCCGATTCATCCGTGTCATCTCGAAGCCCGATCAACTCGGGGAGGTCCTTGCCCACGTGGCTTTCTTCCTCGGCAAGGTTCAACAATCCGCATGCAGCGGGACCCATGTACCGGATGCTTCCTTCGGTATCGGTAATGATCCATGCCACCGGCAACCCTCGCATCGCGCGGGCCAGCGTGACGACTTCCTGGTCGAGCGCGGCGGGAACTCGATCCGGGGCCGATTCGCACGTTGAAATGTCCTCGAGCAACCGATTCCAACCGAACGTGATCGGATCGGCACCGATGATGGGCCGAACCGATTGCCATTGCCGCTGGCCCTGCTGCGATCGACGCAATTCTTTTTCGATTGTACGCAGCGTGCGCACCGAGGCCATTGCGACCAGCCCGCCCAGCGAGCAGATCGAGATCGCGGCGGTCCAGATCAGCGATTGGAGTTGTGTGTGCTGTGGCACCGCGTGCGAGGTTATCGCGCACAGCAGCGTACAGCTCGCGACGGCGAGGAACACGAATCCGATCCGCGTGGTGACCAGCGGGAATCGTCGCTTCAAACCATTCGATGAATCGACGTCCAACTGGGGCCCTCGAGCACCGCTCTCTGCGTCGTGTTCCACGGCGTCACATTGGACGGTGGTATTGGTTCGATCGGCGGCTTTACGTTCGCCGCCGGATTCGCGAGCGAGAGTTGCGGTCGTCTCACCCGCCGCATGCCCGGCGCGAGTTGGCTCAGCCATGATCGATCGCCTCCGATGAAGTGCCATCGTGGGGGTGTTTGTCGAAGGTGAGCGGCGCCGAACGCGATGTGCCGATGTATTGGAGGATCAACTCGCCGAGTTTTCGCGGGCTGAAGGGTTTGTGCATCACAGTGACCAGGTTGTATTGGGTTTCGAGTCCCTTGCTGTCGAGTTCGAGACCTTTCGCGGTGCACAGGATCGTCGGCGGTGCCTTGATATCCGGATTGGCTTCGAGGCGGTCGAGCAATTCGAGCCCCGTGCAGACTGGCATTTGATGATCGGTGATCAGGAAGCTGATTCCGCCTCGGCAAAGTCGCTGGTAGGCTGCCTCGCCGTCGCCAACCGATTCCACGGTCAGTCCACAGCGTGCGATTGAGAAACCCATCACGCGACGAAAGACCGGATCGTCTTCGGCAATTAAAACAGTGGTGGGTTGGTGTGTCATTTCGAGAGGCCCGTGCGTAGTCGATGATCGGGTGCGTTCCCCGTCAATCATGCCGCCCGCTCGCATCGAGTGAGTCGAGACAGCTCGTATTGCCCGTCAATGTCAATCCGCGAGTGTGGCTGCGGATTTCCAGTGAGGTTCGACATCGGGCAAGTTGCCGAACCCCACTTGCTTGTGGTCGACTGTGTCCGCTCTGCTTGAAAACATCTCGGGCACAGCAAACTTCTGTTTACCACTCGGCGCCGACTGCTGTTACTTCGACATTGAGCTTGAGCGAGCCGTTGGCAGGCTTGTAGGCCCAGCCGCCGTCCTGGTTGGAATCGGGGGTCACCGGAACGCTGGTGTCGCCGTCGGCGTCGTAATAGACTACGGCGTCTCCACGCACATCTCCGATGGACGGAGCCGGAAACGGGCCATTGAGCATGGTCGCCATTGCGCCGGGCAATTCGCCGGTTTGCGGGTAGACACCCGAACGGGCGCGGTACATCTCGATGGCGTTACGGAGAACGGCGAGTTGTTGGCGGGTCGTGTTTTCCTCGGCGGTCGTTGCCGTGTCAAACATCCGCGGGGCGGCGACGGCGGCGATAATGCCGAGAATCAGAATCACAATGACCATCTCGATCAACGAGAAGCCTTTTCGTATCTGGCGTTTCATGGGTAATAGCCCTTATTCTCAATTGGTGTAATCACGTCGCGAGTCGGATGGGGCGCGACTGTCGTGCGCGAAGCCAGTCTTGACGTACATTGGCCGTCGTGGTCCGAGGGATTCGCACACAACACTACGACGCTTGCCATGGGTGTCCTCTTTGCAAACGAGAATTCCCGCAACTTTTTCCCACACCATCGGGGGTCGCGCACCGGTGCAATCGGCACAACCACTCCACGCATTCCCGGGAGAATCAATGTTGCCGCCGGCAAACGTTCGTTGACTCAGGGCAACAACCGTTGCTGCGGCAATTCAACAGGCACAACCTCGCCTGCGATTCTTTGGGGTTTCGCGCGGAAAGCCGATTTCCGAACGTTTCAGCGGCAACTGCAGTAAAATGGTTCCTTTTGACGGCTTGGCGCCGGTCGATTCCTCCTCGGCGAGCAGTGAAACGGAGTGACGTTGGCTTGGGGTTTGCGATCCGAGTGGGTGTCCAAGCAATTCCCACGACGCCAACCCGAGGACCGACGTGTTGACCCCCCTGCCCAATCGTGGCGACTCCGCTCCGCCGTCTGTCGAGGCCACACGACAACAAGTTCGACGCAGACAATTCCTGACGATTCTGTTCGCGACCATGTTGGCGTTGATTGCCGGAGTTGCATCGGCGCAATCGCCGTCGAGTGAAACAATCCAATATCACGACGTGACGCTCCAGTACGACGGTAGCACCGTGGCGGCCGAGACCGGTGCGATGGCCGAGACCACCGTGATGGCCGAAACCGGTGCGGTGGTTGACCCGCATCACGTCGAGGGCGTTGCGATTCCGTTGCATCGTCTGCTTGGCGATGCACGGCCCCGCTATGTCGAGCTTTCCGCTGCGTTGTCGAATTTTGATGCCGACGCGGATCCCGACGGATGGCGAGCCGAAGTGGTCTTGCGCGATCGACAAGACCGCGTGGTTGTGATGCGGTCGCACGCTACCTTCGAATTGATGCCTCGCGTCCCCACGGCCGACCATCGCCGCTACGTCGACGCCGACCGGACATCGATCCGTTGGTCCATGCCGCTTGAGTTTGACCCCCGAGGCGTGGCGAGTTGCAAGTTGCCACTGCGTGAATCGTTGGAACCGTTGCTCGGATGGTCGTCGGCCGTCTATCCGCAATCGGGGTCCCGTCGTCGAGGCACGCGTGATTACGGCAGCGGTGCGCGTGGTCTGCGGACATGGAGCAACTCGAGAACCTTCGTGACTTTGGACCTGCGTAACCTGATCGGTACGCCCAGCACTGGTGAAATGCGAGTGCGGGTATCGGTTCCCACCGAAGGAGTGTTCGAGGCCGTCACGCCGGTATGGATCAGGCCGTCAGTCTTGGTTGACACCCAGTGGCCATATCGATAAGGTCATACCTAACGAACGAGCAAACGATTGCCCGGGCCCCACAAGGTTCGGGCAGTTTTTTTGTCCGTTTTTTCAGCGTTTGGACCTCTTAGAAGCACCACCGCTATGAATCCCCAAGACATCCTCCGATACGTCGATTCCCTCCACCGGGAAAAAAACATCGATAAAGAATTGGTGTTTGTGGCCATTGAATCAGCGTTTCAAACGGCGGCAAAACGACAGTTCGGTGAGGAAGCGGATATCACGGTGCAGCTCGATCGCGAAAACGGCCGCATCCATGCTGCCCTCGACGGCGAGCCGCTGGCTGACCTGATCGGACGCATCGGTGCCCAAACCGCCAAGCAAGTCATCATCCAGAAGGTCAAGGAAGCTGAACGCGATTCGTTGATGATCGAGTATCGCGAACAGATCGGCGAGATCGTCAGCGGGATCATTGGCCGGGCCGATGGAGGAGTCGCGACCGTCAATCTAGGAAACGTCGAAGCGATCCTGCCGCGCAGCGAACAGATTCCGGGGGAAACCCTTCACGCGGGGGAACGGGTTCGCGCCGTGGTGTTCGAGGTTCGTGCAACCGGTAATCGAGTTCGTGTAGTCCTCAGCCGCACGCGTCCCCAACTGGTGCAGCGATTGTTCGAGCAGGAGATCCCTGAACTCGGAGAGGAAATCATCTCGATCCAATCGATCAGCCGCGAACCGGGCTACCGTAGCAAGGTTGCCGTCAGCAGCGTCGATGCGCAAGTCGATCCGATCGCAGTCTGTGTGGGTTACCGCGGCAGCCGAATCAAAGCCGTCCGCGAAGAATTGGCGGGCGAGCACATTGACGTGGTTCGTTTCAGCGACGATCCGGAAGTACTGATCCCCAATGCGCTGCAACCAGCCGAAGTCGAACAGGTTCTGCTGTGTGACATGATCGGTCGTGCGATTGTGCTGGTCCAGGAAGACCAACTCTCGCTCGCGATCGGACGCCGTGGTCAAAACGTCCGCCTGGCCAGCAAGCTGTGTGGGTGGGATATCGAAATCATGACCGGCTCGGAATTGGAAGATCAAATCGAACGCGCTGTGGCCGGCTTCAGCCAGATCGATGGTGTCACCGAAGAAGTCGCTCAAAGCCTGGTTGAACAAGGTTATCTCTCGTACGACGATCTGTCGGTGATCGAGCCTGATGTCTTCATGGAAATGAGTGGTCTCGCAGCCGAAGAGGTTGACCGGATCGTCGAGGTCGCCGAGGCCATGGCCGAGGAAGCCGAAGAGGCTGCGGCGGAGGAACGCCGGGCTCGCCGCGAACGCGAGCAATTGCAACGCGAAGCTGAGGAGGCGGGCATTGCCGAACCGGAGGGCCAGGCGGCGCCTGCGACCGCCGAAGATGCCGCTGGTTCGGAAACCCAGGCGACCGGCGAGTCGGCCAC
>JAHELS010000190.1:7903-11979 GCA_024644085.1 Rhodopirellula sp.
GAAGTGAC
The DNA here is from genome assembly GCA_024644085.1 of Rhodopirellula sp. Lineage (GTDB taxonomy): Bacteria > Planctomycetota > Planctomycetia > Pirellulales > Pirellulaceae > Rubripirellula. The sequence continues at coordinate 7,912 of JAHELS010000190.1, forward strand.
AACAGGCGAAGAAGTGACTGCCGAAGCGACCACGGCTGATGCACCATCGGCCGATGCCTCTGATTCGGAAGCAACTCCGTCGGTCGAGGCGTCGATCTCCTCGGAGGCGAGTGGTTCTGACGACTCGGCCACCGCGGGCGAGAGCGACGCGGGCGATTCGGCCAAGGCGGAGTCGGCGGCATCTGAAAAGGGCTGATCGCTCCAATTCCCTCGGGGCTCGGTTTCTTCCCTTTGAAATCGGCGTCGAATCCCCGCCTTGGAAATGGCGATTTTCGGGGTGAATGCCGCTTCACGGCCGGTTGAACGGGGCCAGGTGCGGTCAATACGGCGGAAAGTTGCCACGAATCCATCCGAAAGTGCCGCCGCAGACCTCCGCGAACTCGGCCTTTTTCGCTATCGTAAGGGGCAGTTGAACCAGAGTTGGCTCTGGTGAGTCGTTGAAAGATCCCGACGTGGGACGTCTTGGTCGACCGACCGGAGGCGCTCCGCGGCGATGGAGGAACACATTTATGTGATCGAATCGAACCTTTGAACCCGCCCGCGGATCGGGCAAATCCCCGTACGAAACTCAACGAATTACAACACATTCGCTCGGCGGGTTCCCAATTGAATTGACAGGATTTTCGCCCGTGCCCGCACGCATTTACGCGCTCGCAAAAGAACTGAACCTCGACAGCAAAGATCTGGTGGACCTTGTGAAGAAGGTCGGGATCACCGGCAAGGGATCGGCGCTGGCAAGCCTCAGCGATGAGGAAGTCCAGAAGGTTCGCGAGCATCTTTCCGGTGCCGCTCAAGTGGAAAAGCCCGCCGCGCCCAAGACCGCACCTACGGCCGTCCGTGACGCGGTGGCCAAGGAACGCAAACCGGTCGCGATCAAGGTGGGTCGCAGCGCCGGACCGACGCGGACCGCTGGCCGAACGGCGACGAAGGAAGCCGAAAGCCCCCCGCCGCCGGTTGCCCCGGTCGCCCCGGCCGCCGAATCAGTGGTTGCCGAAACCGAGGCCCCCTCGCCTGGATTGGCGAGCCGAATCAAGAGCCGAATGGGTTCGAGAAAGTCGGCCGATGGCGATTCCATAGCGCCGGTCCGCCGCGAGAGCGGAGCCGGAGCGGGCGGAAAAATGCGCTCGTTGGACCGGCCCTCCGCTGGTGACAAGAAATCGTCCGATGCGAAGCCCAAGCGGCGCGAACCGCGGATCAACGTCAAAATGGCGTCGCTTCCCGATGTTGCCGAACAGACTCCGGCAAAGCCCGCCGCCGGCGAACCCAAGGCCCAGAAACCGGATGTCAAACTCAGTCCCGATGTGATCGCTGGCCATCGCCAGGGGATGCGTGCACCCTTGGAACAACTCGCCAAAGAAGACACTGACAAGAAGCGAGCCGCCAGCGGGTCGACCAAGCGTGGTGGACTCAGTGGGTTCACCGACAAAAAGCGGGCTGGTGCTGAGGAAGAGGACAAGCCGCGTAAGAAGTTGGCCGGCATGGCGAGCCCGCGTGCCGAGCGGACGCGAGGCAAGGGGCGTGGCCGCGTGACCCTTGACCAGGGGGGTTACGGCGGCGGCATGCGCCACCGAAGCGCTCCGCGCAAGCGTCGTGGTGTCAACACGGCGGCACCGCGAAAGGACGCGGTCGTGCTGGAACTCCCCTGCACCGTTCGCACGTTCTCCGAGTCCGCCGGTGTTCCGGTCGGCAAGGTGCTCGGCACCTTGATGGGACTGGGAATGCAAACGGGTCTAACGATCAACTCACAACTTGATTTTGAAACGGCCGAATTGATTGCGACCGAGCTTGATTTGTCGATTCAACTCAAAGAGGCCGAGACGCTTGAAGACGCGGTCATTACGGAGCTGGAAGAATCGGCGGATGATCCCGACGCACTCATTCCGCGGGCACCAATCGTGACATTCCTTGGGCATGTCGACCACGGAAAAACCAGCCTGCTTGATTTCCTGATTGGAATCGATGTCGTCAGCGGCGAGGCGGGTGGCATCACACAGCACATTCGTGCCTACGAAGTCGAAAAAGACGGGCGCAGCGTGACGTTCGTCGATACGCCCGGCCACGAAGCGTTCACTGAGATGCGGGCACGCGGTGCGAACGTCACCGATATCGCTGTGCTCGTCGTGGCGGCCGACGACGGAATCATGCCGCAAACCGAGGAAGCGATCAGTCACGCCAAGGCGGCGGAAGTTCCCATCGTTGTGGCTCTCAACAAGATTGATCTCGAAGGCGTTGATACCAACCGCGTGATGACGCAATTGACCGAGTACGACTTGACGCCGAGCGAATGGGGCGGCGAAGTCGAAGTCGTTCAAACCAGTGCCATCAAGGGCATCGGCATGGATGAACTGCTCGACACGCTGTTGACGATCGCTGAATTGAACGAATACAAGGCAAACCCCGATCGCCCCGCGCTCGGCGTTTGCCTGGAATCCGAGCAACAGGGCGACCGGGGTGTGGTCGCCAAATTGGTCGTACAGAATGGAACGCTACGAGTCGGCGACGTGATCGTCTGTGGTGCCGGATATGGCCGCGTGCGGGCCATGTCCGACACGTTGACCGGGGATTCGATCATCGAAGCTGGGCCGAGCACGCCGGTCAACGTGATGGGTTTTGATCAAGCCCCCGGCGCGGGTGAGCGATTTCACGTGTTGGACGAAATCGGCAAAGCTCGCGAAATCGCGGAAACAAGGGCGCACGCCAGCAGCCAGGAGAACCTTGCTGGTGTCACGACCAAGGTTTCCTTCGAGAACTTCCAGGAAATGCTTCAGGACGGCCGGCTCGGTCAACAGGAGGAAAAGGTCAAGCTGAACCTGATCGTCCGCGCCGACGTCAAAGGTTCTTTGGAGGCGATCGACAAGGAACTCAGCAAACTCGACAACCCCGAGGTCGAAGTCCGTGTGTTGCAGCGGAGCGTCGGCGGAGTGACGTTGGCCGATGTCACACTCGCCTCGGCATCGGACGCAGTGATCGCGGCGTTCAACGTGATTCCCGACGAACAAGCCCGTTCGCTTGCCGATGAACGGGATGTTGAAATTCGGCGGTACGACGTGATTTACAAGTTGACCGACGATATCAAGGCGATGATCGAAGGACGACTCAAGCCCGAAGAGCGGATCGTCGAACTCGGACGCGCCCTGGTCAAGCAGGTGTTTTCGATCAGCCGGGTCGGAACAATCGCCGGTTGTTACGTCGCCCAGGGTTCCATCCAACGCGGCTGCCGCATCCGGGTCAGCCGCGACGGACGCATTATCGGTGATTATCCCCTCGATTCGCTCAAGCGAATCAAGGAAGACGTCAAAGAGGTTCCAAGGGGGATGGAATGTGGTATCCGGTTGCAAGGATTCAATGACGTCAAACAGGACGATGTGTTGGAAGCGTACCGGATCGAAGAGGTCGCCCGAACGCTTGACTAGTCCGCCGTTTACCGTCAACGCAATTCCCGCGACCCAATTTTTCCAGACTCGAACTCTCTCGACGCCCCCAGTGACAAGTCGACGCCTGCTCAAGGCCGCCGAAGCGATCCGCGAAGTTGTTGCAGCTTCCATTCTGACCGAGTTGCGCGATCCGCGCGTCCGGGACGTTACCGTTGTGGGTGTCAAAGTCAGTCCCGATATGCGCGAGGCCAGGGTCTCGGTCAGCGTGATGGGTGACGAGAAACAGCAGCAGCTTTCGCTGCGCGGGCTGCAGAATGCCGCCGGTTTTCTACAGAGCAAGATCGCCTCGCGAATTGAAACCCGGCACACCCCGCGGCTGCAATTCGAGATTGACAAAGGGATCCAAAACTCGCTTCTCGTCGGCGAAATCCTCGAAAAAATCAAACGCGAAAAAAGCGACGGTGGCGATCAGGGTGATGTCGCCGATGAGAGTGGCCAGCTCGCGGATGAGACGCCCCAGACGTCGACGGTTCGCCCAACGCATCAGACGCCCCCGACGCCCCCGACGCCCCCAACGCCTCCGACGCCCCCAGCGCCTTCGACGCGTCAGCCGGCCGAGAATGCCGTCAGGGATGATCACCACGGTGATTTGCAATGAGACCTGGAAACTTCGCGTCGGCAACCGCTACCGCGA
>JAHELS010000445.1 GCA_024644085.1 Rhodopirellula sp.
ACCTTTGCAAGATTTCTTTCCTACTGGTTGCTTTCTTGACGCAACCTGCCGGTGCCGATGAACTGCGAGTACCCGAGAACTATAAGTCCATCCAGGCTGGAATTGATGCCGCCGCGGCCGGCGATATCGTGCTGGTAGAGCCGGGCACCTACACAGAACGTGTTGTTCTGAAGGCCAAAGTCACACTACGGAGCGCGGGAAATGACGCGCAGGGCAAGCTAGGCTTGAAGCGGGCCGAGGCGACGATTATCGACGGTGGCAAAGAACACGGTTCCGGAGCAGGCGTCGAGATGGCCGAGGGGGCCACGCTCGATGGTTTTACCGTTCGAAACGTGGGCCTCTACGACGACGATGAATGGAAAAGGCATTATGGCAGTCGGGGAGAGGAGCAGTCGTACGAGCACATCGGGGCTCCGGGTGTGGCAGGCATCGCGGCTGTCGGTGTGACATGCACGATTCGTAACAACATCGTTCATCACGTCGGTTATTCCGGGATCGGCATCCTCGGCGTAGAGGGCAAGAAGTGTGCGCCACTGGTTGAGAACAACGTCTGTTATCGCAACATGGGCGGCGGAATCGGATCGATGAAAGGCTCCAGGGCCACCATCCGTGGCAATACCTGCTTCGAAAACTTTTATGCAGGCATTGGCCACAGCTCAGCCAGCCCACGTGTGATCAATAACGTCTGTTACGGTAACGTGCGGGCGGGAATCGGCATCAGCGATGGTTCGTCGCCGGAAGTGCGCAGAAACAAGTGCTACCGGAATCGTCGCGCAGGTATCGGAGTACGAACGGGCAGCGACACGAAGCCACTGATCGAAGACAACGATTGTTATGAGAATGGGATGGCCGGCATCGGGGTGAGGGAAAAAGCCGCTCCGACGATTCGCAAAAATCGCTGTTACCGCAACAAACTGGCCGGCATTGGCTCGCGCACGGGAGCCACCCCGAGAATCATCGAAAACGAGTGCTACGAAAATGAAAAGGCCGGGATTGGTCACATGAGCGGCACGGAGACCGTACTCATTGGCAACTTCCTGCACCATAACAAAACATCAGGGATCGGGTTTGCTGGCGGCCAGGATGGCAAGTCGCACGTTGAGAAGAACCGCGTCATCGACAACGCGTTAGTGGCTGTTGGGATTAATCCCGGCTGGACGGTCGAGCTGGTTGGTAACGAACTTTCACGAAAGGGGGGCCTGCCACCGATCGTTATGGTGTTTGCCGGTTCGGATGTGACTTTCAAGGACAATGTCATCCGCGGTGGCGGAGTGGCGGGGATCCGTGTCGGGGGAACTGTTAAGGCAGCGAACAACCAGTTTCACGGAACGTCCCTGCGAAAAGTCGGCCCGCCGAATTTCGCAATCTGGGGGCTAAAGGGATCGGGAGTCATGATGACAGACAACCACATAGCCGGTTGGCGACATGCACTGCACTCGACTGAAGGTCGCGTGAGTGCGAAGAGAAACTCGGTCTCGAAGTTCCACCGTGCGGCATTCGTCATTCAGAAGCCAACCTCGGACCCGATTGTTTCTGAGAACGAGATTACGACCGCATCCCAGTCCGATCAGATTTGTCTGATCGACGGAAAGCCGGCCGCGGAAGACGCCAACAAATTGATTCGTTCAGACCGACGTTAAGGATCGAATACCGAGTTATTGGCGCACCGGCTTGCAAAGGTCAAGAGAACGCGAGCTAAGTCGCGGAAACCCTTGCAACCTTTGTCACCAAGGGTGACCAAGTGGTGAAGCGGAACCACATCGAAAAAGAAAACCGGCGAGCTAACTGAAGCGTTGAACCGACCGCTAGAATGGGATCCAGAGAACGAACGGTTTGTCGACGACGATGTGGCGAACAAGCTGCTGGATCGGCCACGACGAAAATGGGTTGAGCTAACATACCACTTCGCGGGCCGCGACTTCCGCCTGACCGATACTAAAGGCCACGTCGCCAAATCGATTATCGCCTAGGTTGGCATTTGGCGTCGTCGGTATTGAGTCACAGATCCAACCTTGATCGTCATTGAAGCAACACTTCCAGTTCGCGATCAGTCGAGGCAAGCCAGTGTGAAAGACGAGTGGACAAAGCGTATCCCCGACACGATCTTCCCTGGACGGCTCGCTATACTTCCCCAGTCACCGCTTCGGGAGGGCACACAGTAATGAGACGGCGAATGATCTATTTAGCAGCAATCGTGGGACTCGCTGCGATCGGTATGGCGGCGTGGACGATGACAGCGCGGGCCGGATATGAGTCGGCCGAGTACAAGGTGATCGAATCCGACGGCAACATCGAGATTCGCGAATATCCGGACCTGATGCTCGCGGCGACCGATTCCAAAATGGACTCGCAGGGGCGCGATGGCAGCTTCATGCGGCTGTTTCGCTACATCAGCGGAGCAAATGAAGACGAACAGAAAATCGCCATGACGACTCCGGTATTTATGGAAGGCGAAGTCGGCAAGCCGGACGTTTCGATGGGTTTTGTGATGCCCAAGGAAGTTGCTGCGGAAGGCGTGCCACAGCCAACAGGGAACGGCGTCAAGATCCGCAAGCGGCAGGGCGGTCGTTTCGTCGTGATTCGGTTTTCCGGCCGGCTCAATTCGCAAGTGGCCAAGCAGCAAGAAGCGAAGCTCCGCGAGTGGATGAAGTCACGAGAACTGGCAGGCGAACCAAACGCTGAGGCCGCCGGCTACGACCCGCCTTTCACGCCGGGGCCGCTGCGACGTAACGAGGTTTTGATTCGACTGAATGACACAACGAACACGGTTGCCAAGTCATGAGCGAATCAAGCAATGATGATTGGCACGTCGAAGTCTTCTACGATGGCGAATGTCCCCTTTGCCTTCGTGAAATCAAGATGCTTCGCTGGATGGATCGCAAGAATCGCATCCGATTCACCGACATTGCAAATCCCTCGTTCCGACCGGCAGACTTCGACAAGACGATGCAAGAGTTCATGGACGAGATCCAAGGACGATTACCGGA
>JAHELS010000446.1 GCA_024644085.1 Rhodopirellula sp.
CACATGCGGCCGTTCATCGATGACTTTACCAAACTGGCGTTGATTTAAGAAATCGTTTCGAGGCTGCTACGCCTGGGGCATCCACACTGCCTGTCTCCAGGACAGGAGACTGAACTCTGTACTGGCTGGAGGCAGCAGGCTGAAGGAACTGCTGAGACCGGCCGGGACTGAAACACGGCACTCAGGGGTCAGGGGCAGGGTGCGCGACGTAGAGAGGTAAAAGGCGTGACTTGGAACCGCGATCCGTTAAAGACTGAAAGAGGTGGCGAGAGGCTCGCACACTGTATCGAAGTAACGCAACTCTTCTTTCGGCGTTCGCCTTACGAAATTGAAATAGCGGTAGTTTACCGTTTTACGCATTTCACGCGCTAGAAACTACCGCTTATTCCTGGTAAAGAATGCAAACGAATGATAAGGATTGCTTTAGCCCGGATTATTCATGACTGTGGGAATTCTTGAGCCTCCAAGAGCATCTAAGAAGTGGTTTCACAATTACTTCCTTTGATGCTTGGAGGCTCGCTATGAGTTTACACGATGTTTGGCAATTGTCGTTCGGTTTTCTTTCCAAAAAACCGGTTTGTGTGCAGCCAGTCGACGAGAATCTGTCGACCGATGCTGGCCTGCTGATATTTCGTCAGTGGGACGAGCGGCAACATCTGACGCAAGGTTTTGCCGAGCAGCTTGACGACTCGCGCCGCGACCCGGCTCACACCATGCTGGAGATGGTTCGTAGCCGCACCTTCGGTATTCTGGCGGGCTATGAAGATCAGAACGATCACGATGCCTTGCGGACGGATGCCGTCTTCAAGCTGCTGGCTGATCGCTTGCCCGAAGACGACGACCTCGCCAGCCAGCCCACGCTATCACGCTTCGAGAACGCGATTACTCCGAAGTCGCTGTTACGGTTGGAGGAATGGTTTATCGAACGTTTCGTGAATTCCTTTGACGAACCGCCACGCGAACTGACTCTCGATGTGGATGTCTTCGACGATCCGACACATGGCAAACAACAACTAACTTTCTTTCACGGCTACTACAAACAATACCAATACCTCGTTCGGGCGTTCACTTGTGCTGAAAACGATCAGGTGGTGTTGCCCGTGTTATTGCATGGAACCGCCGACGTAGGGCTCGGCGTCACGGACGACTTGCAACGCATCGTCCAGGCTTTACGTGCCAGGTTTCCTGATGTCTTGATTCGTCTACGCGCCGATTCCGGCTTTGCCAAACCGAGACTCTACGAAGCCTGCGAGCGGTGGGACATCGATTACTCGATCGGCATCGGCATGTATCCGCCTCTCCAGCGAAACAGCGAAAAACTCTTGGAAAACGCGGTCGATCAGTACGAAGCGACCGGGCAGCCACAGCGACTGTTCACCGGCTTCGATTACCAAGCCCAGTCGTGGCATCAGCCGCGCTGGGTGGTCGTCAAGTGCGAAGCCAATGCTCAAGGAACGAACCGTCGAGCCGTGGTGACCAACCGCCGTGGAGCCCGCACGTTGCCGGAGGGCGTTTATGACGAGTACAGTGAACGTGGCGAAAGCGAGAACCGCAACAAGGAATTGAAGTGCGAATTGTGTGCGGATCGACTGAGCGATCATCGTTATATGGCAAATGGCTTTCGCATGTTCTTGCACTGTCTGGCCCACAACCTCCTGGTATCGCTGCGACAAGCGATCGCCGATCCGCCTGCGGAAGCAACGTCTGGCAAGTACCTCGACCAAGATGCCGTTCCCGCCGAAGCCGGTACGCCTCACCAGCGGCGTCAATATTTCAATCGGCGTCGGAAAGCCGATCCACTCGGTGAAGGTCAGGCGAGTACCTGGCGGATGCGGCTCATTAAAGTGGCCGCCCGGATCAAGGTGACCGCTCGCCGAGTCCGCGTGTTTCTCTCCGGCTCTTGGCCCTACCTCCACCACTTCCGAGACGTTGGCCAAGCGTTGTTAACCGACTCGTAGCTCGCTGTCTTTGTCGCCCCGAGTTCTCGTCGCCCGCCATCTCATCTCTGCTGCCGCCCTTCGGGGGAAAAGGGGCCTTCCGCGCATCGTCATCGCGAAGAAAAATCGCGGCATTAAAAATCACCGCCTCAGTTCGCGTTCATGAATAATCACGGCTATTGCCTATCTTGCGGCCATTGGATAGGGCTCGGGAGCACAGATTTCAGTTGGGAAAATGGGCTGAGCCCAAAAGACAGGACGTTCCCATGCGGGAGCCTGGGAACGAGTAATGATTAGGCGAAACTAAATTGTGCTCGCGATTTTGAAGTCCATGAGCTGTGCGATTTCTTTCGAAGTTTTTGATGAAAGGCTTGTGAATCGATCGTAAAGCTGGCTTACGTCGCTCACGCCTAAGGATGCTAGTCGCTGGAACTTGTATTCGAGTAACTCTGAAAGTTTTCCGCTCGTGTTGCGTGCGTGTCCTTCAGGATACATCACTAAACCGCTCGACAACTTGCCCAGGTCCGAGTATTCGATCTCCGATGTCGTAGGAATGCCGTCCGGGTATTTTGCATCGTAGTCTGATCCTCCGTGCATGAATTCAATCTTTTTCATTAGTTTTCTGGTTAGCGGATGGTGCAATGCTTGATTGTCGTAATCCTCGGGCAGCAAGATTAGCTCGCGCCAACTTGTTTGCTTCTTGTCAAATGCCTTTCGCAGCAGCGTGGCGATGATGTACACCATCGAGTGATCGGCACTTTGTCGAGTGTGAGGATCTCGCTTGGCTGGATCGCCAATAATGCTGAACGCTGGTTCGTAGATTGTGATGCGAATCTTTTTCAGCTTCTCAACGTCGTCGAGCAACGTCGGATTTGCCGCAAGCACATCGATCAGTCCTTGGATCGCGCCGGCGGATTGATGTTCGTAAAGCCCGAGCTTGAAGTGCATGTCCATGACTGCAAAGTCATCACCGCTGGTTGCCAATTCTAAATCAAAGGGACTTTCGTCCGGTTTTCCCGGAGGTTCGAACAAGCAAAAGATGGCTT
>JAHELS010000447.1 GCA_024644085.1 Rhodopirellula sp.
TTGCAGCATTCGGCGATCGAGCGTTTCCATTTGAATGAAGGGCATGCGGCGCTCTTGACGCTGGAACTTTTACGTGAGCATCGTGATCGGGCCGGACGCGAAGAATTCGCACAGGGGGACATTGACGAGGTTCGTAAACTTTGCGTTTTCACAACCCATACACCGGTCCCAGCAGGCCATGATCGCTTCGACTTGCAACTGGCCGAACATGTGCTCGGACATCGCAATGAATGTGGGATCACCGACGCAATTTGCCATGCAGGCCAGCTGAACTTAACGTACCTCGCTCTGGCGCTGAGTCACTACGTCAACGGCGTCGCCAAGATGCACAGCGAAGTCTCGCAACATATGTTTGCGGAGTACGAGGTGGATGCGATTACCAATGGTGTGCATGCCACAACCTGGGTCTCTCCGCCCTTTGCCGGTTTGTTTGATCGGTATATCAAGGGATGGCAACGTGACAACTTCAGCTTGCGGTACGCGTTAGGAATCCCCGATAACGACCTGTGGCAAGCTCATCAAGACGCGAAACGCACATTCGTCGAGCACGTCAACCGTGAAACGAACGTAGGCTTTGATCCGGATACCTTGACGCTTGGGTTTGGGCGGCGAGCCACCAGCTACAAACGCCCCGCTTTGATCTTGAGCGATTTGCATCGTCTCCGGCGAATCAGCCAGAGCGTCGGTCGCTTGCAGATCGTCTTTGCCGGAAAAGCGCATCCGAGAGACGAAGCCGGAAAATCACTGATCCGCGAAATCGTATCGTTGGCCAGGCAGCTTGGAAACGATTTGCCCGTGGTCTATTTACCGAATTATGAACAGCAGCTTGGTGCACTGATGACGGCGGGCGTCGATGTTTGGCTGAACACACCTGAGCCGCCGCTGGAAGCCTCCGGAACAAGCGGGATGAAGGCCGCGCTCAACGGCGTTCCCTCGTTAAGCGTCCTGGATGGATGGTGGATCGAAGGATGCCTGGAAGGCGTCACGGGCTGGGCGATTGGCAAACGCAATCACCAGATTCACGGTGCCAGCGCTGATTCACTCTACGACAAACTCCAGTCGGCGGTCGTCCCCCTGTTTTACAACGACCGGGAGGGTTTCATTGACGTCATGCGACACGCGATCGCGCTCAACGGCTCCTTTTTCAATACCCAGCGGATGTTACACGAATACATGGTCAAGGTTTACCGCATCGGCCCGGGCTGGGCAAAATAAGTACCGATATCATCGTCTGACGCACATGACTACCAGAAACGTACCGGACTCAATGAACCTTGTTTGCTCTGGTCGCTCGACCACGAATCGAAATTCCACGACCGACCCGTATGCGGGCGGTGCGGACAGTCACTGGTTTCCACGATTCCGATTGAACTGACCCATCATTTGGCGAAGAAAGGAGATTTCGTTTCAGAAGGAGGCTACCGCTTCACTGTCGAGGAATCAACCGATCGGAAGGTTTTAAAAGTCAGGACCGAACGCGACGTCTTTGGATGAGATGCGACGAATAATACTGGCTCGGCTAACATGGTCGCCTATGGCCAATTCAAGAATCTGTTCCGACTTACCGTACTGCATGGGGATCGGCGCATTACCTGGCTCGATCCTGGCACCGGACCGAACTCAGCGCATTGGCAGACGCGATCGAATCATTCGTGGGCTTGATATCCGCCCTGAAATTCAAATGACCACCACTTCCCAGTGACGCAGCTCACCGAAACGATAATGACGACGATACCATTCCGGATAACATTTTCGCGAACCTCGCACGATGCCTGATACAGATCTGGTCGCTTCCCTCGAAATCGGCGCACTGATTACCGGACTTGGTGGTGGTCTGGCGCTGTTTCTGTTTGGGATGCGCCAGATGACCGAAAGCCTGAAAACTGTCGCTGGCAGCAGCATGAAAAACCTGCTGGCGAAATTGACTGCCAATCGATTTACCGGAGCACTTGCCGGCACCATCATCACTGCCGTCATCCAGTCGTCCTCGGTGACCACGGTGCTGGTGGTTGGCTTCATCTCGGCTGGTTTACTGAACCTCGGCCAATCCATCGGCGTCATCATCGGTGCGAACGTCGGCACCACGATCACGGCGCAAATCATCGCCTTCAAGATCTACCAGTACGGCCTGTTGATGATCGCCTTTGGTTTCTTGATGGACATTGCCCTGAAGAAGGAAAAGGCCAGGCAGTGGGGCATGGTTCTGATGGGCCTTGGATTGATCTTCTTTGGCATGGAACTGATGAGCAACGCGACCGGTCCACTTCGCGATTGGCCGCCATTCATCGAAGCGATGCAGAATATGCGAAACCCAATGCTGAGCATTCTGATTGGGATCGTCTTCACCGCCGTCGTGCAAAGTTCATCGGCGACGACTGGGATCGTCATCGTGTTGGCCAGCCAAGGCCTGATCTCGCTCGAGTCCGGCATCGGATTGATTTTTGGTGCGAACATCGGCACTTGCGTGACCGCGATTCTTTCAGCGTTTGGTCGACCGCGAGAGGCAATTCAAGCGGCTTGGGTTCATGTCCTGTTCAATGCGGGTGGTGTATTGCTTTGGATGTTCTTCATTCCGCAATTTGCCGATGTTGTGCAGAGTATTTCGCCGACATCCGGGTTGCAAAGCGAACCCGCCCGGCTGGCAGCCGACACGCCTCGGCAGATCGCCAATGCTCATACGTTGTTCAATGTCGGCAACACGTTCATTTTCATCTGGTTTACCGGGCCACTTGCGAAACTTGTGGAGTGGATCGTCCCCAAACGAGCAGAGCCGGCAGGCATATCCCCGAAGTACCTGGATGACATGTTTCTGGAACAACCCGCGTTTGCCCTTGATCAAGTGCGTCGAGAATTAGTCCGCCTTGCTGAGCTGGATCAGGAAATGCTGAAACGAACCCTGGGTGTTGCGACAAGCGGAACGCAAAGAGACATCGCCAATCTTCGCCAAATGGACGAGGATGTCGACATGCTGCA
>JAHELS010000448.1 GCA_024644085.1 Rhodopirellula sp.
TCTGTCTGGCGGCCTCGACGCCAACGCCATGCAAAAACCCAAAGCATTTTTCGGATCGGCGCGCAAAGTTGAGGAAGGTGGCTCGTTGACCATCGTGGCTACCGCTCTGGTCGACACCGGCAGCCGGATGGATGACGTCATCTTCGAAGAGTTCAAAGGCACCGGGAATCTCGAAATCGTACTCGATCGGTCGCTCGTCGACCGGCGAATCTGGCCGTCGATTGACATCAGCCGCAGCGGAACGCGCCGCGAAGAGATGCTGTTGGATCCCGACGAATTCACTCGCGTCTCGGCGCTCAGGCGAGCATTAGCCGAAGTGTCTCCGGCGGATGCCATGCAAAATCTCGTCACGCAAATGCGGAAGACTCAAAATAACGCCGAGTTTCTGATGAGCGTGAAAGATGTCAAGTGAGTTGACGGGAACCGAAGGCGATCTGCCCCGCGGCCGAATCGCGATCGTTGCCAGCCGGTACAACCCCCGGATTTGCGACGCGCTGGTCAGCGGATCCCTTCAAACTTTGTCGGCGGCCGGGTACAAGGCCCAATCGACGCCGGTGATCCGAGTTCCCGGCGCATGGGAATTGCCGCTGGTCGTGAAGTGGATGGTCGACCAGCCCAAGGTGATCGCCGCGATTGCCTTGGGATGCGTGATCAAAGGCGAAACGACTCACGATGAACATATCAACCGAGCCGTCAGTCTGGCCTTGATGAACATGGGTGTCGAAACCGGCGTGCCGATTGCCTTCGGTCTGCTGACCTGCAACACGCTCGAACAGGCGATTCACCGCAGCGGCGGCAACGTCGGCAACAAGGGGATCGAGGCGGCCGAAGCGGTATTGGAACTGCTGCGATTGGGCGAAAAGTTGTCGGCCTAGTCCCATTTTCCGCTAGTTGAGATTTTTGCAAAGACCGGTATTGCGCGCTGCGCCCAGTTTGCGCATCTTATGCGCATGACGATCACGTTTTATGAGAATCAGTCCACCGCTGAAGGTTGTAACTTCGGTCCGCTGGCGGTCGTTTGGCCGTTGCTCCAACGGATGGATGTCGCGGCAATCATCAATCGACATCTGCCTGCCGACTCGCGCGCTGAGTTTGATCACGGTACGGTGTTGAGCCTGCTGGTCGCTGCACGGCTTTACAATCCGGTGGCGTTGGTCAATGTCGCCGATTGGGCCGGTGACAGCGGAGCCGACATTTTGTGGGACATGCCTGTCGAGAAGATGACCGACGACCGGCTCGGAAAGTCACTCGACGCTTTCTTTGCCAAACGCCATTCCATCTTGGCTTCAATGGCTCTGCATGTGGCCAATGAATTCGATATCTCATTGAGCGAGATTCATTACGATCCAACGCATATCCTTTTTCACGGCGCCTACGATCAATCAGCTCCACGTCCTGACCCTTTGCAACAACAGGACAGCGTGCGCAGCGATACTCGGCTACCGCCGGCGCACATTACCGCCGGGCGTCCGATGAGCGATGCTCCGAAGGATGTGAAAATGGTTCATGCCGGACTGTGTACGGTCGTGGATGAACTGGGAGCGTTACCGATCTTTGGCCATACCGTCGATGGCAATCAGAATGGTCATACGTCGATCACTCAGCAACTGGGCCTGCTTCAAAAACACTTAAAGCCGCCTGAGTTGACGATGATCTCCGATCGCGGCACGTTCTCGGCCGGACATCTGTTGCGGCTCAGTGAAGCAGGCTACCAGGCAATTGCCGCGGCTCCGTGGAAGGACTTTCGTGCTCTATTTGATGAGCACTTTGAGAACTTGGTGTGGAAGAAAGCGAGTTACTTATCGCTGGAGCAACAACGCCGTCGCAGACAAGGAAACTTGCCGCAGGAGCACTACGAACTAGCAACGTGCAAGCACATCTTGGTCGATCGTGATTCAGGCGGCAGCATTGCTGTTCGTGTCATCTTTGTTTACAGCACCGCAGATCAGAAAGTGGCCCAGAAGAACCGTGAGAAGTCGATTCGAAAGATTGGCGAAGGTTTAGAACAGATTGCCAAGAGCGTTGCTGATGGACGGCGCAACACCGATCCTACTTCGGTCGCTCGCCGCGTCGGCAAACTGTTCGGCAAACGCCAAGCAGCGAATTATTTCAGCTATGAAATGGTCCCGCTGACAAAGACGCAACGCGATGGGCTGCCCAAACCGCAGCGGGGCTGTAAACGCCCGGAGCATCGATTCGAGTTTAGCTTTGATGAAGCAGCCGCCGAAGCGGACGGGGAGTACGACGGCTACAGCGTTCTCGTGACGACCGCTCCGAGAAGCCAAAGCACTGACGAGATCTTTAGTAAGTACAAGCAACAAAGTTACTCGGAACTGGCCAACCACGAGTTCAAGACACCGCTCGCCGTTCATCCGGTATTTCTCAAATCACCTGAGCGTGTCGAAGCGTTAGTGTTCCTGATGATGATCACGTTGACGCTGTACTTTTTGATTCAACGGATCTATCGCGCGAACGTCCCTGCGGATGAACCGGCCAAAGAGCATCGCACAACAACTCAAACGATTCTTGCTGCGTTCAACAGCTACGTGCTGATCGTTCATCACACGCGTGTTGGCCGGCAAGTTCAGCCAACTCGGTTGACGACTCGCCAACGAAAAATTCTAGCGCGTCTCGGATTTGACACTCCCAGTCAGATTCTGAGTCGTCGACTACCACGCGCTCCTTAGTGAATCCAAAAACGCCAGATTTCAGCTTGGCTTGCAAACCACAGCAACTAGCGGAAAATGGGCCTAGTTGCGCGTCATTCCTGCATCTTGCCGAGAATCACCTGCATGTCGTCTTCGGTGAAGGCGCGACGAAGCTGAGTGTGGATATTTCCCAGCGAACCTACACTTAGTGCTACAGCACTGGCGATCTCAGAGCTGGGAGCTTCCAGGATTGCAACGGTGTCGAACTGGCCGTGACACCAGAAGACATCTTTTACGGTAGCACCGGCTTTTGTTGCCATC
>JAHELS010000449.1 GCA_024644085.1 Rhodopirellula sp.
CCGAACAAGGACCGCGTCGAAACGATTACCTGTTCACTCCGGAAACGGTCCGCCGGGCGGCTGAATTCTACAGTGTGGCGAAGGTCCTGCCGTACCGAGACTCGGGCCGTAGCGTCTCACCAGGTCTGTATGACGCTCTCATTGCCGCAACTAAAAAGCAGCCAATGCAATCGACCGACACGTCCAGCCCGCGCGGCACGCTGACCCTGTTTCTGGATTCCTGTAACGAACTCAATGAGCTTATCCAAAAGGATCGTTACCTCGACCGCGACGATCCCGAGTTGCAGCGGCTGGCGCAGCGGATCATTTCTTGCTTGGATACCAGTCAGTTGCCGGAGTACTCACGCGAGTACTTTGATGCCGAAGCAGCGGTCTGTCTTAAAGAAATTCTCGACCGAATCCCGCTACCTCAAGCGGAGACGATTCCTGGAATCGAATCCGTGGAAACCACCGATGGGGCTGAGGCGCTGGTCCGTTGGCAGGTTCCCCGCACGCAAATCGCCATTTCAAAGCAGCAGGAAGGGCCTCGACGCGGCGAGTTTCTGTTCTCTGCGGGAACCGTATCGCGTGCGCCCGAACTCTACGAAAAGGTTCGGACGCAGACCTACCGAGTGGGCGAGCCTGCGGTCTCTGAGGGCTTCTATGAATGGTGGCTGTCAAGTCCCGGTAATCCGACCGTGGCCGCCCTGGTGGACCGTTTGCCGGAATCGTTTCAACGACGTGAAATTGGCATGGCGATCTGGCAATGGATCGGCCTGATCCTGGCGATTCCAATCAGCCTGGCAGTGATGGGGCTCTTGTTTCGCTGGGGGCGACGACGCGGCGAGCGCGTGCGTGGGCGCAGTCTGATTCAGTACTGGTTGAGCTTTGGATTGTTCGTCGTCGCCGTGCTGATCCCAATCGGCTTCAAGCACTTCGCGTGGGAATATCTGACGCTCCGCGGAGCCGCCACTTACACTGTCAACTTCTCTGCTGATCTGGTCTTCCTGCTTGGCGTCCTGGGACTGATCGTGGGCGGCAGTAGTCGGGCCGCGGAAACGATCGTTGCTCTGCCGCACGTGACTCCCGGAAGTCTGGATGCAAACTTGATCAGGATCATTTGCCGCGTGCTCGGCATTGTCGCCGCTGTGATTGTGTTCCTGGAAGGCGGCCGTTATCTCGGATTTCCGCTCACGACCCTGATCGCCAGTGCGGGCATCGGCGGCTTGGCCATCGCATTGTCAGCACAAGGTCTGATGAAGGGTCTGTTCGGTACCGTGACGGTGTTGCTGGATAAGCCTTACCGAGTCGGGGAACGCATCGTGGTCAAGGGCCACGACGGAATCGTCGAGGAGATCGGACTTCGCTCCACCAAGATCCGGGCATTAAGCAACCACTTGATCTCGATCCCGAATGACCAAATGGCCGATGCCGAGATCGAAAACATTGGCAAGCGACAACATATTTACCGCATGACCGACCTTCACATTCCGATCGATACAGCACGTGCACAAGTCGAAGATGCCATCTCATGTATTCGGTCCATCCTGGAGAGCCACGAGGGCATGGATCCAGACTTCCCACCGCGTGTTTACTTCACCGAGTTCAACCCCAATTCATTCAATATCCGCATGATCTATTGGTATGCGCCGCCCGATCGTTGGCAGTACTACGCGTTTTGCGAAAGGGTGAATCTGGAGATTCTCAAGACATTTGAAGAGCGTGGCATCCAGTTCTCGCTGCCAATTCGTCACACCTATTGGAAACACGACGCCGAACAAGGGCCGCTTGAGGTCACTCTTACGAATAAGAACAACGAATGATCGACTGGTGTTCTGGTGCACCAAGTACATGCAACCGCATTTTCGACTCGAACCAATAGAGTGAAATGGAGTCGGTGAAACCCCAAGGCCCCCAAAAGCGTAGCGGATGAATGGCCACGCTTGGACTTCGACTTGACCGACCGTATCCGACGCGGATATCGTCCCACGCACCGAAGTGCTTGCCCCAACGCGCCGGGGCCGCTCCCGCACACGCGTCCAAAGCGCGTTCACCAAGATGCATTTCGGTGGTGGCATCGACCCACAGGTTCGCGCGGGTTCAATGCCGCTGTGCTATCAATTTGATGACACGAAATGCCGTCGCTTGGCGGCTGGTGTCGTGATGCGCAGAGGTCGACAACACCGCCCGCACTTGGCCTCAACGCCAACTCGCTGAAGTTGGACAAACCTCGGAGCTTACAACATTCGGCGCATCCTCGGAGGTGTCGCCGACCAGATAAGACCGCTGCGACTTGCGCGAATCTGGAACTGCACGAGGATGTCCAAACCTCGGAGCTTGGTCGGACTGGCTAGGCTCCGAGAAGTGATGTGTCTTCGGCGAGGTCGAAGTTCACCTAAGTTGCAGCGTTGATTCGGCAAATACAGCACCGCTGCGCGTCGACGGATTGGCGCCGAGACATCAGCTGGTCCAGCCGCAGGGAGAATATCCGTGGCTTGCGGGGGCCGACTTGACCGACGGCAGCTGTTTGCAAGGGGGGATGTGCTGCCAGAATCTCTTGGCCGAAGGCCATTGGTCACCGTAGCCTGGGGCAACGCCCCAGGAATAGAATGCAGACACCGCCGTTTGGCCGAAGGCCATATTCACCCAATATCTCGAAACCCCCACGTGCTTGCCACGTGGGATGAACAAGATTCTCCTCGGCTAGCAAAGCGATCGAAAGTAGAAGCCGACCCCCATGTGCTTGTCACATGGTGTGAGCGAGATTCTCCGCGGCTGGCGGGAGAGCCTGAACAAGATCTCCTGATGCGTGGTGGGGACTGGCAATTCCGGATCAAGGACGCGAGATCAAAACTCAAGTCCCTCTACCCCAAAATCAAAACCTGACAAAGCACCAGGTATTTCCACGGCAATGGCAGCTATGGCAGCGAGATGCGGTGCTCGTATGTCTTCTCAGGCCATGAGAATCTCTGGGCACGGTCGGTGAGGCG
>JAHELS010000450.1 GCA_024644085.1 Rhodopirellula sp.
AGTTCGATTGCTGCTTTGACGTCAGCGCCGCTTTTGGCGAACTTCAGTGTTGTATCATCCCAAGGTGGCATTGAGCCTTCCCAATAGCGTCGAGATTTTTGTGTCGGCGAACGAATTGCGATCTATCCGGGTACAGGAGGTGCACGGATAGATCGGGCGTTGAGCTTTGTCGCCCGAGGTGGGCGGTTTCAGGGACTCAATTAGACCAACTGGCTGTGGGCGTTGCCAGTTTCTGCGTCGTCGAAGCCGGGAAGAGTCGGTTGGATCGGCCGATCGACGAGCTGGCGGGACTCTCTTGCACTTTCTAATTCACTTTTCAGGTACCACTCGTACCATTCCGAAAAGCCTTCACCCATCGCGCCATCCCAAAAGCGAATATCATCCAGTTTTTGACTTGCCGCGTACCAGCGTGGGCTACACTCGCTGCCGCGGGCAAAGAGGTTTTCCCATGACGGCTTGGCGAGCTCTCTGATCAACCGGAGTGACCCACTGCCGCAGTGCTCACAACAAAGCGACGACGCCGACTCAGCCAACACCCACTGGCCGTCACGCTCTGGCTCGACAGCTTCCTGAAGCCGAGCGGTCGAAGACGCTTTCAGCGCCGTTCGGCATTTTTCTCGGTAAGCTTCTGCTCGCGTATTGCTCCAGCCGCCCCACGAGCGAGTCTTGGTCAATTGATCCGGCTGAATATGAAGACACCAACGGCGCACGAACTCGGGCGTGTCGAGGGTACAGGGCACCTGCTTTCGCTCGCCACCGACACGTGCTCCCTCACGCGCCAAAAACGTCACTTCCTGGTCATCCGCACGGACGATACGGTGATCGCTGATCGGGCCACCGGTCAGATAGCGAGTCAGGTAACGCACAACATGCTCGGCACGGCTCGTCTCACTCGGCGGTGGCTCGATGTAACTGACCCAGTCTTGGCGACCGATGCGCTCGATCATCGCATACCACTCGGCGTCGCTGCGGAACGATTCCAGAGAACCGCCGTATCGCAGTTTGCCGCGTTTGCGAAGACGCTGCAGATGCGCGATCGCAAACTTCCGAAAGGAGTGGCGCAAGTTGATCGCATCGACCAGATAGGGCCGATCATCCTGGCAACCTTCGATCGCTGGAGCCTTGGCGGTGACCCAACTGCCATCAACTAAATCAGGTCCGCCACCGGGAACCAGCGCGTGGACGTGCCAGTGCGACTCCAGTTTCTGATTCCAAGTATGCAACACCATCATCGCTGCCGGATCAAAGCCCTGTTCCTGGGTGATCGTCTTCTTCAGCGCTTTCCAGGCCGAAGTGAACAGCAGATCGGCGATCTCCTGTCGATTGGCGAGAGCCAGTTTGGAAAGAACCTCCGGCAGCGTGAATACGACCTGGTAGTAGTCGACGCCGTCAAGCAGCAACTTATTGGCGCGTTCGGAGAAGTCTCGCCGCTTGCCGCCGCTGCAGCACGGACAGTGACGGTCACCACAGGAGTTGTGCAGCTTGGTGATCCGCTCGCAATCATCGCACTGATACCAACGTCCGCCCAGAGCACTGCTGCGGCACAGCGAAAGCTTCGCCAGCGTGCTCTGGACCGACATCGTCGCCTGGCCGTCGCGGTGCTCGGCGACATACCGCTCGGCGCCACGCCGGATCAGCTGATGGACGGTTAGTTTTTCGGTGACGAACCGGCGTCCTCGCCGTTCTCCTCCGGCGGCGTGTAGGTCGGCAGTTGCCGGACCGGCAGCCAGTCCAGTGGACTTGGCACACTGTGCAGGTGTTCCCGGCGGCAGTGCAGATAGACCATCGTCGTGATGAAGCTGGCATGGCCCAACAACTTGCTGATGGTGAGCAAGTCCACTCCGGCTTCCAGCAGTCCCGTCGCGTAGGAATGTCTCAGCACGTGAGGATAGACCCGGCGGCGAATTCCCGCCTTCTTGGCCGCCTCCTTCATCGCTTTGCGGATCGTGGTGTCGGCGTAGGACTTGCCGGGTGTCTTGCCCGGAAACAGCAGATCGCTCGGCCTGTACTTCTGCCAGTAGATCCTGAGCTCTTTCAAGAGTCTCGGTGAGAGCGGCACCAGACGTTCCTTGCGTCCCTTCCCCGAGGCCACTCGGATCTGCATCCTGGCCGAGTCGATGTCGTGGATCCTCAGGGCCGCCGCTTCGGCGAACCGGAGTCCGGCCGAGTAGAGCGTCATCAGGAAGGTGCGGTGTTTCAGGTTGGCCGTGCATTGGATGAGGCGATCGACTTCTTGTCGGCCGAGCACGGTCGGCAGTGCCTTGGGACGTTTGCCGTAGGGGACCATCGTGACCGGCCAGGGGACGCGGATGGTATGGGTGTAAAGAAACCGTAGCGCGCAGACGGCCTGATTGAACGTGCTGTAGGCGAGCTTTCGCTCTTGGATCAGATGGAGCTGGAAGGTTCTAACGTCTTCGCAGGTCGCCCGCTCGAGCGGTTTTCCGGTAAAGTCGGCGAACTTTCGCACATGGTAGGTGTAGGCGTCGATCGTGGCGTCAGCCATGTTGCGGATCATCATGTCTTCGGCAAGCCGCCGGGTGAGTTGGCAGGTTCGTTTTTTGTAGGGGGTCATCTTGCATCGATAGGTAAGGGAAAGTTGACGAGGTATCCTCACCACGATGGTTACGAACCGCCGAAGCGCAAGTCCTTTTTACCGAAACGTTCGTTGTGACCAGACTTGCGAAGACGCACTGCGAGCCAGCGACTGCCGATGGAAAAGGGTGCCAAACGTTGGCAAGGAAGCCAACCACATCCCAGCAAGGACGCGAGAAGACCTAACCCCGCATTGCATCAGAGTGATGCCAAGAATCAAAAAGCCATTCGATAAAGTTCAACGACTGCGTTAACCGGGGTCGCCCAATGTGGTCACCATTTGAAGGTGCGCCATGGCGACCTCCGGTTCAACGCTTGGTTCGTCGGTCTTTGTAGGATAGACTATGTTTCCAATTCAGTTTGACGAT
Organism: Rhodopirellula sp.; assembly: GCA_024644085.1. Classification (GTDB taxonomy): domain Bacteria; phylum Planctomycetota; class Planctomycetia; order Pirellulales; family Pirellulaceae; genus Rubripirellula. Next base: position 2,961 of record JAHELS010000450.1, read on the forward strand.
GG
>JAHELS010000451.1 GCA_024644085.1 Rhodopirellula sp.
ACCGAAGTCATGGTCGCCAGCACGCTGCTGGTCGCCGTGATGGGAACGCTCGCGCCGCTGGCCATCCGGTGTGGTCAATTGTGGCAGGAAAGCCGACACCAGCAACTCGCGATTGACGAGTTGGCGAATCAACTCGAGCGGCTCACGCTCATGGATGATTCCGATCGCCGCGATGCGATCAACGATTTGTCATTGTCAGCGCCGCTGGGCGAGGCACTGCCCGACGCGACTCTCTCGGCGGAACTTATTTCCGATCAACACGGCTCGCGAATCGAGATGAGTCTGACTTGGAATCGTCCCGGAATTCCTACGGCGGGCCCGATGAAGCTCGTCGGCTGGATCGACCCACTCGAGAAACCGACACAATCAGACGAGGATCCAGAATGAAAAGGCCTGCATTCACGCTGATCGAATTGGTCCTGACGATGACCGTCGGCAGCTCATTGATGGTGCTCTCGATCGGGCTGCTTCAGCAATCGATGCGACTTGCCACATTGGCGCGTCATCGCGCCGAAACGCACCGGGCGCTCGACCGGCTGGCGAGCGAGTTTCGCCACGACTTGCATCGTGCTGTGCAGTGCTCGATCGAACAACCGAACCGAATTGACCTGGTCATGGGTGATTCCACGGAGGTCTCCTACATCGCGCAGTCCAACGTCGTGACGCGCGAGCAAGGCGGCGGTGGCGAAGCGCAGGACGCATCGCAGCCGTTGCGCCGCGAATCGTACGATCTGGGCGAGGGAGGTTCGGCGACGTTTGAAAAAAGCGATCGTGCGGATCTGGCCTCGATGACGATTTCGACCGCTTCCGTCGCAGGACCACCAAGGACGGATCGCCACGTCACCGCAGCCGTCGGTCGTTTGACAAGACTGGAGTCCACGGAGGCCTCGCCATGAACCGTTCCCATCATCGATCGCGCCGCGGCGTGTTGCTTTTTTGTGTTCTCGTTTGTCTGCTCGTCACCAGCGCGATCGCGACGGCGACGATGCAGTCCGCACTTCGCGCCCGACGCGAAGTGCGCTGGTCACACCAAATGCAACAGACTCAGTGGTTGCTCGAAGCCGGCGTGCACCGCGCTGCGAAACAGCTTCGGCAATCAGACCAGTACCAGGGTGAAACATGGCGCCCCGCCGATGCCATCGCACATTTCGACAATGCAGCCGTGGTCATTCGTGTGACGCCGGCCGACGACGGATCGAATGAGGTCAATGTGACCGCCCGTCTCGGCGTGGGACTCGAAGACACGAGGTCGACCACCGTTTCACGCACGACGCGATCTCACCAATTCCTTTTCCGCTCGCCGGAAAACTCCTCCGACTCAGAACCCTCCACTACGGAGTAATCCTATGACGTTTTTGAAACCTTTCCGTACTCGCATGCGGGCTGCATTCACGCTCGTTGAATTGTTGGTTGTGATCGCAATCATCGGCGTTCTCGTGGGGCTGTTGTTGCCGGCCGTTCAAGCCGCGCGGGAAGCCGCCAGACGTGTCAGTTGCTCGAATAACATGACACAACTGGGTCTCGGGATTCATCACTTTGAATTCAGCATGGAACACCTGCCTTCGGGTGTGATCAATCCGGACGGTCCGATCCGTCATGAAGAGATCGGCAAACATGTCAGCTGGGTTGTGCAGATCCTGCCGTTCATTGAACAGCAATCCGTTGCCAATCATTTCGACATCGACGCGGGCACCTACGCACCGGAGAATGCCGATGCGCGAGCCGTGTCCATCCCAACCATGCTGTGTCCATCCTTCCCCGGCGAACGGGTGTTGACCGCGGACGGCGATCGCGCCGGGACGAACAACTACGCCGGTTGCCATCACGACCGCGAGGCACCGATCGATTCGGATAACAATGGAGTGTTGTTTCTCAACAGCCGCTTGCGGTACAGCGAAATCCTCGATGGTGGATCCCAGACGATCATGATCGGCGAACTGATTCCCGGGCCGGGCAGCCTGGGATGGGCATCGGGAACCCGCGCAACCCTCCGCAACACCAGCGGATTCATCGACCGCCAGGCATGGCCCAATGACCTGGATGCTGAAACGGGGTCGCTCGACGTGGGGGGCTTTGGCAGCTTTCATCCCGGCGGGGCCCAGTTCGGATTCGCCGACGGTTCGACCCGCTTCCTGACCCACTCGATCGACGAGGTCCTTTTTCGCCAACTCGGCAACCGCGCTGACGGGGAACTCTTGAAAGAAGAATAACCGGGGTTTTCCGGTGACTTTGCTCGCCCGATCACGGTTCCTGCGCGGCCGCCCAGAGTCCCTCAAACTGACCGCGATCGGCAAATCCTGCAAATCGAGGGCCAAGGGAAGCCCTCGCGGCGGCGGTTTGAAGTAGACCATGCGAGCAATCGGGGGTACTTTACGAGCCTGAACCGGACGAAGACTCCCTGCGGCGAGCCGCGCCTGCATCCCCATCTGCCCGTATGAATCAAGGTCCCCTGCTTGAGCGACGCAGCCCACTGGGGATGACCTACGCGCTGTTGATTCTGATTGTCTTTTTCTTTTTTCTCCCTTCGGGATTCCGGGCCGCACGACTGAGCCTGGGCCAGAAAGAAAATGATGTCAAAGACTGGCTCCCCAGCGAGTTCCCCGAAACGGCCGAGTTGGAGTGGTTTGCCGATCACTTCGCCGGCGAAAGTTTTGTGCTGGCGACATGGCCCGGCGCCACCAGCGGTGACCAGCGACTGAAGCTGCTCGAGCAAAAACTGGTTCACGAGTCGTCGAGCTTCGATCCGTCGGCCGACTTCCCGTTGGAGCTTGCCGAAACCTACGCGCGGGCCAAAGAGGTTGGCCAGGAACTGCAGCTGCTCCATCCCGGTAACGACTTCCTCGACTGGGGCGGGGCCAATGAAAAATGGCTCAGCACGCCCGCCGGCCAATGGTATTACGTCACCCCCGATGGCCGGCTCTATCGATGGGAGGAAGCGAGCAACGGCCCGG
>JAHELS010000001.1 GCA_024644085.1 Rhodopirellula sp.
GCCATCATACTCTTGACCAAGTCGGCGAACTCGCGTGTCACGTTGTCATTGTGAACGATTGGACTCGGAATGGATGCACTCAAATGTTTGCTCAGCAAGTCGTTCGGCGTGTCACCGGTATAGGGAGGCTTCGCCGTACACAGCTCGTACAACACGCAACCGAATGCATACACGTCGGTGCGCTCGTCGCAAACTTTACGTCGAATCTGCTCGGGCGCCATGTAGCTGCGAGTCCCTTTTGCGACCTTGGCGCTGTGGAACAGTTTCCCCAAACCCGATTTCTTTTTCTGTGCAATCGTAAAGTCGATCAGCTTGACCTGTCCCTCGCGGCTGACGAGGAAGTTATCGGGTTTGACGTCGAGATGAATCCAGTTTTTGGTGTGCAGGTAGTAGAGGCCTTCGGCCGCCTGTTCCACGATTTTGTCGAGCATGAATGCAAGTGATTCCGGTCCCCGTCGCAAGGCCTGCTTCATGTTCAGCTCACTGAACAGTTCCATGACCAGAAACGGGCGTCCAGACTCTTCGCGATACTCGATGATCTTGACCACGCGAGGGCTGGAAAGATCTTTTGCGACATTGAATTCATGCTTCAGCAAAGCAACTTCGGTCTTGTCGTTTGACGACGACTGCTTCAGTATCTTCAAGGCATAGCGAGCCTCGGTCGCGTCCTCGATCGCTTCCCAAACCTCCGCAGTGCTGCCGACCCGGATCAATCGAGCCAGCCGATAGGGTCCAAGAAAATCGCGGCTCTTGCTCATGGTCAGACTTGGATTCAACGTGAACAGAGGTGAAACACGGCAGTTGCAGCGCCAAAGGCACAATTCGACATCATAATCGGTCGCTTCACCACCCCCGTAGAACCCTCGCACAATGCTGCCAGAAAAAGCGGCCGGGAGGGATGCGGCGCGATGACTAGTCCACGTTTTCCCCAGCCAAAGTCTGCTGGTACAGGGCGCGAATTTGTTCCGTCATCACCTGGTGACGAAACTGATGAGTAAAACGCCGTTGTCCTTCCCTGCCCAATCTCTCGCGCATCGCTGCGTCTCCTGCCAGCGTCGCGATCGCACGGGCAAGTGACGACGTATCACGCGGTGCCACCAGGATTCCGGTCTCGCCGGTGATTGTCACTTCACGGGCACCGTCAATGTCATAGCTGATCACCGGGCGACCCGCGATCAAGGCTTGCGGCAACGTGCGGGCCAGGCCCTCGCGATAAGAGGTGTGCACCAGAATATCCATGGCGCCAATCAAAGACGGTACTTCCGCAGGCGGCACCAGCCCCGTGAAGATGAAATTCTCGGTCAAGCCGAGTGAATCAATTCTTTCGCAAATCGTCGACTTCAGAATGCCATCACCGACCAACAGGAAACGAACATTGGGATTCCGCTGTACCACGTTGACTGCGGCCGTTATCAAATCGTCATGGCCTTTCAAGTGAAACAATCTTGCAATCTTGCCAACGACTACATGTTGTTCGTCCAGACCGTATCGTTTGCGAGTGTCACCGCGTTGCTTTTCGGCAGCAAGAAAAGGTTCGACATCCATTCCGCTGTATATCGTTTTGAACTTTTCACGCGGTGCGACGTTGGCATCGACCATCAGATCGGTCATTGCATCGGCGACTGATATCATGCGGTGGCATCTCTGCGCGGCCCAGCGTTCGCAACGTCGAAAGAATTCGCGAGCCACGCCATTTTGATAGGGATGGAACGGCGCCCCATGGACGGTATGGATCACCGCCGGCACTCGCAAACTCCATGCAGCGTGACGTCCCAGCATGCCACCTTTTGCACTGTGCGTATGAACAACGTCCGGCTGAAACTCCGCAATTGCGTCTCGGATCGCGTTTCGCGCTCTCCAGTCCCGCCAGGGATGAATGGCCCGCCGCAGACCCGGCAACACTCGTACCGGCAACTCCCCTGCCCTGCCCTCGCTTAGCAAGTCGCCCTCTGGACCGACCGACGGCCCGGTTATCAGCAGCACATCATCCCCAAAGTCACGGATCAGATCGAGACAGTTCAGCAGCGTGTTCTCTTGCGCGCCGCCAATGATCATTCGTGTGATGACGTGGGCAACGCGCACGGGATGCCTGATAGAAGCGGGCAAAGGAGCGGACTTCGGGACGGCAGGAACCATGATCCCAACTCTGTCCAGCATGGCCACTGCGATGCGTTCTGACAATGGTCAGCCGGCATCGACGTCCGTTGCATTCTCAAAAAGAAAACGGCGTCCAGTGATCTACTGGACGCCGCTTGTGATATCGCTTGTGTCGAAATAGAGACTCAGGTACCGAATTCGACTCGGCGGTAACCCAGTTGTTGTTGCAGGCGATTAACGATCGACGTATGCATCTGGCTGACGCGCGACTCGGAAAGATCCAGCGTCGCTCCGATCTCTTTCATCGTCAGTTCTTCGTAGTAGTAGAGAATGATGATCAACCGTTCGTTTCGATTGAGTCCCTTGGTGACCAAACGCATCAGGTCGTTTTTCTGGACACGACGCGTGGGATCTTCACCTTTCTTGTCCTCGAGGATGTCGATCTCGCGGACGTCCTTATAGCTGTCGGTTTCGTACCATTTCTTGTTCAACGATACGACGCCGACGGCATTGGCGTCGGACTGCATCTTCTCGACTTCCTTGACCGGCATTTCAAGGTGATCGGAAAGCTCCTGGACGGTCGGTGCGCGACCGTGTTTGGTTTCGAGCGTCTTACGAGCCACCGCCAATTTGCTGGCCTTGCTGCGGACCAGCCGCGGTACCCAGTCCATCGTCCGGAGTTCGTCGAGCATCGCTCCACGAATACGCGGTACACAGTAGGTTTCAAACTTGACACCACGTTCCATGTCGAACGCGTCGATGGCATCCATCAGTCCGAAGATTCCGGCGCTGATCAAATCATCCAGCTCCACGCCGTCGGGCAGTCGCTGCCAGATTCGTTCGCCGTTGTAGCGTACCAGGGGCATGTAACGCTCGACCAACCGGTTGCGAAGCGATTCGTAGTCGGATGATTCTTTGGTAAGCTTTTTGAATGTCTGCCAGACTTGCAGGATCTCGTCGTCGGCCGTGGCTGTCGCTGCCATTCAATCCTCCGTGATTGTTTACTGTTGCCGCAGCGTCCTGCTGCGTTCAATTCAGCCTCGGGGCTCACATGGCTTGCTCGCACATGTAAACCACTTGGCCGTGGATTCGCCACTGGAAACAATGGGCGTCGCTGCCCGTCACTCCTGCTTTGAATCCGGTTCTATGTAGCCCGCATCGATCATACCTTTCCGGTACCAATCGACACGCGATCGAAACATTCGCTCGAGACCGTCACGGACAAGGTAGTCCGCAATCCATCCCGCCACGCCGCCCACACCCATGAACAACAACATCGCAACGATTGCTTCCATCGCAACATTACCGACGAACTCGCCCCGGATCGCGCCGCGTAATACGACCAATCCCATTGCCAGTGCGCCGAGCGAAACTGCGTAGCTTCGTAACAACGTTTCAAATGTGTGTTGAGTGTCAAGCGTTTATGTTTCCCAAGTTGAGCAGACCGCTTTTGAAGAATATGGCTCAAGCCGTTTTCGTTCAGTGCGGGACAGCCCTGTTCATGTATCGGTTGTTTGCTGCCGCATGGATGAATCGTTTTTGAATAAAAATCAAGCAGCTTCCAATTGCGAAAATCCGGCCTGTATCGGAAGCAACCGGGAAAGCAGTGAATCCACGTCCGCTGTGGAAATGTCATCGGGGACCTGCTGTCCATTCGTCATGTAACTGAGCGGGATTCCCGGGAACCGGTCGGTGGCGACAATCGCTGAAACAACACCCGCGGTACACGCAGCCTCGTCCAACTTGGTCATGATCGCGGCGGTGGGGCGTACCGGTGCGAATCCCTCCAGAGCCGCTTGAATCGTCGACCTGCTACTGGTCGCACTGAGCACCAGGTGCGTCTCGTCAGGCTGGGCGCTGCGCAACAGTTCCACCAATTGATCGATTCGGGCATCGCTCCGCGGGCTGCGGCCCGCGGTGTCGATCAGAATCAAGTCGACGTCGCCGAGTCGATGCAGCGCCGAGGACATCTGGTCCGGCTTCTCGACCACTTCCATCGGCAAATCCATGATCTCGGCGTAGGCCTTGAGTTGCTGCACGGCGGCGATCCGAAACGTGTCGATCGTCAGAAGCCCGACGCGACGACGAGCCTCGATACGAAACCCCGCGGCAAGCTTCGCTACCGTTGTCGTTTTGCCCACGCCGGTTGGCCCGACCAAGGCGACAACACGCCGGTCGCCCGGCTGAGTGCGAATCGGGCTGCCGATGCGAAGTTCGCGGGCGACCGATCGCCTCAGGTGATCGATCCAACGATCGATGGACTCGCTTGACGACTCGCCCACGTTAGCCGCAAAACTCGCCGTCGCGCTGAGCCATCGATCCGCGGTTCGCTCTTCGACGCCGACGGCAATGAGTTCATCTCGATACGGTTTCAATTGCGGCGGTAGTCCGGAATCTCCAGCTACGGCGCTGTTGTGCGGCGAAAATACGCTCAGGGAGGATTGCGAAGCCAAGCGCGAATCAACACCGCCCGCGCGATCGGCCGGGGGCCCGGCAGGATCCGACGCATCGCGAAGTCCAGCCGTCACTTCCACATAGGTCCGTCCAAGCCACCCCATCCATCCATCGCGGACCTGGCGCGTATGCAATACCGACGCATCGGGACCCATCTGTTCACGAATCTGCGCCAGCGCGTCATGCAAGCTTGCGGCTCGAAAGGTGCGAATGTGCATGGAAGACTTGTCTTCGATCGGTAATGAAATGGTTTCTCTCGTATCGTCAACGCGGCGGATCATTGATCGCTGATCACCCCGTAGGATTCAATTTTTGTGTCTTGCGTGATTTCGCTGTACGACAATACACGCAATCGCGGCATCGACGGTGCCGTCATTTGACGGACCCCCGCACGAATCCGCGGACTGACCAAAACGATCGGCGGATGACCAGCGGTAATCAGCTTCTTAACCCCTTCTTGGATTCTTTCGCAAGTGAGGTCTACGGCCGCAGGACTCATCCGAACAAATAAACCTCGTTCGTTGTGATCCAGCCCGGCGGCAATTCGGTCTTCCATCGCCGGATCGAGAGCCATCACATGCAAACGCCCCTGGTCGTCGCGATACCGTGAGCTGATTGTGCGTGCCAGCCGGTGTCTTACATATTCAGTCAACCAGACCGGATCCTTTGTGCGCGTTGCGAAGTCACCCAAAGTTTCCAGAATGATGCTTAACTGGCGAATCGGCACGTCTTCCTTCAAAAGCATGTGAAGAACCTGTTGGACGTCGCTGACCTTCATGACGCCCGGGATCAGTTCATCCACGACGGTCGGGGATGCCTCTTTCAACTCATCGATCAAATGCTTGGTGGCATCGCGAGACAGCAACTCATCCGCATGACGCTTGGCAATCTCCTGCAAGTGCGTCGCCAACACGGCGCCGGGCTCCACTGTCGTGTAACCGAAAATGGCGGCCTGTTCGCGGCGCATCGGCTCGATCCAAACGGCAGGCTCACCAAACGTCGGATCGTAGGTCGCTTCGCCTTCGATCACGCCCGTGGTATGGCCGCTGTCGATTGCCAGCAAACGGCTGGGCAAGACGGACGCCTTCGCGATTGGATTTCCCTCGATGCGGATCTCGTATTCCAATTCTCCGAGACTCATTTCGTCGCGAACCCGCACCTTCGGCAGAATGATTCCGAGATCCGCCGCCATCGTGTTGCGTACCCCCGAGATTCGCTGCATCAAATCGCCACCGCGTGACGGATCGGCCAGCCCCAAAAGGCCCAGCCCGATCGAGATTTCCATCGGATCAATCGTCAGGAAGTCTTCCACCCGTTTTTCGGGCGGCGCCGCCGCCGCGGCGCGCTCCGCTTCGGCACGCGACTCATCTTCACTTTTCTGCCGAACGTTTTGACGATTCATCACGACCGCCAAGCCAATGCAGCCGGCTCCGAGCGTGGCCATCGGAACAGCAGGAAGATTTGTGAGGATCAACAGTGACAGAAACCCGCCAGCGACAGCCAGCGCCTTGGAATTGCCCAATAACTGTTGCAGGAATTGCAGAGGCAAATTCGCCTTTTTAGCGCTTCGCGTGACCAGCAAACCGGCAGCAAGCGAAATCAGCAGTGCCGGCACCTGGCTGACCAGACCGTCCCCGATCGTCAACTTGGTGAACAGCGCCCCCGCCTCCGTGAAACTCATCCCCGACTGCATCACGCCGATGTACAGCCCGCCGATTACGTTCACGATCGTGATCACGATCCCCGCGATCGCGTCTCCGCGCACGAACTTACTTGCACCATCCATGGCCCCATAGAAATCCGCCTGGGCGCTGATTTCTTCGCGACGGCTTTGCGCCTGCTTTTCGTCAATCAATCCGGCGTTCAAGTCGGCGTCAATCGCCATTTGGCGACCCGGCATACCATCGAGTGCGAAGCGGGCGGCGACTTCGCTGATCCGCGTGGCACCTTTTGTGATCACGATGAATTGAATCAAAACAATGATCACGAAAATAATCAGACCGACCTCAATCCGGTCACCGGCGACGAACTCGCCAAAGCTCTGGATCACTCCGCCGGCGGCGCCCATTCCGCGCGCATCGGCACCGGTCAGGATCAATCGTGTCGTGGCTACATTCAACACCAGCCTTGCCAGAGTGGTGGCCAGCAGCAAGGAAGGAAAAATGCTGAACTCGAGTGGCGTCGCGACGTAAACCGTCGTCAACAGAACGATCACACCGATGGTGATGTTGGTTGCAAGCAACAAATCCATCAGCATCGGCGGCAGAGGCACCAAGATCACTACCAGGCACCCGATGATGCCGAGCGGCAACACCAAGTCTCGATAGCGCATCAAAAACTGCATCTGCGATCCTTCGCGATTCTCGACACAGGGATACCATTCCCTGCCTTGCGGCGGACCTTACCGAAAACCGCTTCGGGCGGTCCAGAGTAGAAGCGAGCATCCTCGACGCAGAGGTAGTTTCACGCTGGCAGTTTCACGGTCACGGATTCGCGGGTGGATGAAAGTCTTCGCAACACCCTGCCCTGCCCCAGTCTTCGCACCCCAAGCTGCCTTGGCGACCTTTTGCGTGACAATGCTCGAGCTTATTCCCCAAGGCTCCAGTTGATCGCATTGACAAGGAGACGAGGCAACACATCGCCTCGAAAATCATCGATGTGCCCCAGCGATGTGTAAAACGACTTTCCACCGTCCTTGCGAATGTAAGTCCAAGCGATCGGTTCGGATGGTTGACCCTCGACGCTTCCGTTTAGCAACACGGATGTCCCATCGGCCAGCGGCGAGACCTTATAAAGCGACCCGCCGGCAACAAAGGGCTTTGACGAATCAATTTGACTCAGCAACTCTGATGCGTGGGCGGGCACGTCCGAATGGACGTGCACGGTCGTCCTTAAGGAGTTGCCGTAATGATTCGTGTAATTCCCGCCAAAGACCACCTTGTCGAATTCCGGCCACTCTGCCCTGCCCTTTGGCGGATCCTTTCCGCGAAGCGAGAATGCGTGACTGGCGGTTCGTATCCCGACCACCGGGTTTGACTCGGCGACGTAGCGACGCACGACGTCCAATTGCTCATTGGGCAACGTCCGCCGGCGGACACTGATAACCAGCACGTCTGCTGAGTCCAACGATTCGATACCCACCAGTCGATTCGAGTCTTTGGGATCCGCGAACACCGTTGTCAGGCGGTAGTCGGAACTCAAATGAGACTTGGCAAACGCGGGAAGTGACTTGTCGGTCTCGTACTCGTTTTCGGCAATCAACATCACAACGTGCGGGCGAGGCGATTGTGCGACGGTGGTCGACAGAAAACCGAGGGCAAGAAACAGGAATATCAATCTTCGCATGTGGGCCACCAAGGCAGATCGTGCGATCAACACCCCAATCATAGCTGATGTGAAAACGAATTCACGTGGACGGAGTGAATTGCCGTTGAATCAGCCTTTCTGAGTCAGGTGACGCAGTGTCAGCACACCGTTGATCGCACGAACGGCACCGAGTGTTGCCTCGTCAATCCCGCCATCAAGATCGATGATGGTGTAAGCAACTTCACCGCGGGATTTATTCAACAAATCAGCAATGTTCAAGTTGGCATTTGCCAGGATCGTAGAAATCTGTCCCACCATATTAGGCACATTCGCATTTGCGATGGTGATCCGGCTGCCTCCGTTACGCGGCATGAAAGCTTCGGGAAAATTCACGCTGTTACGGACCGTACCGTCCTCGAGATAATCGCGGACGCTATCAGCCACCATCACCGCACAATTCTCTTCGGCCTCGCCGGTCGACGCCCCAAGATGCGGAAAAGAAATAACCTTCGGATGAGCAAGCAATGCCCCGGTGGGAAAGTCAATGACGTAAGCATGGAGGTGCTCGTTGTCGAGCGATTCAAGGACGGCTTCGTCATCGCAGATCCCACCACGGGCAAGATTCACAAGAATCCCACCCTTAGGCATCATCTTGATTCGATCCTTGTTGACCAACCCGCGCGTCGCATCGAGCAGCGGTACGTGCACCGAAACCGCATCACAGCTGGAAAACAAATGATCGACGCTGACCGCCTGCTCCACCCCGCTGGAAAGTTGCCAGGCGCTCTCGACGGAAATCAACGGATCGTAGCCAACGACTTTCATGCCAAGAGACAGAGCGGCATTGGCAACACGAAGTCCGATCGCCCCGAGACCGATCACTCCCAAAGTTTTCGACGGCAATTCGGAACCGACAAAGTTCTTTTTGCCCGATTCAACTGCCTTGGAAATCTCTTCGTCGCTGCCCTTGATGGTTTCCGCAAACTTCATGGCCGCGGGGATGTTCCGCGAAGCCATCATCAGGCCCGCCAACACGAGTTCTTTGACTGCGTTGGCATTCGCACCCGGGGCGTTGAAGACCGGAACACCCCGCTGGGTCATCTGGTCCACCGGAATGTTGTTGACCCCCGCACCGGCACGGCCAATCGCCGCAACCGTATCGGGTATTTCCATGTCGTGCATCTTGTAGGACCGCAGCAGGATCGCATCAGGATGGCTGATCTCGGAAGCAACCTCGTAACTCTCACGCGGAAGCCGGCCAAGACCCTTCACGGAAATATTGTTCAACGTGAGAATTCGATACATGGGGTGTCAAAGTGTTTTCAAAAAAGGAATGCTGGGGACCGTAACAACGACTCACGACCCGGGCCGATCAACCGTTCTTGGAGGCAAAGTCTTTCATGAAGCCGGCCAACGACTCAACGCCCTCGCGCGGCATTGCGTTGTAGATGCTGGCGCGAATTCCGCCAACGCTGCGGTGACCCTTCAAACTGGACAAGTCGTGATCGGCCGCCGACGCGAGGAACTTGGACTGCAACTCATCACTGGGAAGCGTGAAGGTGACATTCATCATGGATCGCGAACCGGCACGAGCGTGGCCCTTGTAGAAATCACTGTGGGCGTCGATAACGTCGTAAAGGAGTTGCGATTTTTCGCGGTTCTGTTTCTCCATCGCATCCAGACCGCCGATGTCATCGGCCAACCATCGCGCAACCTTACCCAACACGTAGACCGCAAACGTTGGCGGGGTGTTCCACATCGAACCGGCGGCGGCGTGGTTGTTGTAGTTCAGGTAACCGGGCAAGTTTTCGCTGCCACGATCCAACAAATCACGGCGAATCACCACGACGGTGACACCGGCCGGACCCGCGTTCTTTTGCGCGCACGCGTAGACAATGCCGTACTTGTCGATCGGTAACGGGCGGCAAAGAAAATCGCTTGATGCGTCGCTGACCAAAGGCACCGAAGCAGGACACGGCGGCTCGGCATCATACTGAACCCCCTGGATCGTTTCGTTGCTGCAGTAGTACAAATACGCCGCGTCGTCACGAACGGTATAGTCCGACGCGGACGGGACGTGGTCGTAATTCGAATCTTTCGCGTCGTAGGCCGCCTCGATCTTGCCCTCTTTGCGTGCTTCGGCAAACGCTTTCTTGCCCCAGGATCCGGTCAACAGGTACTGGGCGGTCTTGTCAGTGCCGCGGAGCAAGTTGGCCGGGATCATGGAAAACTGCAGCGCGGCACCGCCTTGCAGAAACAGCACGGCATAATCGTCCGATATACCGAGCAACGAACGAATCGTTGACTCGGCACTCTCGATGATGTCCACGAACACCTTTCCACGATGGCTGATCTCCAATACCGACGCGCCGGCACCCGGCAAACAAAGCAGTTCTTCCTGAACCTGCTGGAGAACCGGTAACGGCAGCGCCGCGGGGCCGGCCGAGAAGTTGAATACCCGCTGAGCGGTCGCGGTGGCACTCATCTTGTGCAATTCCTAGTGGGGAAGTCCCCGGGGACCCAACACAAAGGGTCCACAGAGGGGCAAAATGGAGTAAGCGGGGATTCTAAACCCAGCAACCAAAGTACGGAAGGTTGCGAAATCGGTGTCCCCGCCAAAATCAACTGCTCGAGAGGCTGGCCGCGCAACACCCGTCCATCGGGGTGAATTCTCCGCCCTAAACTCGAAAAATGACCCTCTGCGTCGCGCACCCAGACCGGGTGACGGAGTATCGAACCATGCCACGCGAAGAATCCGATGCCGATCGTGCGATCGATCTTGCCGCCGCGCTGCTCGAGCGAGCGGCTGAATTGCAAACGCCCCAGGAGCGACGCCAGCAGGCGGAACTCGACCGCATGATCTCGCATGCCGACGACAAGGCGACGCTCGTCGAGATGACCGACCAGGCATTTCGAACTCACACGCCGGCTCGCGTCGCGGACCAACTGACTCACCTGCTTGACGTCCAGGGTGTGCCTCGCTTTTTCAGTCCGGTCGAACAGGCCATGCTTCGCGGATTCCAATCATTTGGTGAATACCTTCCCGGTGTCGCTGTCCCGCTGGTGAAAGAAAAGATGCGGCGTGAAACGGCGAACGTCATTTTACCGGCCGAAGAAGATCTCTTGCGTGAACACCTGCGCAATCGCCAGCAGCAGGGTGTGCGGATGAACGTCAACCTGCTTGGCGAAGCGATCCTCGGTGAAGAAGAAGCGTTGCGGCGAATTCAGCAATGCATCGACGCGTTGCGGCTGGAGGAGGTGCGTTGTTTGTCGGTCAAGATTTCAACGCTGTATAGCCAGGTTTCGCCGCTGGCCCGTGAGCATACCGTCAGCAAAGTTTCGGATCGATTGGAAACGCTGTATCGCACCGCCGACCAAGAGATCGATGAAACGACTGGAAAGGGAAAGTTTGTCTACCTCGACATGGAAGAGTACCGCGATCTCTATTTGACCGCCGACGTTCTTTGCGAAACCTTATCTCGACCCGGGCTCGAATCGACGCGTGCCGGCATCGCGCTGCAGGCCTACATCCCCGATTCCTATCTCGTCATGCAGCGACTGATTGATTGGTCGCGCGGACGCGTTACCGACGGCGGAGTTCCTTTGACCATTCGGCTTGTCAAAGGTGCAAACATGGAAATGGAACGCGTCGAAGCATCCATCGGCGGCCATCCCCAGGCACCCTACAAATCCAAGCTCGAAACCGATGCGAATTTCAAACGGATGCTTCGTGAACTCATCGATGGCGCGGCCGAAGGAGCGATCCGTGTTGGTCTCGCGTCCCATAACCTGTTCGACGTCGCATTGGGTTTGGTCTGGGCCGGACAACGACAGCTCACCGACGCCGTCCAGATCGAAATGCTTGAAGGAATGGCGAATCACCAGCGTCGAGCCATTTCGGAGCGAAAGAAAAACATATTGCTGTACGCCCCGGCGTGTCACCAGGAAGGATTTCTCAATGCGATCGGTTACCTGATCCGGCGGCTGGACGAAAACACTGGTCCGCAAAACTTTCTCCGCCACGCCTATCGTCTGAAGTCGGACAGCGACGAGTTCGAAAGATTGGCATTGGACTTTCGCAAGTCGATCGACTTGATGGCCACCGTCACCAGCTCGCCCCGGCGAACAGACGATCGACACCGCGATCCTGTCCAGCCGCCCGCGGCTCGGCATTGGTCCGAATTGGTCAACGAACCCGATACCGACTGGGCCGTGCCCGCAAACTCGGCATGGGCCGAAGGGATTCTCGATCGTTGGGAAAAGCGATGTGGCGATGCCGCCACGCAGGTCAGCGACTCAATCGGGGACGGGCTCACAGCATACGACCCGGACCTGATTCGTGAATCGATTGACCCGTCACGACCCGGTGTGACGATCTGTCGGTACCAAGTTGCGACGCTTGACCAGGTCCAACAGTCGGTGAGGATCGCTGTCGCGGACAACGCCAAGTGGCGTAGCACTTCGGTATCGGATCGATTCGAATTGCTCCGCCAGGTCGCCCAGCGTTTGCGTGAGCGTCGGAGTGATTTGATCGGCGCGATGATAGCCGACGCGGGCAAGACCATCGCGGAGGCAGATCCCGAAGTCAGCGAAGCGATCGATTTCTGTGAGTTCTACCCGCTGACGATGAAATCGTGGGTCGAACTGCCGACGATCACCCTTCGGCCGCGGGGCGTGGTGGCGGTGATCACGCCGTGGAATTTTCCGTTGGCGATACCGTGCGGCGGAGTGGCCTCGGCTCTCGCTGCTGGGAACAGCGTGATTTTAAAGCCCGCCGCCGAAACGGTGCTGGTCGCGTCGATGCTGTGCGAGGCCTTCTGGGATGCAGGGATTCCGCGTCAGGTACTGCAACTGATGCCTTGCGATGACAACGTTGCCGAGGCGGGCCTGGTCAAGAACGATCTCATCGACGCCGTGATTTTGACCGGAGGTACGGCTACGGCAAAGCGCATGTTGTCGGTCCGTCCCGGATTGCACTTGCTAGCCGAAACCGGGGGAAAGAATGCAACGATCGTCACAGCGATGGCGGATCGCGACATGGCGATCAAACATGTGGTTCAATCAGCATTCGGCCACGGCGGGCAAAAATGCAGTGCGACTTCGCTGCTGTTGCTCGAGAACGAAGTATTCCAGGACGAACATTTCAAGTCGATGCTTGCAGACGCCGTTACCAGCATTCGCGTTGGTTCGACTTGGCAACTTGAAACACGGATGGGCCCGTTGATCAGCGAACCCAACGCCGACCTTGCCCGCGGAATGAAAACACTCGAAGACGATGAATCGTGGCTCGTTGTTCCCGAACACATCGTAGGGAATCCGAGCCTGTATCGTCCCAGCGTTAAATGGAACATCAAGCCGGGCGGTTTTGCACACCTGACCGAATTGTTTGGACCTGTTCTCGGTGTGATGCCCTTCTCGCGACTCGAAGAAGCAATCGAGATCGTCAGATCGACCGGTTATGGATTGACCAGCGGGCTTGAAAGTCTGGACGACCGCGAAGTTGAGTTGTGGAAGAAATCAATCCACGCCGGTAACCTCTATATCAATCGTCCCACAACCGGCGCGATCGTACTGAGACAGCCCTTTGGCGGGGTCGGCCTGAGCGCCTACGGGCCTGGCGTCAAAGCGGGCGGCCCGCATTACGTCCTCGCCTTAACGCACATCGACGATGCAGGCGACACGCGTGGCGCGCCCGACGAGGCAGTCTCCGGCGCCGAGCATCCACCGTTATCGCAGTTGACCGAGTGGCTCGCTCAGGCGGTCGATTCGGAGAATA
Source organism: Rhodopirellula sp. (assembly GCA_024644085.1). Lineage (GTDB taxonomy): Bacteria > Planctomycetota > Planctomycetia > Pirellulales > Pirellulaceae > Rubripirellula. The sequence goes on from JAHELS010000001.1 coordinate 13,634, forward strand.
TCAATCAATCGTTAGCCGACCAGGTGCTCGCGGCGCTACGTAGCGGGCACCGCGCGATGCTGACTGAGTTTTCACGCGAACAGGACACCATCGGATTGGTCGGCCAGGACAACATTCGACGATACCGCGCTGTGCGGGGCATCACAATTCGCATCAATTCGGGCGATGCTCTGCGGGACAGCTTGATCAGCATCGCCGCCGCGGTCGCCGCGCAAGCTCAGTTTACGCTTTCGATTGACCCGGCAGTTGACGAAGAGCTGAAGATGCTGATCGAGTCGACCGCTGATGCGGTGCCCGGCCTGATTCATCCGGTCGAAGAATCCGAGCTGCAGTTGATCGAGCGGATTGAGCAACACCACGTCACTCGGCTCCGCCTTGTCACCGGCGCGCCATCCACATCGCCAGTCTCGGCCGCCTGTGCCCGGGCATTTGTCACGATCGTGGATGACCCGGTACTGAAAGAAGGCACGATCGAGTGCCTGAGGTATCTCGACGAGCAATCGATTTCACACAACTACCACCGTTACGGAAACCTCGGACGGCGATCTGACGAGCCGAGGCGGGACGTGCTTTAAAACGTGGCGATGATCGCGCTTAGAAGCCAAACTTGCGCAGCCACTCATCAACGTCGTCGGAATCAATCCCTGATGATGTCTTGGGGTGCTCGGATTCCGCACCGCCCTGCCCTGCCCCGAAATCTCGGGTGATAGCGAGCCGAACCTTCCCATCGAGAAAATCGTCGAGCCACTGCTGAGAGTCAAACGCCAGTGCGCCGCGACGCCGCGCTGCTGCCTGGACCCGATGATCGGAGGAAACGACCACCAGATTCTTTGGCGCCGAATGCTCGGAGATCAGTTGCTCGAGCAAATCATCGGCCTCCGGATAGCCGACTGCGAATCGAATGTGGATTCCCTCAACCTCGAATTCATCTGCGCGGTCGCGCGGCGGGCTGGCGGCATCAAACACGACGCATGTCCGGCTCCGCGCTTCGGCATCGAGATGCTGGACCAGCCGATTGATCAGGAGCATCCGCTCGCGCTGCAGCCAATTCGAATCGGCATCGCGCGATGGTGGCGCCACAGGCCCAACCACGTTGTAGCCGTCGATCAAAATCCAAAGTGATGGATACGAATCACTCATCTTTCCCCCCTCACAAACCAGCGTAGCGGCAGCGACGTTCGTGGCAAAGTGATCAGGCATGAAACACAAGCGCCGTCAATTCTCCAGAGAGGCCGGCTGATCACTTCGGCGCGCGATCTGGGTCGACGGACATGTTCGCTGAGGGCGGGTACCCAACTCGGACCAGAAACAGAGCGTGCGCAGGTGCCGTTTGCCCTGCGATATCGCGATTACCACTTTCGATGATCTGGTCGATCCACTCGGGTGGTTGTTTCCCCCGTCCGATCTCGACCAACGTTCCGACGATGTTGCGGACCATGTTGTAAAGGAATCCGTCTGCCTCGATTTCGATCGCCAGGTAAAGACGATTCGGATCGGTCGATGGCTGCTGAAAGAGTTCGCAAGCACGGACGTCGCGCGTCGTTGTTCTTCTGTCCGATCCGGCTGCCTGAAAGCCAGCGAAATCATGTCGACCAATCAACCGCCCGGCCGCCCGGGTGATGAGTTCCAAATCGATCTTTGAATGCAGATGCCACCGATAGCGGTACTCGAAGACATCGCGATCGCCACCGACCTGCAATTGGTAACGATATCGTTTGCTGACCGCGTCGCGAATGGCGTGAAAACCGTCCGGCGCGTCCTCGGCGCTGGTCACGACGATCGTATCGGGCAGGTTCGCGTTGAGCGCGGCGGCGAGGCGTCGTGGAGTATCGCGCCATGGCACGCTCAAGCTGGCGACCTGGCCAAACGCATGAACGCCGGCGTCTGTGCGGCCGCTTCCGATCACCTGGACGGATTCGCCGGTGAGGTGCCTAAGTGCCTGTTGCAGCGTGCCCTGGATTGTCGCTTTACCAGGCTGTACCTGCCATCCGGCAAACTCGCTGCCGTCGTAAGCAATCGTCAGCTTGAATGTGCGAGTCACCAATGCCGGTTTGCTGCTTAAGATTTTCCACCAGCCGTGACGCCGCGACGGACCAACAACTCCGCGATCTGGATCGCGTTGGTGGCAGCACCTTTGCGAAGATTGTCGCTGACGCACCAAAACGCGACGCCGGTACCACCGCTGATGTCGTGACGAATCCGACCGACAAAGACATCATCTTTTCCTTCGCAATCGCGCGGCATCGGATACTGGTGCTGGTCAAGATCATCGATCACTGTCACGCCGTCGGCACCTTCGAAAAGCTGTCTCGCCTCCAACACCGTTAACGGCCGCTCGGTTTCGACCAAGATTGACTCGCTGTGTCCGATCTTCACGGGGACACGCACACAGGTGGGACAGACCTGGATTTCGTCGTCACCAAAAATCTTGCGCGTTTCGTAGACCATTTTCATTTCTTCGCTGGTGTAACCCTCGTGCTTGTCCGAGCCAATCTGTGGAATCAAATTGAATCCAATCGGATGCTGGAAAACACTCGGCGGATGCACCTTGCCGGCGAGCGCATTGCGAGTGCTGTCGTTGAGTTCTTCGCTTCCCGGGAGCCCTGCCCCGCTCGTTGCTTGATAGGTGCTGACAATGACGCGTCGTACTCGGGCCGCCCGATGCAGCGGCGCAAGCGCCACGACCAACTGCGTGGTGCTGCAGTTCGGACTCGCGATGATCCCGGAGTGATTATCAACCGCGTCCGGATTGACTTCGGGAACGACCAGCGGAACGGTCGGATCCATGCGCCAATAACCGCTTTCATCAACGACCAAAGCGCCCGCAGCGACCGCCCATGGTGCGAACTCCTTTGCCACTTCGTCCGGGGTGCTGGCGATCACCAGGTCGACACCCTTGAACGCGTCGGGCTCGAGCAATTCAACTTTGATCGTTTCGCCCGAGACACGGACTTCGCGGCCAACCGATCGCTCCGAGGCAAGAAGCTTTAGTTTCTTGTAAGGAAACTCGCGTTGGACGAGTTGTTCCAAAACGATGCGGCCAACAGCACCGGTGGCGCCGACCAGGGCAATGGAATCGTACACGGATTTGTATCAGGTTGGCGGTTGAATTGTGAATGAAAACGTGAAACGCAGCGACGCGCCGGAAACCGAACGGGGATGGTGCCCGATTCGGTGAGCCTACCAAAGTCACGAACGAAAACTCGGTTAGCAACGATCAAGCGGCTCTCGTGCCTGTGACTCTGGTCTTCAGGCCGTCGACGCGACCGAAATCATTTATCAATTTCCTTGATCGCGTCGACCAACGTCGGGTCAACGAGCCCAAGTCCCCCGCGGCCGCCGAGCAATCTCGATTGCACGTCATCCTTGACGTCCTCGGAGTTGGCTTCCCAAAAACGGGCGATCTTCGACTCATCGAGCGGCTTGTGGGAACGGAACAGTCGAAAGCCGACCCCGCGCGCCGGATCGCTCGTGAACCACCACGGGCTCTTGGGGAAGTTCGGGTCCTCTTCTTTCCAGTCTTCGTCATGAGAGGCGAGACGGGCGGCGCTGCGCAATTGTTCCGCATCCATTTCCCAGCTGCCGCCGCGGACCACACAGGGATAGGAATTCTCGGGCCAAGTGACGGCATCGGTTGCGTTGATTGGCTTGCCTTTATCGAAATCCGTGTAACCCTCTTCGTTGTATTGATTGACGGTCCACTCGGCGACGCTGCCGTGCATGTCATGCAAACCAAGCGCATTGGGTTTCTTGCTACCGACCGGCGGAGCACCCTCGTCGGCGTTGTCGAAATACCAGGCGTAGTCGTCGATATCGCCGGGACTGTCACCCCAGCTGTAAGCGGTCGTGGTTCCGGCACGCGCGGCGTATTCCCATTCGGCTTCCGTGGGCAATCGAAACTGCTGGCCTGTGATACGACTGAGCCACTTGGTGAATTGCTGGGCGGAATACTGAGTCATCGTGACGGCCGGTTGATTCGGCTCTTCACCGTACTCATACGTAAAACTCGGATCGTACAATTCCGTTGGCGCGGTAATCGCGTCGACTTTGTTGTCATCGTTGATCGTTCGCTTTCCCTGGGCCTCGAACTCTTTGAAAATCGCATAGAGGTCCATGAATTCCTTGTACTGTGCCCACGTCACTTCCGTCTTGGCGACCCACATCGGGTCAACGACGACATCAATTTGCGGTCCTTCGTCATCCGCTCGATCTTCTTCATCCTCGGGGCTGCCCATTTTGAAAGTGCCGCCCGGAACCGGAATCATCTCGAACGAAACGTCCGTTCCCGGAATCGTCACGCTGTACGGCACCATGTAGCCGTTATCGACCTTGACCGAAGGACCTTCGGATGGTTCGTCTTTGACGATCCCCACCTTGGATTGCGGAGAATCACCCAACACGTGCGATGCGGGCAGCAACAGAGCGATGGCAACAACTAGCGGCCGTGTAAGTTGGCAGGTCAAAGACATTTTTAGAACACGCTTCATGGAAGTAGGTGGGAGAGGCAGAAACTCGAGAGCGGAAGTGACGGGATCATTATAGGTACCATTTCCCACCTGCCAAACGCAGCCGGCCCGAACACCAAGCTCGGTCTCGAAAGAACAACCGCTTCTCGCGCGGGCCGGGCTCTCTGGGGAAAAGACGCGATTCATGGAGGTGCGCGGGTTGCGACATCCGTTCAGACGTACAGGCGAATTCGCGTGCGGGACCGGGCCTAACGGGACCGCCGCCACCACCGGCGGGCCGCAGCGGTTGCTTATTGCACGTTCACTTCGTCGGGTCGAGATCCCAATTTGACGTAAAGAGAGACCGATTCGTCACCGCGGCGAACGTCCAATTTGACCCGGGTTCCGGCCATCGTATCCCCCACGATGCGCATCAAGTGTCCCATGTCGCGAATCTCCGTCCCGTCGACTGACAGAATCAGGTCGTCCGCTTGCAAACCGGCAATCGCTGCTGGAGACGCCTGATTGGTTAAACCGGTAACCATTGCGCCACGGACTCGGGGATCATCCCCAATCACGTCGTCGTCGGGAACTTCTATCAATGCGACACCCAACCATCCGCGTTCAACGCGGCCACTGTCGCGAAGCCGATGATAGACCTGTTTCGCCACATTGCTGGGGATCGAAAAACTGACTCCTTGATAGGTATCGCCGACAATCGCCGTGTTGATTCCGACCAATGTACCGCGAGCATCCACCAACGGCCCACCACTGTTCCCGGGGTTGACCGCGACGTCACTCTGCATGAAATCCTGGTACTTTGTGCTGGCGCGTATGTTTCGATGCTTGCCGCTGAGAATGCCAAACGTCACGGTTCGATCGAGACCAAACGGGCTGCCCACCGCCCACACGGGCGAACCAACCTTGCATCGATCGCTGTCGCCCCATGTGATCGGCATCAATCGTTCCGCATCGACTTTCAAGACGGCAAGGTCGGTCAACGGATCGGTTCCCACCACGACACCGGCAACGCGGCGGCCATCGCTCAACGTCACCGTGATGTCCTCGCCGTCGGCAATCACATGGCGGTTGGTCAACACATATCCCGCCTCGTCGACGACAACACCACTTCCCTGGTCCGTCGCGGGCAATACGCGTGTCGATAACAATCGCGCCATGCTTGCGTCTTCGATCATCGGTCGTCGCTGGACATCGATGTGAACCACCGACGGACCGACCGCGGCGGTTACCATTTGGTATGCCTCGCTGAGCGCGTCGAGCGAAACATTGCGAAGTCCCTCGGTTCCCGTTTCGTACTCGGCTCGCAATTCACCGCGGTGCCATGAATACCGGATCTCTTCCAGGATCCTGGGTACAGCGAATCGTGCCCCCAACAACATGACCGACAACGTCGCCAGCAGGATCAAACTCTGTGTGATCGGGTCGTGGCGGCGGTTGCGGCGCCGATGCTCCGAAGCTTTTTTCGCGGAGGTCTTCCGCGGTGCTGGCTCTCGCGGAGGCGACGCGTCGACATCGGACGTCGGCAGATCGATTCGCTGCAGCAGCAATTGGCGCGAACGCAGTTCTTGATTCGACAAAGGGGATTCGGACCCCGAGCGGAGCGGTGAATCGGTAAGTTGCGCGGGCAAATTGGGGTCGGCTCGGCGGCCAGGATCATCGTGCATGATCGAAACAATCCCAAAATCGGAGACGAGCAGACCGACCAATCCATCGGATGCGACCGCGAGAGAGGGGAGGCGTGGTTCCATTGTAGCGCAGAGTCAGCGGGCCGAGGCAAACTTTTCAGCCAAAAGCGGCGATGGCGGCCCCGCGAGGCGGCAAAAACGAATCATTGCGGCGGTTTTCAGGGGATGGCGCGGTTTAAACGCCTTGCCACCCCCAACTCGGCCTCCCCGCGACACTCCGACAACGTGCCTCGCACACCGTATCGGAGTATGTTGGGCGTTTGCGAAAATGCCCTCCTCCAGCACGCGGCTTGAATTTGAACCATGTCTGATTCCGTTCGCGAGACGATCTACGAAGCGATCGCCTCAATCCGTTTGATCGACCCCCACACGCACATCAACCCCCACGCGCCCGCTTCGAGCACGCTCGCCGACCTGCTTGGATACCACTATTACACCGAGCTGGCCCATTCGGCCGGCATGCCGAAATCTGAAATCGAAGAAGAAGGCTTGCAGCCGCGCGAATTAGTACGGCGGCTGGTTGAGAACCTTTCACCCATTGAGAACACGGCGCAGTACAGCTGGCTCGTCGAAATCTGTCGCATGTTCTTCGGGTTCGACGGCGAACGAATCGACACCAGCAATTGGGAAGAGGTGTATGACGCGGCAGAGCGACAAATGGGCTCGGCAGAATGGCCGCAAATGGTCCTGGACCAAAGCAATGTGGAAGCCGTTTTTCTGACGAACGATTTCGACGACGAGTTGACAGGCTTCGATACCGAAACCTACATCCCCTGCCTGCGGACGGATGACCTTGTGTTTCATCTTCCCAAGCTGTCAACCCGTCAACGTTTGGCGGCGAGTTCGGGAATTGAACTCGATGGCTCGCTCGGCCGACTGCGCGACTCGCTCGACCAACGTTTCCGGCACTTTGTCTCTTCGGGCGCCCGGGCGTGCGCGATCTCGCTGCCTCCGACCTTCGAACCCGTGCCGGTCAGCGACGGGCGCGCCGCAACCGCGCTCGAGCAGGTCCTGCAGAAAGGTCCCGGCGCCGACCCCGCGCACCAGGCCGCTCTGTCGCGCCGCATCTTCTGGACGCTTGCCGAATTGTGCGATCATTACAACCTGCCCTTTGATCTCATGATCGGCGTGAATCGTGGTGTCTACGGCGACGGAGTCTTCCAGGGCCAGGACCTTTATGACAGCCGTGTTTCACTGATTCAGTATCGCCAACTTTTTAATTCGTTCCCGCGTGTCAAGTTTCCCATTTCAGTGCTCGCCAGCGTCACCAACCAGGAACTCGTTAGCTACGCGTGGATCTTTCCAAATGTGATCACCAACGGTCACTGGTGGTACAGCAACACGCCGTCGTTTATCTCGCGCGACGCGGCCGCGCGACTCGAAGCGGTACCGCAAACCAAGCAGATCGGTTACTACAGCGACGCCTACAAACTCGAATTCGTTTGGCCCAAATTTGACATGTACCGCCGTCTTCTTGCAGGCATCTTGTCGGACCAATTTGTACTTCAGCGCGGATGGAGCGAGGAACGCGCGATTGAATTGGGTCGACAGGTGCTTCGTGATAACGTCGACGAGATCTTTCCCCGCGCCGCGATGCCCGAAACCGACGAAGCGTTGGACGCAGATTCGCAAGCCACCCGGGTCGATCCCCTCGCCGGTACCTCGGCCGCTCTGGCCGCCGGCGCAATCGGAATGGTCGAAATCAACGAAGCCGGCGATGCCGAGTCAGACGACGACGCAGACGATCCCGGCTCGAGTTCGCAAGATCAATCGGACGACGATCAAGGCTTTTCGACTCTCGTCATGGAAACCGATGCGCTGACCGTGAACGAAGAGCCATCGGATCTGGAAACCGTTCGAATTGATGACGGCGACGACGCGTCAAGATCCGACGAGCATGGGGTGTTGCCCGATCTGCCGACGAAACTCGATCTGGATGACACCATACGAATCGATGACTCGGCCGATGCACAGTCGGAACAGGCGGATGCGGAATTCGAATTGGACCCGCTTCCGAGCGACGATGAACTCGAGGACGCAGGTGTCGATGACGTCGAGTTGCACGAGTTTTCACCCGAAAGCCGCGGGCCGGATGCAGAGGGGATCGAAGCCGAGGCCGACGATGACGCTCTTGATGTCGGCGACATTTTCGCCGACGAGGGATCAGAGGCGACTTCCGATTCGGAATCCGAAATCCGTATGCTCAGGGGCGAAGACTCGTTTCAACCGGATGAAGACTCGCTGCAGTTGCGTCCCGATCCGGTCACCGGCGAATTGACGTTCCCAGTGGCCCAGTCGGACCAACCCTCTGCCGACGGCGAAGACGAGTCGGATGACATCCACGCGACGATCGACGCCGACGAAATTGCCGCGCTGGGAGAGACAATCGAGTTAGCGGAAATCGACCTCGACGAAATGGATTCCGACGAAGACCAGATCGAATCGCTCGACGAACAGGACAGCAGCGACGATTTGCTCCGGCCCTGAACCGTCCCGCAGCGAATTCGCCGAGCTGGAAGCTCATTGCATTGGTATCGACACGACTCAAATCGATTCAAATTCTCCGTCTTTTGAGAAGTTGAAAGTTATTGAGTCACGAATGTCGCTCATTGAGAGTGCGACGATTTCTCGGAGGCAATCCGGTTGATGGCGTTGAGCATGGCTAGAATCGTGCTCTCGACACTGTCAGTGCTGACACCGACGCCACGATAGCTTCGTCCTTTGTATTCAACTTCGAGATTGACTTCGCCGATCGCGTCGCGGCCGAGCGTGGCACTGCGCACACGGAAATCCTTGCACACGACCTCGATACCGGTAATCTTCTCGACAGCCCAGAAGGCCGCGTCGATCGGACCGTCGCCCTGTTCGACACGCTCGGTTCGCTGTTCGTCACCATGCTTGAGCGTCAATTCGACAAGGGGCGCGCGTGATTTTCCACTGGTCACCACGTAATCAACCAATGACCACTCCTCTTCGACACTGCCGCTGATCTGCTGCTGGACCAAGGCGACAATATCCCCGTCATAGATTTCTTTTTTCTTGTCGGCCAGCAACTTGAACTGATCGAAGACAACCTGCAATTGTTCGCCACTGAGGGTGAACCCAAGCGTCTTGGCGCGATCAGCAAGCGCCGCGCGACCGCTGTGCTTGCCCAACACCAAATCAGTCTTTGAGAAACCAACTTCCTCGGGCGACATGATTTCGTAAGTGCTGCGTTCCTTGAGCATGCCGTCCTGATGGATTCCCGACTCGTGAGCGAACGCATTTCGACCGACGATCGCCTTGTTGCGCTGAACCTGGATCCCGGTGGTTTTGCTGACCAACCGGCTGGCCGGAACGAGCCTGGTCGAATCAATGCGCGTGTTGCAGCTGTAAACGTCGGATCGGGTTTTCAACGCCATCACGACTTCTTCGAGCGCGGCGTTGCCCGCGCGTTCGCCGATCCCGTTAATGGTGCATTCGATCTGGCCAGCCCCGGCGGCCACCGCCGCCAGGCTGTTGGCCACAGCCATGCCAAGATCGTCATGGCAATGAGTACTGACCACTGCCTTGTCAATGTTGGGCACGGAATTCATCAACATGGTGAAACGGTCGTAGATTTCGTTGGGAGTGGTGTAACCGACCGTGTCGGGAATGTTCACCGTCGTTGCACCGGCATCGATGGCCGCTTCTACGACGCGACAAAGAAAGTCGTACTCGGTACGACAGGCGTCCTCGGGCGAAAACTCTACGTCGTCACAGTAACCCACGGCGCGTTTGACTCCAGCCACCGCACGGTCGACGATCTCATCGGTGCTCATTCTCAGTTTGAACTCGCGGTGAATGGCACTGGTCGCGAGGAATACGTGAATTCGGGAACTCGGCGCGTGCTTGACAGCCTCCCATGCTGCGTCGATGTCCTTGTCATTACAGCGGGCCAATCCGCAAATGGTCGATCCACGGACACTTTGGGCGATTTGCTTGACCGACTCGAAGTCTCCCGGCGAGGCAATCGGAAACCCCGCCTCGATGATGTCGACACCCATCTCCGCAAGCAATTGTGCCACCTCGAGCTTCTCTGCCAGATTCATGCTCGCGCCGGGCGACTGTTCCCCGTCTCGCAACGTCGTGTCAAAAATCCGAATCATGCGTGGCTCTTGACGATTCGATGAATCGGATCTGGCCTCGCTGGATGTGGTGGGAGACGACATCTTGGTACCTTTGAACCGTGCGGTTGCCGAATAGTGTTCCAATAAAAAACCCGAATCGCGAGGCGACTCGGGTCAAATGTCTTTTTTCGTTTTGGACCAATCTGGCCCGACAAACCCTCATCACCCGCCAGTTTGGCGTCGCAGTAGCAAGAGCGAAAGGAGTAGGGGCTGAATTGTCATGATCGTATGTTAGGCAGGAGCGATCAGCCACGTCAACGGTTCGCGCGGCCGAGTGAGAAAAATTGCGTTTCATTTCGGTGGATGCCGCGTTGGGACATCGCATCGCGTCGGTGGATCAAGCCGCCGACTTGGGGATATCCCTCCCCTGCAACTGGTAGACGTAGCGGAGCACCTCGGCGACCGCCTGGTACTGCTCGGCCGGAATCACGTCGCCAACCTCGACGTTCTTGTACAGGACCTGCGCCAAAGGCTTGCGTTCAACAACCGGGATTCCATGTTCGAGCGCAAGACGCCGAATCTTTTGGGCCAACACTCCGGCACCCTTGGCCAAAACGACTGGTGCAGGCATGGTCAACGGATCGTATTGAATCGCGATCGCAAGTTCTGTCGGATTGCTGATCACGACGTCCGCTTTCGGCACGTCCGACTCGGCACGCTGCATCATCAATTGACGCTGGACCATCCGGCGGCGGGCCGCCACCTGGGGGTCACCCTCGGTTTCCTTCAACTCGTCGCGGATTTCCTGGTCGCTCATCATCAGGTCTTGTTCGTGCTTCCATTTCTGGAATGCGTATTCCAGGATCGCCAGGATAAACAACGCCCCGCCGATCCACAGGCAGGTGCCGATCAAACAACGGAACAGAGCGCTGGCGATTTGCGGAACACTCATCGCCGCGAAATTCAGAATTGCGTCTCGATAGTGCCGCAGCGCAAAAAATGCGACCACGCCGATGATCACGACCTTGAAAAGACCGAATCCGAGTCGGGCGACGCCCCGTGACGATAGAATTCGTTTTGCACCCGAAAGGGGACTGATGTTGCTCATCTTCGGAGCGATCTTCTTGGTCGAGAAGATAAACCCGGTTTGCACGAGATTGATAAGGATGCCCGCGAGTAGCATCGCCAACAGCAGGGGCACAGCGGCAAGAGCAAGCCGACCACCATAGCCGAGCAGCCAGTTTGACGCGTCGCTGGTATCGAGAGGCTTCAGACGTGGCGTGGAAAAGGAATCGGCCATGGCGCCGGCAAGATGCTCGGCTGCGGGCGGACCGAGCATCCAGAGCGCCGCCACTGCAGCAAGCAACAGCGCAGCGGAGGTAAGGTCCTGGCTCTTGACAACCTGGCCTTCTTCGCGGGCCTGACGCCGTCGCCGGTCGGTTGCTGAATGCTTCTTGTCGCCACTCGAATCAGCCATCGTTCACCCGGAGGTCAAAGGATTACCACAGGGAACTCAGCCGACGCGCCACGTTGGACAACTCGTCCTGGAAGATCAATCCCGCAGAACCGATTGTCAACGCGAGCACGACAAGCATCGCCAGCGCATTGATGCTCAACCCGATCGCAAGCACGTTGATCTGCGGCAATGTGCGGCTGATCAAGCCGGTCACGAGATTGCTCAACAGCAAGGCCGCAACGACGGGTGCCGCGACGCGAACGCCAGCGGCCATCCCGGCCGATAACTGGTCGACGACCAACGTCATCATTGAGTCATGAAATTGAACGTTCCCAGCCGGGAGCGACTCGAAACTGTCAAGCAAGACACCGAGCAAGACGCGATGTCCCCCCACAATCAACATCACCGCGGTGACCAGTAATCCCACCATCCGGGCCACCGACGGCATGCTGCTCGAGGTCGTTGGGTCGACCGCGTCACCCAGCTGCATTCCGCCCGTGCTGGTGATCGCTTCGCCACCAAGCTGCAATCCGGTAATGATCAACTGAATCGTGGCGCCGATCAGCAACCCGATCAAACCCTCGCGAGCGACCGCAATCGTCAATTCCACCAGATTGTCGATTCTCGGAAGAGATTCAACCGCCGTCGCGCTCGCCACCGGCGGCAATAACAAAATAGTCATCAACACTGCAAGAAACGCCCGCACCCGTTTGGGTACACCGACACCCACCGATGGCATCGCCATCAGCAGCGTGCTGAGCCGGGTCATCACCAGAACGCCCAGCACCAAATGATCGACAAACCACTGTGCCAGCGATTCCATCAGGGTGAGCCTGCGTTCTCGAACACGCCCCGGGTGAATTCGACCATCCGCATCACCAGCCACGGAGTGCACACGATCAACACGGCCGCCATCGCCAGGATCTTCGGCACAAACGCGACGGTCTGATCCTGGATTTGCGTCAGCGCTTGCATCAATCCAACAAACAGACCGGCAGCCATTCCGACCAACAACATCGGTGCCGCGATTACGACGGCCGCCATCAGGGTTTCCCGGCAAAGATCGACTGCCGCCGATGCATCCATCATCGATTCATCTCCGTCAGCCTAAGGTTCCGAAACTGTCCATCAACATCTGTACTACCAAACGCCACCCATCGACCAGAACGAACAACAACAACTTGAACGGCAATGAAATCACCTGGGGCGGCAACATCAACATCCCCATCGAAATCGTCACGCTGGCCACCACTAAGTCGACAATCAAAAACGGCAAGTAGATCTGGAATCCCATCAGAAATGCCGTCTTCAATTCGCTGAGGATGTACGCGGGTAACAACACCCGCATGGGCACGTCCTCGAAACTGCTTGGCAAAGGCGCGTCGGGGTCCATGTATTCGTAGAACAAATGAACGTCGTCGTGGTTCCCGGCAACATCGATCTGCCGGGACATGAACTCGCGAACCGGAATCGACCCCGCCTCGTAGGCCTCTTCCAATGACATCGATACCGATGGATCGGTGTATGGCTTGATCGCGTCGTTGTAAACGCGCGTCCAGACAGGCGTCATCACGAACAACGTCATGAACAACGCGATGCTTGTCATCACCTGGCTCGGCGGCAACGATTGCAATCCAATTGCCTGGCGCAAAAGCCCCAGCACGATGATGATCCTTACGTAGCAGGTCGTCATCAACAGGATCGCGGGCGCCAAACTCAGCACCGTCAATAACAACAGCACTTGAAGACTACTGGCGAGACCTTCCGGACTTGTCCATTTCTCCGGACCGCCGGCAATCATGTTCAATGTCTCAACCGGAACGGCAACCGGTGACTGCTGGACAAGACTCGGCTGATCACCGACCTGTGTCGCCCCCGACTGTGTTACCGCAGTCTGGGGCAGAATCAGTCTCGGCGACTCGCTGCCACTATCGGACTGCTGTGCCCGCGCAGGCGTTGCCGAGGTCACCAGGATCAGAAAAACAAACGAGAAAATGCCGGGCCGGTTCAAACCAATGTCGCTCCATCGACGAGGGTTTCAGCAATCGCCGGAGCCTAGAAAAACAAGGCAACTCAGCGAAAGACGAATGTTGAACCCGCTCAGCGCGAAGCCGTGAACCGGACGAACGTTGCTAGCAACGCCGCGAACGAATCAATACCACGGGAATGCCTGCAGCTCGATGGCAAGGTGGGCACCGTGCAATAACATCCCGCCCTCGTCGTTGCTCCCGGTCGAATTGAAGAAATCGCTTCGCGGCAACTGGTCGGTTGCCACTGCGACACCCTCGACCACCATCATTGCGTAACCGCCCCGAACGCTCACGCAGTTCCCGAGTCTCAAAATGGCCGAAAGCCCGAATTCGCCTACAAACGCGACGGTGTCAGCCGAGTCGATGATTGAAAGAGGCGGGGCACCAGTATCAACACGACCGCGATGCTCGGCATCATTGCCGTACACACCCACCTTGGCGACTGCGGATGTAGATAGACATCGTGACAATACGCTTTGACGAGACCCGATAACGCCGATTTGCAGACCGTAGAGGTCATTGCGGGTCGCGGCATCGTACGAGAAACGCTGAGGGTTTGAATCGAACTCGGTTGCCAGGTCATCGTCCATCGATACATATCGCAAACCGGCAATCAATGTCATCGAATCGTTGATCACATGCTGATGGTTCAACTCGATACTGAATACTTCGCTCTCGAGCTCGGCAGCAATCGATTGCACGTTGGGCAAAAACAGGGGCGGATCCGAGTTGACGCGAACGGTATCGGTGCTGATCAACGTCGTCACCGAAGAATCAAATTGGCGCAGATCGAGGTAGCGAAACTCGACGCCGTCATCATTCCATAGCCGCCGAGTCAACGATGCCTCGAATCCGACGACCCAATCAAAATTGAAATCGTCCGCATTGAGATTCTGCGAAGCATCCGACGTGTTCTGCATCAAGATCCGCGAATCAGCGGTCGCGCGGTCCATGTAGAGTGCCGCCGCTTCAGCAAACCAGCGCGGTTTCACGGCGGCACAGGTAAGACAGTCTGCATCATTTCCGCGCGCGGCCGGGCTCGCAGCGCATGTGATTCCCAGAACACAAATCAGCCAAGCGGCGGCAAGCCAAGGCGTCGTCGGCAGGGTTGAATCGAGTTTCATGCGGATCGGATCAAAGAACTTGCCAGGCAGCGACCAGATCGGTCTCAGGGGCCAGGCTCCGGCGCTACAGGGGCCCTTCGTCTGTGATCGGATCGACGGGTCGCCCAGCGGGACGAATAATCGGAATAATCCGCACAAAACCTGCGATCCCTACCTCTTTCCCAGTCGACCCAGATGCCCAGAAAGTGCCCGTGATCAATTGGTCCGACTAGGATGAGACGGGTTCGCAATCGACCACCTCTGCACCATCACTTCGGCGCGGGCGACTTTGACTCTCGACATCTCATGAAATCGCAGTTTCGGCCTACGTCGAGAAGAACAAAGGAACGCATGCGGCGTCGACGTCTCGAGCGGCTGCGATTCGAGCGACTTGAATCGCGTCGTCTGCTTGCCGTGTTCACGGTCAATAGCACCTTAGATGCTGTCGACACCGACCCCGGCGACGGCGTTTGCGAAAGCGATGGCGGCATCTGCACGCTTCGAGCGGCAATCCAGGAAGCCAATGCGTTCGGCAATGTCGGAGGACCGGATGAAGTCGATGTCCCCGCAGGGACCTACACGCTTTCGCTTGCGGGAATCGATGAACAGCAGTCAAGGACCGGGGATTTGGACATCACCGGCAACCTGATCATTCGCGGAAGTGGCGACGTGATCATCGATGCCGGGGGGATCGACCGTGTAATCGACATCATCATCGGGGCAGTTGAGATCAGCGGGCTGACGATCCGTGGCGGCACGGTCGAGGACGACGATTTCTTTGAAGGAGCCGGCGGCGGAATCCGGAACCAGGACATTTTGACGATCAACGACAGTGTTATCAGTGGAAACATTGCCGCCGTGGGCGCGGGGATCGCAAACTACAACGGCACACTGAAGATTTCGCGCAGCGTGATCTCGGGTAACGGCAACGGCACCACGACGCTCGGTGGCGGCATCTCGAACTATTCAAATTATGATCCGGCGGACTTGGAGATTACTGAAACGACGATCAGCGGCAACCAGGCTGTGACCGGGGGTGGCATCAACAATCGCTCGTACGATGGGATGGCGACTGCGACAATTTCCAGAAGCACGATTTCTGGAAACACGGCCAGTCTCGGCGCCGGTATCTCCAACCAGAGCACCATCTACTACGACGAACCGCTCGCGTTGTTGACGATCCGAAACAGCACCGTAGCGGGTAACGACGCGACTTCAACCGGTGGAGGAATACGCAACGAGGCCGACTCGGGCGGCAACTCGGTGCTCGACATCGCAAACAGCACTGTGTCCGGGAATACCTCTTTCAGCGACGGTGGCGGCATCATGAATGTCGCATCCGACGGCGCGACTTTGACGATCAACAGCACAATCATTTCGGGCAACACTGCCGGCGGCCAAGGCAATGATCTGTACAGTGACAACACGTCCGCCAATTTCAGTCTTGTCCAGGACCCTGCGGGGCACACCCTCACCGATGGTGTGTCCAACAATCTCGTCGGGGCTGACCCGCTGCTGGGTCCACTTGGGGACAACGGTGGCTTCACGCTGACACATACACTCCTCGATGGCAGTCCGGCGATTGACAAGGGATCCAATTCAGCCGGACTTTCGAGTGACCAGCGAGGGAGTGCGTTTTCACGAACCGTCGATGACGCCATGATCGGCAACGCCGATGATGGAACCGACATCGGAGCGATCGAGGCCGGGCAATCCGCCGCGGTCCAGGACTTCGGAGATGCGCCGGACGGGATCGATGTGTCGGGCATCCTACGGAATTATCCAACTCTCGGTGCCAACAACGGTGCGCGGCACGCGAGCATCGAGGGTGGTCCGCATCTGGGATCACTTGCCGGCGACGCCGAACCCGACGCAATACCAACTGCCTCAGCCGATGGCGATGATCTTGCCGGGATCGATGACGAGGACTCGCTTACCCCCGACACATTCGTGTTGACTCCGGGCCAACCCATCTCCGGCAGCCTTTCGCACGATGGTGGTTCCGCCGGTGCCCTGCTAAGCGTTTGGATCGACTTCAATCTCGATGGCGATTGGGATGACGTGAACGAACAAGTCCTGAGCGACGCCTTCGTGCAACCCGGTTTTACGACCACGTCGCTCGAGTCGGTGGTCGTGCCCGCGGACGCTCCCTCGGGAACGACATTTCTGCGCGCCCGGATCAGCACCGATGCTGGGCTGAGTCCGCGCGGCGAAGCGAGCGACGGGGAGGTCGAAGATTTCGCGCTCACGCTCGGCACTCCTCCACCATCGGTTGCCGATCTGTCCCTCGAAAAAACGGTCGACAATTCGAATCCAGCCCTGGACGACGAAATCACGTTCACGGTCACGCTTCGAAATGCCGGACCCAGCCGGGCGACAAACATCGAAGTGACCGATCTGCTGCCGTTCGAGCTTTTCTTTGAGGATTCCGATGCGACTCGAGGCTCGTACGACGATTTCGATGGGATCTGGTTGGTCGACAGCCTTGACTCAGGTGAGAGTGCCGTACTTTCCATAACCGCGACGGTCGACTCGACAGACCCGATTACCAACACCGCGGAAGTGACGGCGTCGGATCAGATGGATCCCGATTCAACGCCCGACAATGCTGTGGCTGGAGAAGACGACCAGGCCTCGGTATCACTCGGCAGCTGTTTGACCGCCGACCCACTGCATGCGGGAATGAATCGCCTGGTTTATTCCTGCTCTGTCGCCAACTCGTTCGTGGCGTTCGTGCGGGGATCCGAGCGCGGCACGACGACGTTCTCACGATTTGGCGTTTCGGTCGACATTTCCGACGCCGAGGACGTAGCCATCGCAATCGCTGACTCCAGCGGCATCGCCGAAGCTTTCTTCCCGGTCACCGACACAGAACTGTCCGATACAATCCTGGTTCAAGCGTTCGAGATCACGCCACCGCGCGACAAGAGCAACACGCTCTCGCTCGAGTTCGACGTCGCATCCTTGGCTTCGACCACTCAGAACCTCCTCGATGTTAACCGTGATGACGTCGTTTCAGCGCTGGATGCGTTAATGGTCATCAATCACCTTCATGACGCACAACACCACGGCGAATCAGTCGCAATGGTCGACGCGGAGCGGGCGCAATTCGCTCCCAACGCGACACAGTCCAGCTACCTGGATACCAACGCCGACAAGCGAGTCACGGCCCTTGACGCGCTGCTGGTGATCAATCATCTGAGCAGAAACAATGATACGCCCGCGAGCGGCGAAGCGCAGTTCCCGGTGGCCGCACTGCCCCGGCATCAGACTCGCCAGGCGGATCTCGACGCGGACAAGGACGAGCTTCTCGAGGAAATTCTGGACCAGATGCTCGTGACGGCCTGAAGTTGACTTGATGGAACAACCCGGTCAACCGAAAAGTCTTTCGTGGTGATAGAGCATCACATAGACCAACACGCCTGTGACCGACACGTACATCCAGATCGGGTAGGCAAACCTGACGAGCTTTTTGTGTGCGACGATCCGTCCCTTCATCGCCAGAAAGACAGCCCGCAAGGCGAGGTACGGAACCGCCATCGCCAACACCAGGTGAGTCAACAGGATTCCATAATAAGTGTATCTAGCAGCCACAGGTGCAACGTTCGGATCGGTGGGAAACCGCTTGTTGGGTTGTCCGGTTGCCTGGTAGAGGGCGACCTTGTGAAAGAGGTACAGCAACAGAAACAACGCGCTGACGCCAAGAGCCCAGAGCATGAACTTCTTGTGCACCCTGGCCCGACCCCGCCGAATGTTGATCAGCCCCAACGCAAGCAGTACCGTCGCCGCCAGGTTCAGTGTTGCGGTTGCGTGTGGAACGTGGTCGGCAAAGAATTGCCAAGGCATCACGAATCCTTGCCAGCCGAATTGCCCTCAAACGTCCCGTCGATCATCTGCGTGATGGTCTCTTTCAGTTTTTCGAACTGATGCTTTTCGGGCCAACTGTAAAAGCCTTCGATCTCACCCTTGGGGTCAACCAGGACAAATCGTTCGCTGTGGAATTTCTGGTCGACCGGTTGCCGGTAGATCTCTGCTCCGATGCGACGAATGTAGGTCAAGTCTCCGGTCATGAAGAGCCATTGATTCTCGTCGGCGCCGAAACGCGCCGCGTATTCGCGCAGCACCTCCGGGGTATCCGTTTCGGGATCCACCGAGATCGCGACGAATCGCACACCCGCGCCCTCGAACTTTTCCTGCAACTCCTTGAGCTTCTGGTTCTGCTGAACACAAATGCTCGGACAAGTGCTGAAAAAGAAACTGACGACGTAGGGTTGGCCGAGCAGCTGCTCGCTTTTGACTGTCTTGCCACTTCGTTCGGTCAATTCGAATCGACTCAGCCACTCTTCGTCCTCGGGCGGATGACTGGGCAGCATGTTCTCAACCTCGGTCGCATCGACGGTGACCGTGGGAGCGTCATTGGTATAGACCACCTCGTCAACGCCGGGGCCACCACGCGTTGCGCGCATCGCTCGAATCGCCAATCCGAGGCCGACGCCGACCAAAAGGATCATCACCAGGTGAACAGTGGTTCGCATATTCGCATATCCTCAAACAATCACATCAACTTTTCGACTGCCCCGCATCAACCGCCACGCCAGCAGTGTCGTCAACAACGCCGCGACAATGGTCACAGCCCAACAAACCAGCGACCGCGGGGCAAACCCGGCCTCGGCAAAGTCGGCGGCGGGGTACAACAGGCGTCGCATTTCAACCATTGAATAACTCAGCGGATTGACCCTCATGATACCTCCTAGAATCCACTGGCCGAAACCTGCTTCGGGACCCACCACGGGGATCGGAAAGAAGGACCCGCTGAGCAGCCACATCGGCATCAAGCCGAGCATCATGATCGCATGAAATCCTTGCGTGCTTTCCATCGGCCAGGCGACGATCATCCCGAGCGAACACATTGCCACGGCGATCAGTGCCAACAACAACAGCAACGGTATCAGCGTCCATTGAATCGCCACCGTTCCAACCACAACGACAAGCACCAAAAAGGCAACAGCCTGCACCCACGCAATCGCGGATCCGCCAATCACTTTGCCGGCCAGCACAGGCCAACGCCCCACCGGTGCGACCAACACCGATTGCATGAATCCTTCGCGACGATCTTCGATCACTGAGATCGTGGAAAAGATCGCGGTGAACAACACGATCAAGGCAATCGTGCCCGGAAGAAAGAATTGCATGAAATCAAGGTTGCCCGCACTCTCGAACGAACCTTGCAGCCCGGTTCCGAACAGCAACCAGAACAACAAGGGTTGGAGAATCGCCGCGGTTACCCGATTACGCTGGCGAAAAAAACGCACCCACTCTCGCTTCGCCAGCATCCATGCCGCCGCGGTGCCGTCACCAATACTCACACCGTGAGATTGTTCGACAGGCTCGAGTGAAACCTCGGCCGTTTCGGTGGCGGTGCTCATGGTACTCAGCGTGCTCACAATTTCAGATACTCACGGCGCTAATGGACAAACTCGCGCCCGGTTTTGGAAACGAAAACGTCCTCAAGACTTGGCCGACCGATGGTGATCGAGCGGGCCCGGTCGCCAAGTTTCTCGACCAGAGTCGAGACAAGCGTTGCCGGCGATTCATCATGCAAACGGAACTGATTGTGAAGACGTTGAGGATCGAGTCCCAGGTGCCGCAAAATCTGCTCGACTTCGTCGCTCTCATTGGCAACGACCGTGACGATGCCCTGGCCCATCTCAGATCTCAATTGATGTGGCGTTCCCTCGGCGATCATCATCCCCTCGGACATGATGGCAACGCGGTCGGCCTTTTCGGCCTCTTCCAATAAGTGGGTTGTTAACAACACCGCGATCCCCTCGCCGGCCATTTCGCGAAGTGCGTCCCACAAACTCAGTCGCGCGGACGGATCGAGGCCCGTGCTCGGCTCGTCCAACAGCATTAACTGTGGTTGATGCAACATACCCTTGGCCAATTCGACGCGCCGCTTCAAACCACCCGAGAGCGTCTCGCAAGACTCGGCGCGGCGATCGGTCAACTGCAATCGCTGCAACAATTCATCACGTCGCCGCCGTAATTGTGCTCCTTTGATTCCGTACAACGCACCCTGACAGGCAATGTTTTCATCCACGGTCAGTTTTTTATCCAGACTCGGCGACTGGAAGACGATACCAATTTGCCCTCTCACCGCGAGCGGATTCGACCGGGTGTCGTAACCACCGATCGAGATCGTGCCCCGCTGGATCGGCAACAAGGTGCAGAGCAGTCGAAACAGGGTCGTCTTGCCGCTGCCGTTGGGACCGAGCAGCGCGAAGATCTCACCCGGCTGTACGTGCATGCTGAGACCCCGCAATGCGACGTGGTCCCCATAACTGTGGTGCAGGTCGTGCACCGTGCAAACGGCGGTGACCGACGGATGATCCGAACCAGGCCTGTGATCGATCAACGAAATGCTCACCAAAACAGACGCAGCGTGACAACCGCCAAAACCGCAGGCAGGACCAACAACGACGAGCGCAACAACCGACGTGCCCGCGTGTCGCCAGGGTCGGCTGCAAAGCGAATCGACGCCTGCAACATTGGGATGGTGCTGGCCAGCACTGCGGCGGATGCAATCACGGCCCCGAGCCAGCTGCCGGTGAGACACACCATCGTAATGGCACAGGCAATCAGGGCGAGCGAGCCGGCGATACTTTGCCAACCGGCGCTTCGACCGGACGGTTCGACCGTCGTGGTCATGCGAAACCCCGCTTCGTCATATTGGCGACGGTAGATCCACGCAATCGACATGAAGTGCGGGTATTGCCATGCCGCCAATACTCCAAACAACAGCCATCCAGTCGCGTCGGTCAATGAACCGCCCGTTGCCGTGTAGCCAATCAACACCGGAAGTGCGCCCGACACGGCGCCCACGGTTGTGTTCCATTGGGTACGTGTTTTCAACGGCGTATACACCAATACGTAAATGAACCAAGTTGCCAATCCCACCAATGCCGGTACAGCTCCGAACATCATGTGCAACATGATCGTGCCGGCTGTTCCCAACGCGGCGGTGTAGATAACGGCCGGAATGGTTGAGAGCCGGCGCGATGGTATCGGCCGACCGGCGGTGCGGGTCATGCGCCGGTCGATGACCCGTTCCCAAACCTGGTTTGCTGCGCCGGCGCTTCCGGCGACCGCGGCGGTCGCGATCAACAACCAAAACAATTGCCCCGCGGCCACCCATCCGCCAGCGCCTAGCATCGCCGTCGCGGTGGTTGTGACCAGGATCATCACCACGATTCGCGGCTTGGTCAGCTGAACGTAATCCGAACAAGCTGCCGAGAAGGAACCGGGATTCGCGCGTTCCAAGTTGTCGGTGCCGGAATCAAGTTCTTCCGCACTCCCCTGCCCTGCTCCGTTGAGTCGCCCGGCCGAAAGATCGTTAACGCCACCGCCGATGCGCGCGGCCTCGCCAACCTTGGTAGCCGGATCAGCAGTCAAAACGTCGGTGGCCATTAGAAGAGATCAAACAGGAGTTGGAGTCGTTCTCAAGTGCGCCTGATTGCGTCGGTGTCGAATCCGTAACAGCCGCAGCAAAACCATCGTCGCCACCGCCAAGATCAAGGATCCGGTTGCCACGTGCGAGGTGACAATGATCGAATCGACAAATCCCTTGGCTTGGATCAGGTACCCGTCTGCTCCCGGTACCCACTCCAAAAAAGATGGCCATCCATAGTTGACCACCCAGGTCGCGATCCCAAGCAGGATCTGGATCGCCACTAATCCTACCAGCGCCATACCGGGCCGTGACAGCGTCAAATCGCCGCACTGCCGAAGAGCGAAATAGGTGACAACAGTTAAAAACCACAGAAAAAAGGCTGTCATGACGTGCAGGGCGACGGTCATTGCAAAACCGCTCGGAGCCGCATTGGGCTGCACGTGCCGTAATTGGGCTCCCAGGACCAATTGCAAGTAGCTCCCCAGAACCAACGCTGTCGCCATTACCACGACCACCAACCCGACGCGTCGGCTGGCCGCGTCCTCGTCAGAAGCCGATCGCCACCAGTGCCGGCTCGTTACCACCGCCGCCGCGACGCAGAGTGCGAAAAACGCTGGTCCAACGCACCCATGGATCATCGCCAGCGTGCGATCACCCAGCACGACTCGCATTCCTCCGAGCGCTCCCTGAGCGATCACCGCAACGAGCACGCCGACGCACAGGTAGACAACCCATCTTCGCGGTTCGCGCAAGAACGCCGCGATTACGATGGCGATCGCAACCATGCCAACGACGGCACCCAACAAGCGGTGCCCATGCTCGATGAATAGATCGAAAGGTCCGAACAACCATGTTTCGTACGGATAGAGAAACAGGTTGTAACCGTAGGTGGCCGGCCAATCGGGAACCGCCATTCCGGCGTCGTACGTTGTGACCAATCCACCTACCCAAATCAGTGGCCACACCAAACAGACCGCCAGCACGGCGAGGTGGTGAAGGGCGCGCGCCGGGGGATGGGCGTTGCCAGTCGGCGCTGTGGAACACGAATCATTCGACGGCATCGACGTTCATTCGCCTTTCTGGTTTTTCCATGCGTGTAACTTCTCGGCCGTTACAGCTCCACTTACACAGCCACCGGCGCCAAACAGCGCACCGAACACAATGCCCGAAAAGCCCATCGCCAACATCAAGCCGATACCCGCCGACAAACCAATGATCGCGCCGATGGTGCGGAATGTATCTTCGGTCAATGTGACTCCCCTTGATCAAGCTTCGCCAACGATTGAACGTAACGGACCAGATCCCACACCTGGTCCTGGGTTAGACCCCTTCCATCTTCCTTTTCTACCAAGGTGACCGCCGGCATCGGAGTGCCTGCGATTCCCTGGGTGATCCGCCGGTACAAGCTTTCGGCATCGCTACCGCCGCGCAGCACGGCATCATGAAGCTTTCGTGGATTGAGCGGACGCGGAGTCAACGCCCCGGCTTCACGCAGCGGACGCATCGCGTCCCGATCCGATGGGGTCAAACCGACGCGTGTCGAATACTCCTTCGTCCAATCGTCGTAATCGAGCGTGGCAACACCGCCGCGCCCATTTTTACCGTGGCATCCAACGCAATTGGCGATGGGGCCATGAAAAATTTCCTGGCCCCTTCCAACGGACACGGAATAGGCTGGGCCGCGCAGCTCTTCCCAGCCCGGCGCTGCGACGGTTCCTTCCCTTGCGTTTCGCCAACTTTCGACGACCTTGTTGACCACCTCGCGGACAACTTCGCCCCCTTCGTTGCTGCGGTCACCGCTGAGTCGCAATTCGTCACTTGGCAACGTTTCGGCGTATCCGAGTTGGTCGATCGCAGCCGCCATCAACCGCCGTTCCACCTCTCCGCGAACCGCGAGATAAATCAAGTAATCGACGATCGCCTCGAGATCCTCAGCGCTGAGCCGAGCGAAGGCAGGCATGGCTGTGCCTGGAATGCCCTGATCAATCACGCGGTGCAAATCATCGCGTGTCGGTTTGGCAGACCGCTCTGTTGACTTCCATTTGAAAACTCCGTGCCGAAAGTCGCGCGGATAGGGATCCTGGAATGAACTCGCCGGACCTGCGCCGCTTCCCGCCAGGGCGTGGCAAATCACACAGTGCTCACGAAATGACCCGCGATGTGTTCCATCCTTTTCGCTGCTGACCGGTCCGGCCGCGCGCGACAACCGTTGAGAATCGACCAGCGGACGGTTGGGTTGATCAAGGATCGACTCAGGCCAGCGCGGCTCGTCGGGCGAACCGAAGAGCATGTCGAGAGTATCCGCGACATCAGCACGGATCGCATCCACTTCCACGCTCCGAGAACGGGCTAACGTCAGCGCGTAGACTTCATTGGTCTCGAACCGCTCGATCTGTGAGTCGCAGCCGGCCAGGGCCAGCAGAAAGGGGAGAATCAGAACTAGACGCACGGCATCGAACTGGTTTGGACAAAGGATAGTTGCCAAGGAACCACACCTTCATTCAACCGTGAACGGTCGCGATCGGCAAATGCTACCGATTGTCGCACCCCCAGCGATTCGTCGGTTCGATTCCAGGCGGTTGATCTCGCACCGGGCCGCACCAGCGCCGCCGTGATGTCTATTCGGCCGTGAGCGCGTCGGCGGGAATCACCACGGTTCCCATGTCGGTCACGCCCTCTTGGATCTCAACCTCAAAGCGACTGCGGCTCCATTCCACCTCGTCCCCGCCGATCGTTACCGTCTTGATCGCACCCGCCTCGTGGAAGGCACGGAACACCAATGTCTCCCCCACCGGCAATCCCTTGATTGTCAAATCGCCGTTCTCATCGCTGATCCCGGCGAAGGGATGCGTCAACACCAGCACGTAACCTTTCATCCACGGATGAATGTTGCAATCAACCGGAATTGGCGCGGGTTCGTCCATTTTCAGCTCGATCAGAGCCTCCTTGCCGGCGGGGATCATCAGGTTTTCCGCCTTGTTATTGAAGAAGCTCAGATTCGCGTTGTGACCGACTTCATCCGGATTGGTCACTCTTAACGTGTCACCGACCTGGCTCAGCGCAATATGAGGCTCGAAGCGACAATTCTCGTTTGCGAGTGTCACGGTGGCGCCGCGCGGTTCGATTCCGGTCAATTCCGAGCCGCCACGTCCGGTGTAGACATAGACCAACGCGTTCTTGATTCCTTTGTTCTCAGGATGGACCAGCAACCGCTCATTGCGAAGATCGAACTGGCCGCAAAACGACTGATCTTGCGTGACATTGACCTTGGCGGCCTCGACGGCATCGCCGCCATACTCGAAGCGCATCTTCAACGTTCCTCCCTCTGCCGCGACTGCCTCGGTCGCATTGGCCTCGGTGGCGGCCGGCGAGGACTCGGTGGCATCCGCGACCTCCGCTTCAGTGACCTCCGGTTCGGTGACCTCCGGTTCGGTGACCTGCGACTCCGCTGCGGGGACGGGTGGATTCGGGATTGCTGTCGACCGCTCGGTCTTGCCGCAAGCGACCACAAGCATCAGAGAAAGCAATGCGGCACCGTAGCCCGCGGAGGACGGAATCTTCATGTCTGGGAAATCCAAAAGGAGGCTTGGTGGGACCGCGACGATGAATCAATCGGCGCTCAACGAATCAGCAGGGATGACGACCGTGCCGAAGTCGTTGAGTCCAGGTTCGATTTTCACTTCGAAACGGCTGCGACTGAATTCGTCCTCTTTTCCGTTGATCGTCACGTCCTTGATCGCACCGGCTTCGTGGTAGGCGCGGAAGACCAATTCTTCACCGGCGGGCAGCCCCTTGATCAGCAGGTCGCCGTTCTCGTCGCTGACGGCCGCGAAGGGATGTTCGAGCACGACGACGAAGGCTTTCATCCACGGATGGATGTTACAGTCGACGGGAATCGGTGCCGGCTCGGCTTCAACCAACGGGATCGGTTTATCCTGCTGCGCGGGGATCATCAGGTTTTGTTGTTTGTTGTTGAAGAAGTTAAGGTTGGCGTTGTGTCCCACCGTGTCGGGATTGGTAACTTTCAACGTATCGCCGGTTTGTGCGATCACGATATGGGGTTCGAATCGGCAATTCTCGTTGGCAAGTGTGTGTGTGTTGTTGGCGGGCTTGACGTCGTCAAGATCTGATCCGCCACGTCCCGTGTAGACGTAAACAATCACATTCTTGATCCCTTTGTTCTCCTGATTGACCAATAACCTCTCATCAACAAGTTTGTGCTTGCCGCAAAATTCAACATCCTTGTCGACATTCACCGACCCGGGCTCGGGTGCGTCGCCGCCGTACTCGAACCGGATCTTCAAATCCCCAGTTTCAGCAACGGCGGATACTGTCATCGAAAGGAGGAACAGAACAGACAGGGGCAGCATCGAGTTCTTCAACGTAGTCTCTCCGGATGGGATGGTGGACCGCGGGATGGTGGAGGTCAACGCTCACATCTTACCCGACGATCGAAACTTGGATGGGGCGAGGCTCATTTTTGGTGGTTCGGCCGGTCAAAAAAATGGGATGACAAACAGGAAGGCGACGACCGATTCGACCACCAGCCGTCGCCCATCGAAGGAGTGGTTGGCGAAGAAAGTGCCATCCCAGGCAGGGTGTTGGGGAATGACAGAATGCAATCTTCGGCGGGACTCCCGCATTTTATTACCCCTCGATCTGATGTCCAGCTATGACGGATTCGGCGGAACCCCGATTTTTGCTTCCGCGCCCCATTCCCTGGCTGCTGTCGAAACGGGCCCTTGGCTGCTGTCGAAACGGGACGCGAGTCTCTAAATTGCCCACTGTTGATGGTTCCGGCATTCGTTGTGCATTCAGGTATCAGACATGAACGTGTTAGTGGTCGGCGGGGGCGGGCGTGAACATGCCCTGGCATGGAAAATCTCACAAAGCCCCCGGGTTGAGAAAGTCTTCGTCGCCCCCGGAAACGCCGGCACCGCCCGCGACCTGGTCAACGTGCCGATCGCGGCAACCGACAAGGCGGCACTGATCCAATTCGCCAAAGACGAGTCAATCGATTTGACCATCGTCGGACCCGAGGCCCCGCTGGTCGCAGGGCTGGTCGACGACATGGAAGCTGAGGGACTGCGCGTCTTTGGCCCATCGCGTGAGGCCGCCGAACTCGAAGGCAGCAAAGTCTTCTGCAAGAACCTGCTCCATACGGCGAACATCCCCACAGCCGGTTATCAAACATTCCGTAGCGGAGACGAAGCGATCCGATACATCAAGGATCGTTACCCCGAACCGGGTGAGCCGGCGCACGTGGTCGTGAAAGCCGACGGCCTGGCGGCGGGAAAAGGCGTCATCGTTTGCAGCACCCGCGATGAAGCGCTCGACGCGATCGACCGTATCGCTTCGCGACGTGAATTCGGCGAAGCGGGAGATGAACTTATCATTGAAGAAAAACTCATCGGCCAGGAAGCAAGCGTTCTGGCGATCACCGACGGCGAGACGATCGTGACGCTGCCGGCCGCCCAGGACCACAAACCGGCCAACGATGGAGACACCGGACCGAATACCGGCGGCATGGGCGCTTACTGCCCGACTCCGATGATCGACGAAGAGATGATGACAAAGATCGAATCGGATGTTCTGGTGCCGATCGTGCACGCAATGAAACGGGCACGCCGTCCCTTCAAGGGAGTTCTGTACGCCGGCTTGATGATGACGGCCGCCGGGCCCAAGGTGCTCGAATTCAATGTCCGATTCGGTGACCCGGAATGCCAACCATTGTTGATGCGATTGAAAACGGACCTGGTCGACATCCTCGAAGCGGCGATTGATTCAAGACTGGCGGAGCTCGAGCCGCTCGAGTGGGACCAACGGCCGAGCATTTGCGTTGTGATGGCAAGCGAAGGGTATCCGGGCGACTACGAAAAGGGACGCGAGATAACCGGACTCGACGAGGCTGATGCGGTCGACGGAGTCAAGGTTTTTCACGCCGGTACGAAGCTTGTCGACACGCAAGTCGTGACCGACGGTGGCCGGGTGCTTGGCGTCACGGCAATCGGCGACACGATCAGCGGCGCGAAGCTGCAAGCCTACACGGCTGTCAAACAAATCCGCTGGCGCGGGGCATGGTGCCGGAAAGATATCAGCGACAAAGCGCTGCAGACCTCCGCCACGTAGGGCTACACTCGCAACAGTGACAATATACGGCGGTTCCCTTCGAGATCCTTGATGAACCGCAAGTCCGCAAGTTCGCTGGATTGATTGGCCAACGTTTCAACATCGTCGGCGATCATCGGCGAGAGTTCGAGGATCAAGCGTCCGCCGGCGCGAAGACGCTCGGCTGCCAACGGCAAGATCCGCTCGATCACCTCGGTCCCCTTCGGGCCGGCCACCAGCGCCTGTTTGGGTTCGTGCTCTCGAATCGTTGGTGACAATTGCTCGAATTCCGATTCGCTGACATAAGGCGGGTTGCTGCAAATGATGTCGAACCGATCGGGCGCTGTGACGGCATCCAGCAAATCGCTTTCGACGAACGTGATTCGATCAGCGACTCCGTGTTGTTCCGCGTTCCACCGTGCGATCTTCAGCGCAGCGGTGCTTTGATCCACAGCCGTGATGCTCGTGTTTTTCAGATGCTTGGCGAGCGTCACCGCGATCGCCCCGCTGCCCGTCCCGACATCGGCGATGCTCAGCTCGGCGGCCGGTTCGTTCATCGCCTTGGCACAATCGAGGGCCTCGATCACCAAATGCTCGGTTTCGGGGCGCGGGATCAGCACGTCTTCGTTGACACGAAACCGCAAGGAGTAAAATTCGCGATACCCGACCAATTGGGCGACCGGCGTTCCCTCGCCACGCCGACGGACCATTTCGCGAAAGGCGATTCTCTGTTCTTCCTCGGGTTCCTCTGCAAAGGCGGTGTAGAGATCGATGCGGCTGCACTCGCGGGCGTGGGCGAGCAGTACCTCGGCATCGAGACGTGGCGAGGAGCTTCCACGCTGCTTGAAGAACTCAGTGGTCCACTCCAAGAGCCGCAGCACTGTCCACGAATCGGGGCTCGTGCCGGGGCCTTCGGGGTTCTCCGTCATGTTGGTTCCCCGACTGTCGCGCGAACTCGGACCCGTGGATTCTGACATCGTTTTCAAACAGCTCCGCTCTTTGCGCGCTGAGTCCTAGTCGATCATGTCGCCGCGAAGTTGGTCGCGGTCGTATTCGACCAGAGCTTCGGTCACTGGGCTGACGTCGCCCGCGATGATCTGGTCCAACTTGTAGATCGTCAAATTGATGCGGTGATCGGTCAATCGGTTTTGCGGAAAGTTGTAAGTGCGAATCCGCTGGCTGCGATCGCCAGATCCGATCAACCCTTTGCGCTGCTCGGCCTGCTTGGCGGCTTCTTCTTCTCGTTTTTTTTCGTAGATACGCGCCTTCAACACGCGCAACGCCTTGGCCAGATTCTTGTGCTGGCTCTTTTCATCCTGGCACTGAACAACGATTCCGGTGTCGTGGTGGGTTAGCCGAATTGCCGATTCCGTTTTGTTGACGTGCTGGCCGCCGGGGCCGGAGGCACCAAATTTATCGACACGATAATCATCCGCTTTCAGTTCGACCTCGACATCTTCCGGTTCGGGCATCACGGCGACGGTAGCCGCTGAGGTATGAACGCGCCCCTGGGTCTCGGTCTCCGGAACGCGTTGGACACGATGGCCTCCCGACTCGTATTGCAGGTCGCGATAGACACCTTCGCCCTCAAGCGTCAAGGTGACCTCTTTGAAACCTCCCATTTCGGTCGCGCTGGCGTCCATCACTTCGGTCTTCCACCCTCGCTGCTCCGCATAGCGTCGATACATTTCGTACAGATCGCGCGCGAACAACGCTGCTTCGTCACCACCGGTTCCAGCGCGGATTTCCATCACGCAACGGGTCCGATGGCTCTCTTCGCCGCCCACGGTCAACGACAGCAGTTCCTCCCACAACTGTTCTCGCTCGGCACGAAGATTCTCCATCTCCGTTTCTGCCATTTCGCGTTCGTCCGGGTCCTCGGCCGCCTCGGCCATCTCCTTGCAGCCGTGAATTTCGTCGGTCAGCCGCTTGAAGTCGCGATACTTGTGGGCGAGTTTTGCCAATCCACCATGTTCGCGCGCCGTCGCGCTCATCCGTGCCCCGTCGGCCAATACGTCGGGGTTCGACATGTCGCGCTCAAGCTGCTCGAACCGAGCCAGCTTTTCTTCCAGGGTGTCGCGAATCGATCCGCTCATGGATGAATCTTTTCAGGTGCCTGACCGCGATCGCGCCGCGGGTCGAGAAGGTTGGTTATGAAAACAGCCGCATCGGTCTGTGATGCAGAGACCGTGCGGCTGTGAGATGGCTGAGCAATGAGCGTAGTTACTTCTTCTTTCCCTTCTTTTTCTTTTGCTCGAGACTTCCGTACGTGCCGGCTGCAAATTTCTTCTGGAACTTGTCAATGCGTCCCGCCGTGTCAACGTACTTCAATTTGCCGGTATAGAAGGGATGGCACTCGTTACAGATATCGATCTTCAACTCGTTGCGCACACTGCGCGTGGTGAACGTATTGCCACAACCACAGGTAACCGTTGTTTCCTGGTAATCGGGGTGAATGCCTTCTTTCATGGCTATTTCGGACGTCTTTTCTGAGGGGTTATCGAGGCGAGCCTGGCTTGGTACAGGGTCGCGGAGCCCCGTAATGTACGTCACATGCCCGCTTTTGTTCAAGGGCCAACCGGGGCTGTCTTGTACCGGTTGCTGGCTCGAAGGATCCCGGAGGTTGGCGCAACGAAACGATGCCCAAGAGCAGCAGAGCATGTTCCCCACCTTGCCGTGGCCCGCGATCCCATCGAAGCTGGCCGAGGATACGCGGCAGAACAAATAAGGCGCCATGATGCCACACATCGGCATTCTCATACACGAACACGGATCATTCGGCACCCAATACTATCTCCGGTGGCTCGCGGACATCTGGAGTGAGCTGGGTCACCAGGTGACAGTGATTCAGGGACCAACCGAGGCATTCGAGGCCGACGTGGTGGTGTTGCATGTCGATTTGACCGTTGTTCCGGAAAACTATCTCGAGTTCATTCGGAGGTTTCCGGTGGTCATCAATCGCAGCGTCGAGGACATCTCAAAGCGACGGATTACCCAAAACCTCGTCGCCCAAGGCGACGATTATGACGGTCCGGTGATCGTGAAAGCGGATCGCAATTGGGGTGGACGGCGCGAAGCCCAACTCGCTGCAAAAGGCCTGGGGCCGGACAGCGATCGCCGCATCCTGCGGGAATACCTCGTGCTTGAGTCGCAGCACCGCGTCCCCGAGGTTGTTTGGCAAGACCCGCTGATCATTGTCGACAGGTTTCTACCGGAACGCCGCGGCGATTTGTATTGCCTGCGGATGTGGAAGTTCTTTGGGGACCAGGAAGCGAGTGTACTGGGTTTGTCACCCGAGCCCATCGTTAAAGCTGCGAACATCGTCCGCCGCGAACCACTCACGGATGTTCCAGAGGAACTACGTGAGATCAGGAAAGAACTGGGATTCGACTTCGGAAAATTCGACTACGCAATCGTCGACGGAGGGCCGGTCCTCTATGACGTGAACCGAACGCCAGCGATTCCACCACTTCCAAAGGAACAAAACATGATCGAATTCCAAAGGCTGGCGGAGGGATTACGACCGTTTATCCTCGGCGCTGACCAAATCAGTTAATGGGCCAAATCAGTTAATGGGCCAAATCAGTTAATGGGCCAAATCAGTTAATGGGTCAGCGCGTAGGTCAGAATGTTGATCGTGATGGCATAAGCATCGATTGAAAACCGGTCGAAGAACTCCTTGGATTCTCCCTCGCGTTCCCATCCGTCGGCGATGTCGGTGTTGTGCGTGGCAACGGCCATCAATCGTCCCTGAGCGTCAAACAATCCCATGAAGTGAACCGTGCCGACTCCGGCGACACCGCCGCTGGGATACCGATGCACGCCGGGCGGGTCGGTCGACATGCCGGACTGAGCAAAGAAGATTCTCGCCGGCACCTGCGGACACTCTTTGAGTTGATAGACAATCGACATGATCGGGTGATCCCGGCCAACCGGTCGCCAGCGCCATGCCTTGGGCAATCCCCGGACGTTGAAGGCAAAGTTGTGCCACTCGGCATCACCCCAGAAATCGTCGACCCACAGAAATCCCCCGGCACCGAGATACCGCTCCAGTGCGGCCAGTTCCGAAGGCGAGAGTTTCTGCCAACCGACGTCACTCATGAAGATGAACGGATGATCGAGCAACGCGTCGTCGGTCAACCGCAACACGACCGGCTCCGGATTGACACGCATCGACGTTAACTCGCCGAGCCTGAGGATCAGGTTTTTCTCGGCACGTGGGTAGTCCGTCTCCCAACGTTCCCAGTCGCGGCCTTCGTATCGATACCACGATTCGCCAAAACCACCGGTGCTCTCGTACTTGATGCGGACAAACGTAAAAGCGTCTGTATCGGTCGTCTGCGAAACGATGGTGCGGTCCGAGTCCGCCAACAGGAACGGCCCGCACAGGGTCGCCCACGCGAGGAGACTTGCAATACAGATCAGGCGACGAAGCGAATCTTCGAACATGTCACGAGTTTAACAGACACGTCCGCGGGGCTTGCGGAATTTCATCCTTCCAACTCTTTGTTATTTGTGACCTCACGCACAGCGTATGCTCGGCTCTACTCCTGCACGGTACCGCTCTTTCGCCTCCAACGATCAGCAACAACGGTGTCAATCACAAGCTGGCCGAGGTGGTAGACGATCATCGGTACGACACTGACGCCACAGTCGATCGCAATTTGCAATCCGACCATCAGCGTTTTTTGGCTGCCCGCGATTCCAACCGCAATCTGACTTTCCCTCGACATTTTGAAACGTTTCGCCGTGATGATTCCGAGCGACAAAGCAACACAGTGGACGACGACGGCGGATGCGAGCACGATCGCCGCAGCAAACCAACTTGCCGATGCCTCGACCGCTTCGCCGCCAGCCCCCTCAGCAGCGCTGCCGCTGGCAACCGCGCCGAACACGACCATCACCAGGATCCCGACCTGTCCCAACAGGGAGAGACGCTGCTTTTGGCGGTCGGCCCATTTGCCAGCGCCGGCACGCCGCATCAACTGTGCGAGTACCAGCGGCGCGACGACAATGATTGCGAGCTTTCTGACCTGCGCGACCGCATCGATCTCGGCCTGCTGCGCCAGTACCAACCAAATACCAAGTGGCACGACGATCACGCAGGCCAAATTGGTGACCACCGTGGTCATCATCGCGATCGAATCGTCACCGCCTGCCTTGCGAGTCCAAACCGACGCCGACGCCAGAGTACATGGCACGATTGCCGTGACGAACAAGCCTCCGAAAAGCTTCTCAGGCAGTAGCCACATCGTCGGAAGACAGAGCAAAGGTACAAGCAAAACGTTCGCAAGGATCGCGATCACCGACGGCAGCGGCTTGGTAATGCTCTTGCGAATCGTCTCGGCGCGAAGCGTCACCCCCATTGCCCACATCACAATGAACACGATTCCGCTGCGCAGCAGAGACATTTCGAGCAACGGCGCCAGCGGATCTGCGGCGAAGTAACCCGCGGCGAAGCAAACCGCTAATGCTGTCAAAAACCAATGCTTTGTGAGACTTGCCCACATACTGCAATCTTCCCAAACGGCCTATCGGCGAATCGTCGTGCGAATCTAAGATCGCGGCTCGCCCAGAGGAACCAACTCTGCGT
Source organism: Rhodopirellula sp. (assembly GCA_024644085.1). Lineage (GTDB taxonomy): Bacteria > Planctomycetota > Planctomycetia > Pirellulales > Pirellulaceae > Rubripirellula. Next base: position 47,613 of record JAHELS010000001.1, read on the forward strand.
AACAGGACACCGGATCGCTAGCATAGCCGAAGACTTGGCCAGGCGAGTGTGAATCCATCGGCGGGAAGGAACTCCGCATGCACGAACGAACGCAGCGAGCGATCGCGCGGCTGATGTTCGTTTTCTGCTGCGCGGTGCCGACCTCGATCACGCTGATGTGCGTGATGATAACCTGGACGCCGTGGCACCACGCCCGCACGCTGCGGACGATCGAAGGAGAACTCTCGCGCGACACCGGACTGTTGATCGAGATTGGTGATTACGAACGTCCCGCACCGAGTTCGATTCACCTTTACGATGTTCGCGCACTTGATCCGGAAACGGGACGCGAGATAGCGCGTGTCCGAGAGGTGCACTGGGCCGCGATTGACGATGAGGTGGCGATCCTTTTGCATCAACCCGAACTCAAATCGAGCGAGCTTCGCAGCACCTGGAAATTGATACACGACCGGTTCCTGTGCCGGCCCGAGCGGACGAGTGCCGCAGTGCAGATTGCGGCCAATGATCTGACCATTCACAGCCGGACCGGGGCGCTGACGCTGCGTGACGTCGACGCCTGGATTCGTCCGTTGGAAGATTCCGTCGAAGCAACCGTTCAGTGTTTGCCGGCAATATCGCAATCGAATTCACCTTTCACAATCACGGCAAGCCGCATTCGATCGGGTGAGAGTCCATCGACCAGGTGGCTGCTCGACACCGGCGGGACCCCCCTGCCCTGCTCGGCACTGGGAGAGTACCTGCCTCCGCTGGAAAGTCTCGGCAGCGATGCAATGTTCTCCGGGACGATGCGATGGCACACCCAGGCCGGCCAGTGGTGGATTGATCTGGGCGGCTCAAGGTTCGAACAGGTTTCACTCGATCGTCTGTTCGAGAAGCATGCACATCGACTATCGGGGACTGCGAGCATCCAATTGGAACGATGTCGGATTGAACGCAACAATCGAAAGAGCGACATCGCGGGTTCGATTCGCGCGAAGAATGGGCTGATCGGACGATCGCTGATTCTGTCGGCCAGAGAACACCTCGGATTTAATGTTCGTTTGCCGGAGGGAATGGTCAACTCACTCGGCGACATTCCCTATGATCGCATCGCCCTGGGGTTCAACCTGAACAACACGCAATTGCGACTCGACGGAATCTGTCGCACCGAAATTGGGTACGAAAGTTACCCGGCGGGAGTCGTGCTGTGCCTCGACGGGTACCCGCTGGTTGAATCAAACGGCGCGACGCTCGACTCGTTGAAGGTGCTGACCGCATTGGCGCCGTCGCACAGCGTGTTGGTGCCGATGTCGGACCAGACGAGTTGGCTGGCGGACATCCTGATTCCACCCAGTCGACCGCTGCCGCGGGGCGAGCCGTCGCCGCCACGGATTCGTTCAGCGGAGAATTGGCGAGGCGGTCCGACGATCGGCCAGCCCAACCATTAGACCGCTGGTTTCGTACCGAATGGTACCGTCCAACGCAGCACGGCGTCGACGACCATCAACAACAGGTGCAATCCAAAAAAGTACCCGAGGTACATGAGCGTGCCTTCGGTGAACCCATAGCTGTGGAAGCCGATCCCGAGTTCGTTGGTACCAAACCAACTCCACGCGGTCACCAGGTTGCCGACGATCGCAAGATTCGCGAAGCCGCGCGCCTTGACCATGCCGTCCCACCGGGCATGAAGCATCAACGCGTTCCAGATCACGATCAACAGAGCGCCGTTCTCCTTGGGGTCCCAGCCCCAGAAGCGTCCCCAGCTGTCATCGGCCCAAAGACCTCCGAGCACGGTGCCGATGAAGCTGAACAGAATTCCAAAGCAGGCTGCTCCGTAACAACACCGATAGATGTCTCGCAGCTTTTTCTCATCCTGGCCGATCCAGCCCGCGATCAGGTAGCCGATCCCGAGCGTGCCGGCGACCAGCGTTGCCACGTAACCCAGTGTTACGCTGATTACATGGGTGGCCAACCAGAACTGCGTGTCAAGCACAGCTTGCAACACCGGCATCGTGTCACCCGTATTCAATCCGTAGGCGACTAACAATGTCAGTGCGCCCGCGGCGGAAGAAACTATGTTGCCGATACCGTACTTGAAGATTCTCTCGACCACCAATCCAAACAACACAGCGGCCCAACCGATGAAAACGGCCGACGAATAGATATTGATAACGGGCGCCCGTCCGGTGATTGCAATTCGACACAGAATCGCCGCAGTGTGAATGACAACGGCCACCGCCAGCGCTCCCCAAACCGCCTGACGCAGTCGTGGCAAGTTCACCGCGAAATAAACCAGCCCCATCACCAACGTGATCAGGTAAAGCACCATCGCAACGCCGGTGGGCCAGTTGGATTGCATCCACCGCTCAAGCGACACCAGACCCGGGCGATAACCGGGAACCATGTAGGCCTTGACCGAGGCAAGATGCTGGTCAACGGCATCATTGAACGCCTCGGTGTCCTGGTCGCCATACGACTTGATCATCTCGCTGAAAGTTTCGATGCCCGCCGGCGGCGGAGCGTCGTCCGAGTCGGAACCACTCAGTGCCAATTCGCGGTAGTGATTGAAGAAGGCCGATCCGAACGCAGACCATTTGGGATCATTGACCGTATCGGCAGCCACTTCCTCCGACGGCGGAATGATGGCCGGCGCGGGCATTTGGTCGAGCGCTTCCATGCGACGCTGCAAATCTCTCAACGCGAAAAGTTGCCGGGTCTGCTCGTCCGCACCGGGGAACACCCGTTCAAACTCCTCGGCCGAGATTTCCTCGGGAACGGGCAAACGGAAGGCGGCTGCCGCGAGCGTGTATTGACGTGTTCGTCGGTCGAGTTCGAGCAGCTTGCGTTCCTTGAATGATTGATCCCGCGGGTCCTTCTCGGCCGCGGCGTCGACCATCTGGCTGACGCGTCCCCAACGCGTACCGATGTCTTCGAGCGAATAAAGCTTGCTCTCACGGCGATCGAGGCCGAGTTCGCTGCGCACCTCGTCGGCATCTATCCGGAACATCGGCAGGAACTTCAACTCTCGTCCGTCAACGGCGACCTCCATCAACCACTGTATCGCGGTCAATTTTTTCGCCGACTTTGCATCCGCGCCGCCTGAGGCGCGGGTCTTGATCGCCGCGGGGGCTGAGTCGAGGGGAAGTGAATCCTTGTTACTGATCGCCTTGAGCGTTTGACGTGCATAGGCGTCGAGCGGCATGACCCGGCCGCCGAACTGGGTCGGAATCTTTCCCGCCGTGTAAAAGTCGTACTGGTCCGCACGGCTGGCGGGCCGCATGCTTTGCATGACGGCCTGCCACGGCACGAGCATGTAAATCGCCAAGAGGACGAAACCGGCCACGGTCAGCAGCACCGGGCGGTTCGAAGGCGGCGACTGGTTGAACTCGGCCAGGTCGGCCCGTTGCTTGCGAGTCTCCCGTTCGCGTCGCCTCAGGAAGCGTGTCAACGTACCCATGAAATGGGCCAGCATTCCCAGCCCCGTGATGCTGCAGGCAACGTAAGGAATCAACCATCCCGAATTTTGAACGACCTGGATTCCGGTCATTTCCTTACCGCCCGGCAACGGTGTGTAGCTTGATTGGTAGAACGTTTCACCACGGTAGCGGAGCGGATTATTCATCCAGACTCGTTCTTTTCGGTCCTCGCCCGTTTCCACGTCGACGATGCGAATGAATGACGAATAATCACGAGGCGTATCGGTTCCGCTGTAATTGACCCGGCGAACGTCCTCGAGCTGAATCCAGTAAGGTTTTACTTCGCGATGAAACTTCAAGCCGAACTGGTAAGTCGTTTCGTCAACCGCTACGGTGTCGTAGAAATCCTTCGAGTTTACATCCGGCATCAACATTTCCCGGTCCGAAATCAATTGGCTGACGAGATGCTTGCCGAGCGATTCGCCCGACTCTTTATCGAGTAATTCGACATAGGCCGAAGCGAGATTCATGTCGCTGTCGGTGCCGCCCGACTTTGTGGTTTCGACGGCCCTCACGTCGAGTCCAACGCCCCGGTCGGCGAGGTTGTCATCCGTAACGTCTTTGAGCGATGAATTCTCGTAGAAAGCCAGCACGCGGACGTCGACCGGCAGCGCCGGGTCACTGATCACCGCCTCGGATCGACTCGCGGACTTCAGCCGACTGCCTGGAATCGCGATGACTTGGTCGCGTCCCCCCACGTCCTCGATAAAAGCCAATTCGATCAGATCAAGATTCACCAGCGTGTTGGATGATTGGCCTTCGACCAAACTCAACCTCTGTTCCAATTGCCGGTCGCCAAACGCAAACTGGCCCACCATCAACAATGCGACGCCCAAGTGCAACAGAACATTGCCACCCTGTTTGTCAAAGACAAACAAACATCCAATCATCAGAACCACGCCGGCACCAAGCCCCTTGGTCAATTGCCAAACAATTCTCAGACCGGGGTCGCCAATGCGAAAGCCGGTGGCCAGCGAATACACAATGCAGATTCCGATGACGGCAGCGATCGTGTAGGCAATCGACTTGATCGTCGGGTTCGATACGCGAGTACCGGCCACGCCAACACTGCAACCCAAAACCGTCAGTGCTGCCAGCACCGCCGCCCACAACAATTCGTAGCTGATCGGAGGCGTGCCCTGTAATCCGTCGCTGCTGTGCCCGGCAACGATCACAGCTGCCGCCAGCAAGGCACCGGCGAGAATCAAACCGAGACCTGCGGCGAGCCTGGTCCCCTTGGCGTGGATGTGGAATCGGGTCACCTTGGCTGCGACCAAATTGATCATCAACAGCAGCCCAATCAGCGCACCGCCGGGAAACGGGATAACGCCTCGTATCGGGCTCTCGTGCGGATAGAACGCCTGGGGAAAGAAATCGTCAATATGCAGCGGTGCGATCCAAGACATGAAGTACCGCTGCTTGACCTCGAACATGTTCATTTCATCCTGTGCGAGCGTTCCCACCAGCACAGTAATCATCGAAAGGGCAAACAGAGCTACGGTCAACTTGAGCGACCCCAGTGCACCGCCTACATGGCTGCAGATTGCGCCGAGGGAATCCCAGTCACCGGCGGAATCCCTGTTGCCGGGATTGGGGGAGACAGATTCAGAAGCAGCAGTCGCCATCGTCGCACTCGTGTCAGAGGAATGTTCTTTTTTGGATCCAGCGCAGGGACTAGAGATTCAATTCAAGCGATTCAAGAAATGACGCGATTGCATCCGATTGTTCCGTCACAACCTTGGCCGGTCCGGTCATTTTCACGAATAAGCTGATGCCGTCATCAATCGGGACAATGGTGGCGTCAATCGCCGTCCCCGTCTCAGCGTCCTCGGCGGCCAAGAGAAACCGCTGCCCCGGCCGGCCATCGACCTCGACCACCTGGGCGTCGGAGAGTGCTTTGTCGACGACTTCATCGGAGACCTCACCCTCGCGCACCTGTCCTAGCCACCGGGCAACGTTTCCGCGTAAGTCGCCTCCCGCGGGGATGACGGTTAGCTCGGCCGGCGAGTCTTCCGGACCGACGCTGAAGGCCGCCATTCGCATACTGGTCATGCGACCGTCTCGCCAACCTTCGGGACGCTGAAACTTCAATCGCGAATCGGGCTCGGGCGTCGCCGGCTCGCCGCCGCCGCCGCCACCGTCAAGGTCGGATGCCACGCGAGGCTGACCTGCAAAAGGCGGTGTCATTGGCGCAGCCGCCTCGGCAGGCGAGCCGATCAGATCGACCCACACCCCGGACGTGTCCAGCGTCGTGACTTCGAATTCTTCACCACCGCCCCATCGCTCGTCCGAAGGGCTCAAGCCGAGTTGGCCACGCCACCGATTGACATTCATCTGGACCTGCTGGTCCCAATCCGGCTGCCGTGACAACTTCGAGATGCTGATGTCAAGTTGTTTGTCCGGTGTGTCGACATCGATCGAGGCAAATCGCATCGGTTTTTCGCCGCCCCGCCGCCAGGTATCCGGAAGCTGGTCGAGAACCGGTTCGCCGGAATCGTTGAATTCGATGCCGCGAACGAATTGCCGAAAGGATGATTCCACGGTGTCGATCGCGGCTTTCGGGCCGGTGACTTTGAAGAACCAAACGTCGTCGCCATGAGGCACCATGGTGGCAAGCATGCGGTCTTCACCGAGTTTCAACTGCTCGGGCACCTCGGTGGGGATCGAGTAGGTCACGATCGGTTCGGCTCGTTCACAGCCGACCATCGCCGTCGAACCGATTATCACCACCGCGACATACCACGACAGCATGCGCCTATCGCGTCCGGGACGAGGCGAAAGACTTGGAGAAAAAATACTCGACATGGCAACCTGGGCGAGAATGGCGAAATCCGTTTCGGAAAGGCTTGCTGTTGATACGTATCCCAGCGGACGACTATCGCACGGGCAAGTGGCGCACCGGCCCCCCGGGGACGACAGAAAGAATCAACCGGCCATCGGCGAGGGAGCTGGATCGAAGCTCCGACGCGACATTTCCTATAGGTAATATAAACGTCCGGCCACGTTGGTTCGTACCCAGAATTCAACCTGTGACAGCGTGCCACAGTCGTGAAGCGTTCGCGAACACCCGGTTTTAGCTGATCAATCCGCCTGATTCGAGGCGTCTGAAACACGCAAACGAGGCTGCGGCGGTGGTCCGACTCGGGTTGGCGTCAATCCGCCCAGCGCCTTACCAGCCACCAGCGCCTTACCAGCCCATCAATCCGATCAACGAATCGGTCAGCGAGCTGACCGGTGCCGACTGTTCGCTGTAGGTCCACATGTTACGAACAAGGTCGGTCATCAGCATGCCGCCGAGGCTTAGCACACAAAGGATCAGCATCAACGTGATGCATTGCAGGAGTGTGAAGGGGACTTCGTAGGCCCCGACCGCTGCGGCCGAGGAAACCGGCGCAGCGGATCGATCAATTTCGATTCCCTCCGCTTCGTCGTCCATGACGACCGCGTCGCCGTCGTCGGCCTCTGCGAAGACGTCTCCGCCAAGCGGGTCGGCCTCGACTATTCCGGCATCGCCAAATTCTACCGGTTCACCGATTGCTTCGGAGTCTTCGACTTCGATCACTTGCGAGCCACTTTCAAAGTCGGCATCGAGCCCGACACCCGAGGGTGAAAGCTGGAATTCCTCATCGGCCTGAAACTCTGCCTCGCCCTTGCCGCTACCGCTGCCGCTGCCGCTACCGCTACCGCCATCGGACAGTTCGGCCCCGAGGTCGAGCGCGGAAATACTGCTGCCGGCCAGATCAAGTGGTTCGCTTTCGAGTGACAAACCGCTGTCCGACGGACTCATCAAATTGATTCCGCTGTCACCCGCAACCGAAATGTCGCTGCCGGCGCTACTGATCACGAGGTCGTCATCGTCATCGGCGATCACCAGGTCATCGTCATCCGCCAGAGCATCATCGAGCCCACCAAGATCGGAATCCTTCAGAGCATCGGCCCCGATACTGCTGCCGAGTCCTGAAGACGCCAGCAAATCGTCGCTTTCGCCTGCCAGCAAACCGCTGTCTTTTTTCTCCGATCCAAGCAGGTCAATCTCGCTGAGCACATCCGCCCCGCGACTGCTCAGCGATGATCCGAGGTCGCTGGCACCAGGCGAATCGAGATCCTCCATCAACTCAAGACTGCTGACACCGGTGGAGCTTAACTGTGAACCTTCGGTCGATGCGTCGCTGCCGAGCACATCCATCGCGCTATCTTCGTCATCGCCGATCAGATCCTCGCCGCTGTCCTCGTCTGAGAGATTCAAATCGCCGTCGGATGCTTCCGGGCCGAGCACATCAGGATGTGATTCGGATATTGCGTTCAATTCTTCGTCGGTCACCGGACCGGTGCTGCCCGCGTTGGGTTCGATGGCCAAATCAAGCTGGCCGGAATCGTGCATGATTGCGCGATCATCCAGCTGCAATTCTGCCGAGTCGATCTCGAGCAGATCATCGCCGCCGCTTTCCAGCAACAAGTCGCTGTCGCTGGCGACAATGGCAACGTCGCTCCCTTCGCCTTCGGAGGGCACCAGATCGACGTCGCTGCCGCTGCCGGGAACGAGTGACTCGTTGCCGAGCTCAAGATCGCTACCGCTTCCCTCTTCGCTCGATGGGACATCACCGCCGATCACGTTGCTGCCGCCCGAGGAGAGCGACGCACCGACTTCGCTTTCGTCGACCAGCAACCCGCTGCCGCCATCATCACCGACTTCGGCATCACCGACTTCGGCGCTCAGGTCATCGGCGAGATTGTCGATCGCATCCTCGGGGAATTTCCAGCTTGCACCGTCGCGAAATCCTCGCACCCTTCCCTGGCTTCTCAGTTCAACAAGCCTGTCGGTTGGTATTCCAAGTTTTTTGGCGGCTTCTTCAAGCGAAAGGTAGTCTGCCATTGAATTGTCGGCTCCGATGTTTCCCCTGGCGGGGAAACGACGTCGTTTGTTGAGGAGACGGCACACCGCACCGGGCACGCCGTTGCAACTCAACAAACTTACCGACGACCGAGCTCGCGAATCTCGTCTGGCAACGGCGAAGTAGCATTGAGTTGCAATGAAAAGTCAGCATCGATGGGACGACTGCTGACCAGCCGGATCTTCCCCGACCTATCGATATGATACACAGCCATCCAGGATTTTCCGGTGTGAACTAGCGTAATTGTCTGAGTTCCCGAGGCGTCAGAACCGGAAAAACCGATCATCTCGCCAGCAGCGCCCACTCTCGCGAGTGCCTCGACCGGGGAAGCCGCGATTGCCACGCCCGCACCCTGGCCACCCCACCGAGCGTCCGAAGCTTGAGAATCCTGAGGCGGAACCTGGCTGATGCCCGCCGTGGCGGCCACCACCATCACGATGAGAGCTGCGACCAGCGGCGTCAGTTTCACGCCTCGCTGACTTGCTCGAATCCGTTTCCACATCCTTCCACTCCATCACTGGGGACTCCTTCCAACGCCGGAATTTGCACTCAGCGGCGTCGAACAGGCGCGATCGTAGCCCCCCAATGCAGCGGGCCGCAATATTGAAAAGACGCGTCCAGGCCTGGTGGGAATTCCTGACGATTGGGTGAAGTTGGCCGGTGTTTCCGGTCGATCCGATTGTAGGGATTGGTGTGCCTCCACGATGGGATCACCAGATTCGGGATGAAACTGCGCCGGCAGGGCGCGGATCCCACTCAACCAGAAGGTTTGTCCGTGAGTATCAAAGTGCAACAGGCTTCCTTTTCGAGAAACGTCATTCCGTCGACCGAATCGGGCTCGGAAGCCTCTGTCTATCATCCCACCGAAGCTGGGATGAATGCGAACCCGGCGGTGGTCGCACTCACAGGGATGCTATTGGCGTTCGGCTTTTACGCGATCGTGCTGACGGTCTCATGGGCGCCGATGCAGCGTTACTTTCTCGGACACCCGGTTGCCGTAGCGGCGACAGTCTTGTTTTGGTTCGCGGTGGCGGTACTGATCTCGAAGTGGTTCGGAATCGTCTCACAATCGAATCGACTCGAGGCGATCCGTGACGAAGACTTGATGCCTCCAACGGCCCAGGATTCTCCCGCCGGACGGTGGCTGGAAGAAAACGATGCCCGTCATGTCGCCAAAGGATGGCTGGCGGAGATCACCCGGTTGCCATCGTCCACGCGGGACAGCCATCTGGTCCGCCGGCTCGGAGAATTGCTCACACGCCAATCACAACGCGGGAACACGAAACACCTGGCCGATGATCTCCGTGAACTCTCGGCTCGCGACGCCGATGCCGCTCACGATTCACTCGGGTTGGTACGAATCATCATTTGGGCGATCCCCATGTTGGGATTCCTGGGAACTGTGATCGGGATCACACAAACGCTTGGCGGGCTCGATTTTTCGAACGGGACCGCCGCCGTGCAGAACCTCAAGAGTGGTCTGTACGTGGCATTTGACACAACTGCGCTCGGTCTGGTCCTTTCCGTGGTGGCGATCTTCCTGCAGTTCCCGATTGAACGGAACGAGCAACGCTTGCTGGCTGCCATCGATGCCCGGGTTGGTCACCTCGTCTCGGCGTGTCTTCCCAGCGACGAAGCATCCGACAATCAAACGGCCTTGATCGCCGACCTTTGCCGCGGCGTCCAGGCAGCGGTCGCGGAGTCGCTTGACAATCAAGCGAAACTATGGCGTGAGACGATCGACGCCGCCCAGAACCAGTGGAACAGCGTCCAGCAGCGTAACAACAACACCATCGCCGAAGCCTTCGAGACGACGCTCGTGCCCGCCCTTTTGGATCACGCCAAGTGCGTGGTGGAATCATCGCGGATCGCCGGCGAGACAATGGAGCAACAATGCCGCCAATGGAGCGAAACGGTCGATCAAGCCCGGCGGCTGGCCCAGACCTCCAGCGAGTCAGCGTCGCGCGAAGTCATCGACGGACTGCAATCCGTATTGAAACCGGCATTGGTCGATCACGCCGCAAGTCTTGATGAATCGGCGCAAATTGCTGCGGATCGACTTGAACGCCAATGCCACCAGTGGCAGGAATCGATCTGTTACCACTCCGATACGCTCTCGACACAGCAACTTGCGCTGGTCAAGCAGTACGAAGCTTTGACCGAGGCATACAGCCATTCCGAGTCGATCGCCGCCCTCCAACAATCACTTGATGCCAATCTCCGTCGACTCTCGGAAACCAACGCGACTGTGGTTCAAAGCGTCTCCGCGGCCGGCGGCAACGGCATGGCCGACGCGATGCGAGTGCTGGCGCGAGCCGTTGACGTATTGTCCCAGCGGATGTCCGATTCCCCGGGTGCCGGCCCGGCGGTTTCGTCGAGGCGTGCAGCATGAGTCGGCGTCAACGCCAATCTCTCTCGCCATCCCTGTTCCCTTTTCTGGCCGTGCTGGTGTGCACGCTCGGAACATTGATTCTTTTGCTGGCTCTTGTTTCTCAGAACGCGACCGACGCGGCCGAACAGCATGCCAGGAACGAGCAAGTCGCTCGCGCGAATCAGCACCCCGTCCAACCGCCCGTTCAAATGTCGGCCGAGTCCGCGGAGTTCATGCTCGCCGAGGAACGTTTTCGCGTTGAACAACTGGTCGCATTCCGCGACAAGCAAACCACCGACATGGAAGAGCGTCGCGGACAGATCACCCATCTCGAAGACCACATGGACCGGCTGCGAGAAAAACTCCGGCTGCTCAATGCAGAAGTTGAGCGTGCGACCAATGGTTCGTCTGACGACCAATTGGACGAGAAAGCGATCGCAGAACTTCGCGCCCAAATCGAAGCCGAGCAAGGAGCTGTCGGAGAGCTGCGTGAACAATCCAAATCGGCCTCACCTCGTGTTGTGATCGTGCCCCACAAAGGACCCAACGGTACCGATCGGCGCCCGGTTTACCTGGAGTGCACCGCGGCGGGTTTGACAATCTGGCCCGAAGGCTCGCAGATCACGTTGAGCCAACTTGATAAGTCAGACTACTCGGCGAACCCTCTCGATGCCGCCCTGCGAATCATGCGGCTGCACATCATGCAGCATTACGGCGACACCGCCCCGCCCTACCCTCTTCTGGTCGTGCGTCCCGATGGAATCGAAACGTACGCCGCGGCTCGCCAAGCCATGCGGGACTGGGATGATCAATTTGGGTACGAATTGGTTCCGGCCGATACCCGGTTGGCATACGCGAAGCCCGATCCCGAGTTGAAGAATCGAGTCGAGCTGGCGATTCGCGAAGCTGCTATTCGACAGCACGCGAAAGAATCGATCGCCCGCCGCGGCGGCATCGGTCGGAACCGGCTTGGATCCAAACATTTCGACGGCTTGGCCGGCGACTCCCACGCCGCTGTACGTTCGCGTTCCGGGAACTTGACGACGGCCAATCGAAGCGAGCGGATGCCGACGCTTTCGGCCGCGTCGCTCGACCGAGCGGGGCGCAGTCACGGCTTTCGACCACACCGCGATGATTACGCAATCGGAAACTCGAGTTACACGCGGCCGACACCAACCGCCAATCGATCGCCCTCCGCCCCACCGACGCATCGTGATCACTCCAACACGATCGATTATCAAGCCGCTGCAGCTGCCGCTGACGAGCGGCGCATGGTGAATGAAATGAGGACAGCCGCCGAAGAACTGCGGAACTCTGGATCGACGATTCTTCCCATGGGCGAGCATGCCGACCTCGCCGGCGACGCAATCAAATCGCTGGCGTCGAGTGAAGGTGATTCCGCCGACACTTCAGACATGTCTGCAGCCGCGAAGAATTCCGAAGGTGCAACCGCCAACTCGCCCGAAGCGACGTCAAGCGGATCCCGTTCGTCTCCCTCATCGGCATCACGATCCGGCTCACCCTCGGACAATCAAAGCAACTCGAACCGCACCGCCGACAGCTCGCCACCGCCAACCGATCTGGTCACGCGGTCGGGCCGCGATTGGGCATTGCCACCCGAAATAGCGGGAATGCGAGGTAACGCGATCGTTCGTACAATCCGGATGGAATGTCATTCCGACCGGCTGGTCCTGCTTCCTTCGTCCAGCAACGGCGCAACCGAAATCTTTGGACTCTCCGGCGGAACCGATATCAATCGGGCCGCTCTGGAGTTGGCGACTGCGGTTCGTGATCGCATCAAACAGTGGGGACCCGCGTTACCGGGTGGGCGATGGCAACCGCGTCTCGACGTGATTGTGATGCCGCAGAGCGAAAACCGATTCGATCAATTGCGCTCGTTGATGACCGGCAGCGGTGTTGAAGTGTCGGGGAGGATCGCGCCATGAGTCGTGGAAGCAAAAGGAAACGAGCCACTCTGGAACTTGGTCACGACGCGTTTTTGGACATTGTCGCGAACCTTGTCGGCATCCTGATCATTCTGGTTGTCGTCCTGGGTGCCCAGTCGACGGCGGTGATCGAAGAGATCAAAGAACAAATCCAACAGGAAACGGTCACCGAGGCGGACGTGCCGCTGGCATCTGACGAACAATTGGCCGAGCTTGCCCAACAATCGATGCGCGCGGCCTCCGCGCAAGCCGATTCCAATCGTTTCGAAAAGTTGATCCGACAATACGATGCTGAAATTCAGCACCGCAAGTCGCAGCGAGCGGTGATGCTGGACCTGCTCTCCGAGGCGCAAGCAGCCTGGGAAGCCCGGAAAGTCGAACTCGACCGGGATTCGATTCTCCTGGCCGAGCATCAAACCGCGCTCAATGAGGCACAGAAGAAACTCGAACAACTTCGCGGCGAGCGACAACGTCTGGAGAATCAACCGGACGAGGTTGTGGCCATCGCTCATCTTCCAACGCCGATGGCGAAAACTGTCTTCGGTGACGAGCTGCATTTTCGCCTCAAAGGCAATCTGCTCTCAGTCGTCCCGGTCGAAAGGCTGGTCGCGGAAATCCGCCGTGACTTCGAGCGTATTGCGCCCGGGTCCCGCGAAGGACAGATGGACGCAGCGGTCGGTCCGGTTCGCGGATACGTGGCCCGCTACCGAATGGATAAGAATCGCGAAATGGTCTCTCGGGGCGGCCAGGTGCAAATGGCCACTCGCATCCAGTTGGTCGGAATGACGGTCGAACCGCTCAAGGAGCCGCACGGAAAACCGATTCACGCATTGCTGTCCCAGCCCCGCGAACTCGACATCGAATTGGCCGGACGCGATCCAGGTTCGACGACCATCACGGTTTGGGTCTATCCCGACAGCTTCGCCGCCTTTCGTAAGCTGAAAGAAGAATTGTACGCACGTGGATTTGCGACCGCAGCGCGCCCGTTGCCGACCGATCACGCAATCAGCGGCGGACCGCAGGGAACAAGATCGGACGCCCAGTAGTCGCGATCGCCATTTGTGGAATTGGAAACGGTGATCGGCTCCCCGCGTCGCGCTGCTCATCCTTGTCAATCGCGACTTTCGATTTCCTGGCGCGCCCAGGCAGCCGCCCCGAGCACACCAGCATCGTCGCCCAGTTTTGCCGCGACGACGTCAAAGCGATCTTTGTAGACGCTCATCACGTTGTGGCGCGCGGTCTTGCGGACAGTGCCGACGATCAATTCTTCCATCGCCTCGACCAAACCACCGCCGAGCACAATTTTGTCCGGCGCCAAAATGTGGACGATGTTAACGACCGCCAATCCGATCGATTCGGCCGCTTCCTGAACAAGATTCTTGATGGCTTCGTCTCCATTCTCGATTGCGTCAGCAAGCGCGCCGCTACGAATTTCAGCCAGATCGGTTCCCACCTTTTTAAGCAGGTGCGGCGCGTCGCCACGGTGCGCCGCCTTGGCCGCTTCGGCGGCAATCGACAATCGGCTTGCCTCGGCCTCGACGGTCCCGGGCAGTTTGTAACCGCTGGCCCGCGAACTGCTGCTGATCCGCGTGTGGCCTATTTCCATGCAACTGACTCCGGCACCCTGGAGAATCCGGCCTTGGTAGACACAGCCCCCGCCCACTCCCGTGCCGGGAAAGATACCGATCGCACAACGTGAACCCTTCGCAGCCCCGAATTTGTATTCACCAAAGATGCCGGCATCGACATCATTCAATACGACCACCGGAAACCCAAACCGCTTCTGCAGTTTGTGCTGGACGTCGACATCGTCCCAGCCGAGGTTGGGAGTTCTGAGAATGCGGCCACGATCCAGATCGATCGGACCGGGACATCCGATTCCGATTCCGGCAATTCGATCTTTCGGAATTTCGTTTTCATCGATCAACCGGGTGATCGTCGATGCGATCCGCTCCAGCCCGTTGTCACTTCCGTCACGTCCGCGGGTCTTGCGACGTCGGCGGCCGATCACTTTCCATTTCTCGTCGTAGGCGATGGTCAGCATCTTGGTGCCGCCAAGATCAAACCCGAGCCAGATGTTTTCTTGTTTTGCGTCCATCGTTCCCTATGCCAATGGATGTAGTGGCAGGGTGACTGCGGTATGGTTCTGGGTATCGATGCGAAAGCAGAACCCAACACCTCCCCCACATCAACCCACCGGTTCGCCCCGATTGCCACCTCGACCGCCGCCAGGAAAGATCCGCGGCGAGCGTCAAGTTGTCAGCTGGCGGCGGCAAGCCCGGAGAATTCGCATCTTGGCAACCGGGACAGAAAATCGATTTGCAGGTGAAATAATCGCTATGACCGGCGCATCTAGCTAGTTGACCGACTTCGGAAATGAGCCAAAACCCCGATTCCGATCCTGATTTGCCGTCGCCTCAAGAGGACGTTTCCCGGCAGTGGCGACAGGTATTCGAGGAGTCAACGCCGGGGCTGAGGGCATTCTTGAAGGGTCGCTTGAAGCAGGATTCGGATATCGATGACTGCTTGCAAGTCGTTTTCGTGAAGATGATCCAGCGGGGCCGCGATGTTGCACCGGCAGCCCGGCGAGCCTGGTTGTTCCGGGTGGCCGCAAATGAATCGGCACGAATGTGGCGGAGCAAGGCATCGACCGACAAGATGCTCGAGCGACATGGCGCAGACGAGTATTCGGAAACCGACCCGGCCGAGAATGTCATTCTTTCTGAAACGACGACACAACTTTACCGAGCCCTTGAGCAGCTGCCCGACTCGTGGCGCCAGGTCGTTCGGTTACGAATCAAGGAAAACCTGACCTTCCAGGAAATTGCCGACCAGCTGCAGATTCCACTCGGGACCGCCCTGACACAGATGCGGCGAGCACTCGAGCGGCTGAAATCAGAAATGGAACAAGACGCCGAATGAAAATCGCATGACTCGACCACGCCCCGAAACCAACGTATCGACGACCCACGACCGATGGTCTGAACAGTGCATGCTGTACCTATTGGGGGAATTGCCCTCCGATGTGCTGGCGGATTTCGAGCGGCAGCTTGCGTGCTCGCCGAAGCTCGGCGAGGAATTGCTGCGACAGGCCGAAACCATCGCTGATGTTTCATCCCAACAAACTTTTCCAACAACTTCGCCCTTGATACCGGCGGCGAATGACGAGTCCAAACGCTGGACCTTCGTTGCTTCGCTGGTCGCGATTGCTGCTTGCCTGACGCTGGTCTTTGTCGGACTTCGCCGAAGCGAACCGGATCCTCAACGCATTGCAAGCCTCACGGGCATCGATGACCAACCACGAGCGGATGCAATGGAAGATCTGTTGATCGCCCGCGCATGGGCCGAAAGCCCGCTCACGTTTGATGCTGATGATTACGAGTTGGACGAGTCCGATCCAGCGGTAGCGACGGTGCCGAGCGACGATCCCGCCGACAATGATGCAACACTCTCCTGGATCATCACTGCCTTAGCGTCTGAATCTGAAACTGATATCCCGGGGGCAAGTGAAGATGGTTGATATCACGAAGAATCATCTCACGGTTTTCGTCGCCTTAGCGATTTTCGTCTCGACCGGACTCTCCGTGACCGCCGTGGGTCCGACCCCCAAGGCGAAGCCGAGTTCATCGAGCGTGCGAGCGTCGCAGGCGAGGCTGACCAATTCACAATCATTGGCTGACAACGGAAAGAAAACATCACCACGAAATGTGGTACCTGTCGATCGCCAGACTGAGACCAAAGCGATGGAGCTTGTTCGGATGCATTTACCCGAACTTGGCTCCGTCCTGCAGCGGCTCCGCTCGGACCGGTCGCCGGAATATGATCGCGCCGTTCGCGACTTGGCACGATCCGCACGCAAGCTCGAAGCCGCCAAGAACCGTGACGAGCGGTTGTACGACCTTGAAGTCGAACTTTTGAAGTCTCAAAACGAAGTCAATCTGTTGACGGCCAAGTTGAAGGTGCGCGACAGCGAGCGAGATCGAAAGCTGCTGCATAGCGGAGCGGGCCGCTTGCAACAGGCTCAATTTGCTCGCGATGAATACTACGTCCAACTCTATCGGCAACGGCTCGAGCGATTTCAGAACCAGCTCGAAGCAACCGAAGCAAAGGTTCGCGCGAACAAGGAAAACCCGGAACAGAAACTCGAAAAGAGTTACCTGAGCCTGCTTCGCAAAGCGGGTCGAGATCAAAAATAACCTCAGCGACGGCGCGTCGCATGCCGCCACAACCAATTTCAAATTTGATACACACCGAACGTCTTCCACTGAAGAAAAATGAACACGATGCTCATCGAATCACCAGCTTTCTCTCGCCTACGCAACGTTTTCATCGTGCTTGCAACCGGATGTCTGGTTGCGGCCGGTTCCATGCAAGCAGCCGCGGAAGGGGCCAATGCGAAGAGCCAGGCGGAGGCCGAGTCGAGCCCGGCGGTCGCGCCGCTGAGCCAGCGATTCGCCGAAGCCGATGTCAGCGAGATCCCGGACTTCCAACGACATGTTGTCCCGCTGCTGGGCAGGCTCGGTTGCAATGGACGCGCCTGTCACGGGTCCTTCCAGGGACGCGGCGGATTCCAACTCTCACTTTTCGGCTACGACTTCCAGGCCGATCACGCGGCGCTACGGGATGAAAACAGCGGTCGCGTCGATGTCGACGATATCGACGAAAGTCTCGTCCTTTCCAAGCCCACCGATGCCGACATGCACGAAGGCGGCAAACGCTACGACAAAGGAAGCTGGCAACATCATGTGTTGCGCCGCTGGATCGAAAGTGGTGCAAAGTTCGATTCCAAGAGCCTGCAGAAACTGGTCCGCCTCGAAGTGTCGCCCAAAGAAATCCAGTTCTCCGATGAGGGTGAGAATGTTGAATTGACCGCCATCGCGCATTGGCAAGACGGTTCGGCCGAAAATGTAACCGAATTGTGTCGGTTCAGCTCGAACGATGACTCGATCGCCGAAATTGATGACACCGGCAAACTCAGCTCTGGTGTTCGCGGTGACACGCACGTCGTGGTTTATTACGACAATGCCGTGGTCCCGATTCCTGTGATGCGTCGCTTTGGTTCGACGGCGGTCGTTGATCAGACCGCTTCGGAACATCCCGTCGACAAGCTGGTACAACAAAAACTCGACAAGCTCGGAATCGTTCCTTCGGGCGAATGCACCGATGCCGAATTCATTCGCCGCGTCTCGCTTGACGTCACCGGAATCCTTCCGTCGGGCGAGGCCGTCCGTCGTTTTCTGGCCGACGATTCGCCCGACAAACGCCAGCGATTGATCGACGAACTACTCGGATCTCCCGGATACGCAGCGTGGTGGGCGACACGCTTTTCCGACTGGACCGGCAACAGCGACGAGCAACTCACCAATGTTCTGCCGGTACGTGGTGCGGCGCCTCGATTGTGGTACGAGTGGCTGCGAGCACGGCTTGAGGCCAACGTCCCTTATGACCAGATCATGGAAGGAATTGTCACGGCCAATAGCCGCCAGGAAAACGAGAGCTATCTCGAGTACTGCGAAAGAATGACCGAAGCCTGTGAGCCCGGAAACGAATCAAAGTTCGCCGAGCGAGATGGTTTGCCCATGTTTTGGGGCCGCAGAAATTTTCAACGGCCTGAAGAAAGGGCAATCGGATTCGCCTACACCTTTCTTGGTGTGCGAATCGAATGTGCCCAGTGTCACAAGCACCCGTTTGACCAATGGTCCAAAGACGACTTCGAGCAATTCGCGAAGCTGTTCACCCCCATTCGTGTGAACCAGAACCAGGTCAGCCCCGAATCCAAGAGCGAGCGGGATGAACTTCTGGAAAAACTGACCGAGGGCAAACAGCTCCGGGGCGGCGATTTGCGCCGAGCGGTTTCGCAAGCCGCACAGAAAGGCGAGACCGTTCCCTTTGGCGAGTTGCTGGTCAACGTTCGAGCGATTTCCGAGCGGGCTCAAAAAGCTCGCGCGGCCGCTCGCAAGAAAGGCCGCAAGGTTCCCGATCTCCCGATACCCTCTGGCAAGATCCTTGGGAACGCTGAACCAGTCAAACTCGACAAGGATCCTCGCCCCGCACTGATGCAATGGCTGCGTTCACCCGAGAATCCTTACTTTGCCAAGGCGATCGTCAATCGCGTCTGGAGCAATTACTTTGGCGAAGGCATCGTCAATCCAACCGACGACATGAATCTGGCCAACCCGCCCGTCAACGCTCCGCTGTTGGATTACCTGGCATCCGAATTTGTCGCCAATGACTTTGACTTGAAGTGGCTTCATCGCACGATTGTTACGAGTGATACGTACCAGCGGAGCGCCGAAACGAACGAGTCCAACGCCCTGGATCTTGTTAACTTCTCGCGTCATGTTCCGCGGCGGCTTCCCGCCGAAATCGTTTACGACGCGGTCGTGCTGGCGACCGGATCGGACACCTACGCCGGCAAATTGCGTGACGAGCTTGATCAGATGGCGATTGCAGACGGAAAACCGCGGCGACGAAATCAACAAGATTTTGCACTCGAAGTCTTCGGCCAATCGATTCGGGAATCCAACTGCGACTGTGATCGCAGCAGCTCGCCCAGCCTTTTGCAATCGATCTACCTGCGCAACGATATCGAGATGCATCAACGCCTTGCCGACAAGAACGGCTGGGTTGCCCAGGTCTGCAAGTCGCTCGGCGTCCCCGGACCCGTTGGGGGTGCCGACCCGCGGCAAGCCTCGATCGAGCGGCAAGCGGTCGCGATGAAACGCCAAGTCGTGAATCGGGTGCGTCAATTCAATGATCTTCCCGAGCAGCGTCAAGAACGACTGCGTCCGTCGGTCGAGAAGCAGTATCGGCAGATCTCGGCGAGACTCAAGAAACTCGGTTTCTCCACACCGCCGCTCGACCAGCTGCTTGCCGATCCAAGTGGATGGATGAAGGCGGACCTGCAGAGCGTTGATTCGATAAGTGAATCCCCCGAACAACGCACTATCGATAGCGTTGTCAACGACGTTTACCTTCGGACACTGAGTCGGTTCCCCGACAGCGAAGAGACCGAGATTGCGACGACCTTCATCGAGGACTCGAAGACGACCGCCGACGGCATCCAATCGTTGCTGTGGGCCTTGGTGAATACGAAAGAATTCATCCTCACGCACTGACTTCCCAATCCAAGAATTCAAGCCGGGTGGTAACGCTCGGTTTCACAAACCACTTCCCGACCCTGACCATGAGTCTGCTGAAAATGAAAATCCATCGAACCTGTGACGGAATCAAACGCCGCGACATGCTCAAGGCAGGCACGTTGACCGTTGGCGGCTTCACGCTTGCAAACTACATGAAGATGGCGGCCGCCGGCCAGCTGCAAAGCGGCCGCGCCGAGCGAGCCATTTTCGTCGAATTGCCCGGTGGTCCATCACACCTCGATACGTTCGACCTGAAACCAGATGCGCCGTCGGAGTTCCGCGGAACGTTCAATCCGATTTCAACGAACGTGCCCGGCATTGAAATCTCCGAACACCTGCCGAAGATGGCACAGGTCGCTGACAAGTTTGCGATCCTGAGGGGTGTCAGCCACACGTTGGCCGCTCACCGGCTCGGACGTGAGTACGTCAACGCTGGAAGCAAGCCGATCCCGGCCTTGGAGTATCCCAGTTACGGAGCAGTCGTTTCGAAGGAACAACCCAGTCCGTCGGATATCCCCAGCGTGGTCGCCGTTCCCCGCGCCGGACACGGGCCCGGTTTTCTCGGCATTCGCCATGCTCCCCTTGAAACCAATTCGACCCCGGAATTCGGCAAACCCTATTCGGTGCGCGGTATCTCGCTTGCCGGGGGCATCTCAGTGGATGAGGTCGAACGGAGGCAGGAGCTGCTGAAGAAACTCGATCGCCGTTTCGCCAAGTTGGAATCGAACGAACAGCTTCTCGAGGGCCTCGACAAGTTTGGCGAGCAGGCTTATTCCATGATCACATCCTCACGGGCCCGTGACGCGTTCGACATCAGCAAGGAACCGGAAAGCTTTGCGAAGCAGTTCGGCGAGGATTCGTTCGGGCAAAGTTGCATGTTGGCATTGCGGCTCGTCGAAGCCGGTGTGCGACTGGTCAGCCTTCAGCTCGGTGGATGGGACACACACCAGGACAACTTCACGCGGCTGAAAACCAACCAGCTGCCGAAGCTTGATGCCGGATTGAGCGGACTGCTTACCGGGCTCGAGCAGCGCGGACTGCTCGAATCGACTGCGGTTTTCGTAACCGGCGAATTCGGGCGTACGCCGAAGATCAACACGCGAAGTGCCGAGGGAGGCCGTGATCATTACCCGCGCTGCATGTTCATGCTGATGGCCGGTGGCGCCGTTCGTGGCGGTCAGGTGATCGGGGAAAGTGATGACACCGCTTCGGGGCCGCGGCACGAAGGTATTTCGCCTGACGATGTAGCAGCCAGCTTCTATTACAACCTGGGCATCGACCCGGCGCTCGAGTATGACAGCAACACCGGTCGCCCGATCACGCTTGTTCGTGACGGACACGTCATTGAAAAGCTGTTTGCCTGAGCCCTCGGGACCGGCCGCGTGTGCGTTCCCGGCCGGGGCAACAACGATGAAATGAAAACAGCCGTCGAAGTTAAACTTCGACGGCTGTTTTTTTGGTGCTAGTTTCTCTTTTCGGGTGAATTCGAGATAAGGCCCGAACAAGAGAAGGGCCATGGTGAAGCCCTCCCTGCCTCACCATGGCCCATCAATGCTGGAACGATGGCACCGATCGTTCCACCCTCCCAATCCATGGTATGAGTCTCATCGGCAAGCAGGTTGCCGGGGCTGAACCAGATCCGGGGCCGGGTGGAACTTTTTTTCATTGCGGGCCGAGCAAACTCGGCGGCCAGCTGTTATCGGTCGCAGAGGGCGTCACAGCTTCCACAATCGCTACAGTTACCGCCTGTGTTGATCAAGCCGTGGCAACCGTTGTTTCGGCTTTTCTCAAAACAGTCGCATTGGCCGTGGGCATGCTTGTGGTGGGCTCCGCAATGCCGCTGATAGCCATCCCAAACGTTCGTGTGACATGCGTCGCTGCGAAAGTATTGGTAGAGCGATGACTTGGGGAGTTGCGGTTTGACGTGCGGTCGGCACTCAATGCCGGTGTCACAAGCCTGGTTGTCACACTGTCGAAAAACATGTCCAACCGGTTTGGACTCGACACCGATCGCTGGGACGCCTTGCGTCGCGAATACTGCGTCGAAGTCAACATTGTCCGACGTCGGTTCGGAGACCGGGATCGGATCTTTCAACGCGACCTGGGGTGCCGATTCCATCTCGATCGACTCTTCCACCGGCGGGGCGATTGCCACTTCGGCAATTGGTTCGCTCTGGGGAGTGCTTTCCACCAATTCCGGCATCGTCAGACCAGTCGGGACCTGCTTGAGTTGCTCGACTGTCTCCTCTTGGGCGACTGCCAGGGGTTCGGTCAGCGCAGGTGCGGGAGCGTCGCTAAAACTCAAATCAGCAAGCAGGGCGCTGAAATCGTCGGCCGAAGCGGTGGAGGCCAGAGTTGCGAGTGTGAGGAAGGCAGAGGTGAGTGCAGATGTACGCATCAGAGAACATCCATGTTTTTGGAGGATTGGGAAGGTCTTGGTCCTCAACCATCGAATTCAAAGTTTCCATGCCGATCTACTGCGAGTCGGCGCTAACCGTTGATTTCGGTGATCGCTTGGATCGATTCCCGTTTTTAGTTGCAAGTCACTTGGGCTTGCGTTCGGGGTGGAGGAATCCGCCGAGCGATCGCGGTCAATGAACCACTGAAGCATTGCCGCGCGTCAAGGGACGTGCAACAAAAACTGACGCAAACTTTTGCAATCTCGCGAGCACCGGGCGTCGCAATCGATTCCAATGCCACGCCTTAAATGACAGGCACCGCTTACCCAGTCGGAACGGTCGCTCATTGACGGCGACGCCGCTTGGCTTCATCGCGCAACGTGCCTTTATTGTGCAACCTGGCTTCATCGCTAGGCGAGTGGCTGATCGCACGAGGGTTGGCCCACGGCGCCCAGAAGTGCATCGCGAATTTCACGCTGTCGCTCGCGGTTGGTCAACTTCGAACCGTCTTCCTCGGAAACGTAAAATACATCCGCGACCTGGTCCAAGTGCGTGTCGATCTTCGCAAAATGCAAGAGCACGCGTTTCTCGGCCAGTGTCGAGGCGATGCGGTTGAGCAGCCCCACTTCGTCATAGGCAAAGAACGAAAGAATGGTGCAACGATCGACCGTCTGGTTGTCGAAAGTGACCTGCTTGGGCAACACGTTCACGCGCGCCGGCTCGCGATCGGCTTCCGTGTTCCAGACCTTCCCGTGTGCCGGTAGCGGTTCTTCGGGTGAGTCAAACAATCGACAAACCTGCTGCGCAACCTCTTCGGTGCGCAGCTCGTTCGGCTCACCATCAGGAAACTCAGGGTCGATGACCCAGAAATCATCCCAAACCAAATCGCCAATCATTTCAATCTGGGCCCGAAGGATTACCAGCCGTTTTGTGCTCAGCGCCCCGGTGGCTCGAGCGAACGTCCCGATGGCGTGTCGAACCTCGCGGCGAATCACGGTGTAGCGAGTGGCCTTGAATCGAGGATCAAATCGCGATGTGCAAAGCGTCCACGTGCCGGTCCTGGGCTTCTCGCTGACCAACTCAAGTTCTTCGGCCAGATGCTCCGGTTCACCGCGGCCCAACAGCGAAAGCGGCAACTGATCGAGCAGCCGGTAACAGTCCGGGGCGGCTGAATTCGCTTCCAATCGTCGCCGCACCTCTTCGCGTTGCCTCTCCATCTCCGGATCGTCGGGGCTGCCGGGCAGGTTTCCCGAATCAAAGTATCGACGCGTCCTTTTATACAGGTCTTCGATCAGATTCAGTTTCCAATCGGTCGCCACGCCTGGTCCGACCGCCACCAAGTCGGCGTAGGTGTGGACCGCCAGCAGTTCCAATCTTCGAATCGAGCCAACTTCGCGGGCAAAGGCGAGAACGATTTCGGGATCGCTCAAATCGTGCCGAAACGCAACCACGTTGACGGCGAGATGCTTCCGCACCAGCCACTCCAAAGTTTCGGCGGTGGGTGGATCCAGATTCAAGCGTTGTGCCGTCGCTTTGGCGATTCGAGCGCCGACGATGCAGTGATCTTCCTCGTAACCCTTGCCGATGTCGTGAATCAGCAGGGCGAGATGGAGTAGTCGTTTGTCGTCCAGACGCCGATAACGCCGCCCCATCCCACCCTTGTCATCCTGCAGGTCGGTCGCTGCCTCCACGGCGCGGAAACTGTGGGCATCCACGGTGTACTTGTGATAAGCGTTGAATTGCAACAAGCCTCGCATCCGTTTGAATTCGGGGATCAGTTGCTCGATCACTCGCAACTCGTGAAGCCGGCGCAACAATGGGGCCAAGCGACCGGGCTGGCTCAACAGCGACAAGAATTCTTCGATGGTTTCCTGGTCCGGCGGCAACGGCTCGCGATCCTGCATCGCGTAGCGAATCGACTGCCACGTTCGGTGCGAGATGCGGCGGCGGTGCTGATTGGCCAGGCTCATCAAACGAAGCACGTTGGGCAAGCTGGCGGCGAACCGTTCCAACTCTTTTTTGGGCACCCAGACATGAGTCGGCCCCATGCGAACGTTTTCATCGACCTCGCGCGACAGCACTCTTTCGACAATGCGATGAATCAACGGGCGGCTTCGAGCGTCGTCCACGAAAAACGCCGATGCGTAGCGAACGTTTCGCGTATTGTCGAAATAGTCCTGCATGAACTGCTCGACCGGCAACACTCCCTCGGTCCCCTTGTATCCCCAAGCTTCAGCGATTTCCATTTGGGTCCCGCGATCCAGTATGTCCTGGCTTTTCTGCTCGCGGAAATGCAATTCGTGCCGGACACGTAGCATGAATGCATAGGCTTTACGGAGATGTGAGTAATCCTCTTCCGGCAGCGCCCCGAGCTTGACCAAGCGTTCCAATTCGGTCTCGCCGTAGCGGGCAAATCCGATCCAGCGAATCAGTTGGATGTCCCGCAGGCCGCCACGTGATCTTTTGACATTGGGACGCAGCAGGTAGGCGGTCTCACCCCACTTCCCCCGTTCTTCACGGCGGGCTTCGACGACGCCCCGAATCAGTGACTTGCGCCGTCGCATCGCGCCTCGGCGAAAGCTGAGGAAGTACTTGCTATAAAGCTGCAGCGAGCCTGCCAACAAGCGGCACTCGGCAAGCGAAGAAAAAATGACCGGATCCTCCCACGACATCTGGCATGCTTCGCGGGCAGATCGAATCGATAAACCAGGCTGGACCCCTGCGTCGCTGAGATCACGCGTCAGATCACCAATCACTTTCTTCGCCAGGCCCTCGGCACCCGGCGTCGTCAGCAACATCAAATCTGCGTCAGAAAAGGGAGCGAGATCACGACGGCCGAAGCCTCCGTGAGCGACCAGCGACAAACCCGATAGCCGCTCGTCGGTGGCATGCTCGCGGATTGCCTCGTTCCAAACGTCGAGCACAACATCGTCGTAGAGATCGGCAAGCAACGTCGACACCTGCATGCCGGGTGTCCCGCGGTCATGCTGCACGCGTGCTTTCTCACGCCCTTCACGAAGTGCCTCGCGGCAACGAAGGACGATAGGTCGCATCGACATAGAAGGTTACTCGATTGATCAGTGCTTGAACCACGCGGAATTCCTCACTCACGCGTGCAGCCCCTGGTCGAGGCAATCGGCGCTCGACACGCGGACGTAGCGATGCGCGCTGTAAAAGCGGAGGCTTGGCCAAGCACGAGCATGCCGTAGCACCGACAGCCGACGCACGGACATATCAATGCACGGACACATCAATGCACGGACACATCAATGCACGGACACATCAATGCACGGATATGCCAATGCATGGGGCTCCGCCGGACTCACTGTAATCGATCGATCGGAGCTGCCAAAGCATTCACCGCTCCTAGATCGCCTCCTCGCCACGCTCGCCGGTCCGAATTCGAATCGAATCTTCGAGGTTCGTCACGAATATTTTGCCATCGCCGATTTGGCCCGTTTGCGCCGTTTGCAGAATGGTATCGATCACCATCTGCAGATTGTCGTCGCCGCAGATCACTTCGATCTTGACCTTGGGAACAAAATCGATCGCGTACTCCGTCCCGCGGTAGATCTCGGTATGGCCCTTCTGCCGCCCAAAGCCGCGCACCTCGCTGACGGTCATCCCATGAATTCCCTGGTCGGTCAGTGCGTTCTTGACGTCCTCGAGTTTAAAGTGACGGACAATGGCTTCGATTTTCTTCACGATCTTACCTCAGGATGGCGGTGAACGATGCTTCTGGGAGCATCTGGATTGTACCAATGCCGATTCCTCGAAAAAGGACGCGGCAACGTTGTTGAACTTAATGGTGCTTAAGATGCCCCAAGTCCGCCTGTCGGGTTTTTATCATGCAGACCGCGCCCCCCGCAAGTCCTCGGGCGGGGTGACCCGATCATTTAGGCCGTTCCCAAGCAACTTCTTCGCTGCCGGCCGCGAGATTGCTCACACGTGTCAGTACAAACAACAGATCGCTGAGCCGATTCAGATAGACGACCAGCTCATCGGAAACCTTTGACGTCTCTAACCGCGCGAGGGTGACGACACGGCGTTCGGCCCGCCGACATACGGCGCGAGCCGTGTGCAATAAAGTCGCGCCGTGATCACCGGCGGGCAGGATGAAATGAGTTAGCTTTGGTAGGCCTGATTCATGGGCGTCGATCCAGGACTCGAGTCGCTCGATGTGCGATTTCGAGAGAATCCGCATCTTGTGATCGTCCGGATCGGGAGTCGCCAATTCGGCGCCGAGCGAAAAAAGCTCGTGCTGGATCCGGGCCAGCTGTGCGTCGACCTGTGGGTCAAGCCCGGCCGAGCGTGCGACTCCGATCGACGCATTCAATTCGTCGACCGTGCCGTAGGCCTCGATTCGACAGTCATCCTTGGAAACGCGTGGACCACCGAACAATCCGGTGCTGCCCGAATCCCCGGTTCTTGTGTAGATCTTCATGCCTTGGCCCACCCCTGCGAGCTGAAGTAAAACGATGTCCGATCGCGCGTCTGTGGCGGGGCGCGAGTTGGCTCCGCCCCATGATCATGACGTTCGCGCGGTTGTAACGGCGACCACTACATTATCGATCAACATACCCAACCACAGCCCTGACATGAAAAAACGACCGGACGAGCGGGTTCGAGCGGCGGGCATCCTGTTGATGACCGATACCGGGGAACGACCCCGCTTCCTGCTGATGCGGCACACCAATCGTTGGGATCTGCCAAAGGGCCACTGCGAAAAAGGGGAATCGTTTCGCGACGCCGCGCTGCGTGAGACGGCGGAAGAAACTGGAATCGATCCGGCCATGATTTCGATCGACGATGCGTTCTCATTCGATTTGGTGTACCCCGTGCAGTACAAACGTTACGGAAATCAGGTCTTCACAAAGCAGGTTCGCTATTTTCTCGGGTACCTTTCCCAGGGCCCATCATCACAGTGCCCACAGCTGACCCTAACCGAACACGAATCGGCCAAGTGGTTTGATTGGGATCCGCCTCACGTGATTCAGGAACAAACCATCGACCCCTTGCTGGCCGCCGTCGCCGAACATTTGCGGCACGCGCGGACGAAGGGCGAATCCTGAACCGGCGACGCTCGCTCGTCCGCCTCGGGTGGTTCGTGTGATGCCGGTTGCACTTGTAACAACCGCGATGGACCAGTGTCTCAGCGCGAGCGGCTTTGCGGGGCGACGGGGAAAAGAGCGCGGGGACGAGGTATGTTCCCGCGAGCGGCGTCGCGGGGCCACGTTCTTGCCGATTACATCCCCGGCCCCCACCGGGCTCGCTGCGAATCGGATGGTTCGGGTTGTATCGACGGTGACACTTGTCGCAGCTTTGCGCAATCTCTGTCCGATTTTTGTCGGCGATTCTTGGAAGCTTTTCCGCCGGACGAAGGCTCCGTGTCAGACGTGACCTAGCGTTGGTTGTAAGCGTTCGACCACGGGGTCGATCCGCGTGCATGCACGCCACAGCATTGACCAACTAGCGAAAAAGACCGGCATCCACCATGGGTTTTCTCAAACGCATTCTTCGCAACGGTGTGGGCGATGAAACACTTCGAAGCATTCCCAACGGAAGCTTCGAGTCGCTGACTGATGACGAGCTCCAGGCCCACATGGGGATCAACACCTATGGTGTTTTTGACCTGACCGACGCGGTGCGGCCCTCCTACGATCTGCAGATTGTCCCGCGCCAGGGATTCCGATTCGACCAGTACATCGATGAATCGAGCGGCTCACACACCCCGGTGGTCATGGCCTCGGCGACGCGACACCTTTTGATGGATTTGTTCCTGGAACTGATTGAACCGCTCGGCGCGGTCGTTGATGTGGTGCTCGAAACCAGTCACCAGGCCGGCGGCGAGCACGAAGACCTGTACCGCGAGCACATCGACATGCCGGTACTCAAGAGTATCCTGCTCGAATTCGAAGACTTGCTGCTCAACGACGGCTGCACCGGGATCGCGGTGATCAACGCTGCAAAACGACAGGAGGTCCAGATGGACGAACACAAACTGCTGATCATGTACGGTGAGCCGCTTGCACAGTTCGAATCCGTATTGATCGACGGCGACGTGTATCCGGAGCCGGAACTCCAATTCATCACTGAAGCGGAACATGTGCACAGCAGCAGCGAGCGATTCTTTGACGAATTCAACGTGCTGAGGAATCGCCTCGGGATCGACGGCGAGGAATGCAGCGGCGCGTGGTAGACCGCCCCCTGCAACGGACGATCCGGCGACTCCGGGCGTCCACCTGCTCGACAATCGTCTTGGACTCTGCGAGCATTGACGGCTCGTTGTTCGCCGGATCGATTCAATCCGGCCGGCACCCCAATTCCTGACAGGCTGTCGCTACGACATGCTGTGCCGCGTCGAGGTGACGTTTCCATGATCCTGGTGATCAGTTCGAGTCTGCATCCAGACAGTCGCAGCCGCATCTTGGCCCGCGCGTGCATCGACCGCTTGTCGGGTCTGGGCGAAGAAACCCACCTCTTCGATCTTGCGGTTTCGCCGCTGCCGCAATGTGATGGTGCAAATGCGTACGGCGACTCGAACGTCGGGGAACTGAGCAGACAGATCAAACAGGCTGACGCCATCTTGATCGCATCGCCCGTGTACAACTACGACGTCAATTCCGCAGCCAAGAATGCCGTTGAATTGACCGGACGGGCGTGGACCGGCAAAGTCGTCGGTATGATGTTGGCCGCCGGCGGGCACGGCAGCTACATGTCGGCGATGGGGTTGGCCAACAGCTTGATGCTCGATTTTCGCTGCCTGATTGTCCCGCGATTCATTTATGCCACCGGTGACGCGTTCGAGGGCAGCAATCTGGCCGATGAAGAGATTCAATCGCGGGTTGATCTTCTCGTCGATGACACCCTGCGAATCGCGCGGGCACTGCAGACGCCGGAATAACTTTCGCCGCTGCGCTACTGGCGATACAGCCCCTCGGCTTCGAGAAAAGCCTCCACCGCGCGCGGTACGCGAAAACGAATCGGGCGGCCCTTGGCAATCCGCGCTCGCATGTCACGGCTTGAGATCTCGATCAGCGACATCGAGATGACGTGCCGACGAATCTCCGCCAGCCGCGGCTGATCGACGAGTCCCTCGAGAACGCCCAAGTCAATCTCCGGTTCGCCGCCTCGTTGTACAACAGCCGGCAACGCCAACTCGAGTAGTCGCTGCGGCTGATGCCACTGGCGAATCGTTGCCAGGGAATCGCTGCCGATCACCAGAAACAATTCTGCGCGCGGGAATTCGACCTGCATCTCTGCCACCGTATCGACGCTAAAGCTGACGTCGCCGCGGCGAAGTTCCCGGTCGTCAATGATGTGGTTCTCACAACCGGATACGGCCAGGCGGAGCATTTGCAGCCGTGCGTCGTTGGGCGCCTTGGGACCATCCGGCTTCAGCGGCGAAACCGAGGCGGGAATCCAGCGAATGTGATCGAGGGAAAGCGACTCGATCGCCGCTTCGGCGATCCAAAGATGCCCCACATGAACCGGGTCGAATGATCCGCCGAAAATTCCGATTCGCACGTTCCCACCTCTCATCTTCCGGTGCCGCAAGCGATGTTTGACCAAACGTGTCCCCCACCTGGGCCATCATCCAGGCGGAGATTGTCGCTCGCTGAGTTCGGCACGCATTGTGACACGATCCTTTTTCCACGGCTTGGTGAATCCACTATGTTGACCGATAACTCACATTTGACCAATCAGCCCACCATTTCCTGTTGTGACTCAATGCCCTCCTCCGATCCGTCCGACCAATCTGACCGCAGGGGCGGGGACGAAGCAGGTCATGGCGGTGAATCTCGGGGAGTGAAGAAAGTGCAGGGCGCGTCGCACCAGGTGGAATTGTTCGAGACCCAACCGCCCCCGTGGGAGTTAACGACCGATTGCGATGTCGCAGTTGCGACGATCGTGTTCAGCGAAGCGCCGCACGGTCCCTACGATTATCGAATTCCCGAAGCGCTGCGGGATCAGTTGAAACCGGGAATGCGCGTCCGCGTACCGCTGGGCAAACGCCGCAAACCGATCACCGGCTGGTGTACGGAAACCAGCATCGGAGCGCCCGTGCAGCGTTCACTTCGCGATGTCGCGGAGGTTCTTGATACCGAACCGCTTTGCGATCCACCGCTTGTCCGGCTAGTGACTTGGATGAGCCATTATTATCAGGCACCAGCGGGCCAGGTCTTCGACACGCTGATTCCCTCGAGCGTCCGGGCCAACGCGGGAACGCGTGAGCGAACCTATTTCATGCCTGAACGATCGATGTTGGATAACACCGTGATCGAGGCGTTACCGCGAAAACAGCAATCGGTGATGCGATTTCTGATCGCGGCCGGCCGCCCGATGACCGCGTCGCAATTGATGGTCGAAGCCGAGTGCACCGTCGACCCGATCAACCGACTTCGCAAGAAGGGACTGTTGAAGGCGGAAAGGCGGCGCGAAATGTCGGCCGGAATGCCAACGCGGTGGCAAGTCAGTGATGGCGAAGCCGAAAAAAGCTTCGCGTTGACCGACGATCAGACCCGCGCCCTTGAGCGAGCGATCGCTGCGGTCGATGCGGCCGAGGGCCGCGCGATGCTGTTGCACGGCGTGACCGGAAGCGGCAAGACCGAAGTGTACATCCGGGCCATCGAACACGTCGTTCGGTTTGGCCGCGGCGCGATCGTGTTGGTGCCGGAGATCAGCCTGACGCCGCAAACCCGTGGCCGATTCGAACGACGATTTCAATCTGTTGCTGTCCTGCATAGCCAAATGACACCGGCCGAACGTCATTTCCAATGGCAGCGAATCCGCCGCGGCGAAGTCCAGGTCGTCGTGGGTCCCCGCAGCGCTGTATTTGCTCCCCTGCCCCGCCTCGGATTGATCATCATCGACGAGGAACACGACGCGTCTTTCAAACAGGACACGCAACCTCGATACCATGCCCGCAAGGTCGCCCATGCGCGTGCCATGTCCCTGAAGATTCCGCTGGTACTCGGTTCGGCCACCCCATCGCTCGAATCGTGGCACGCGACCCGGACGGGTCGCGCCGAGTTGGTGTCCTTGCCGACCCGCGTGAATGAGCTGCCGATGCCGGATGTCGAATTAATCGATCTTCGTATCCGCGATGATCGCACCTCGGGCGCCATCAGTCGCCCGCTGCAATCGGCGATCCGCGAAACGCTCGACGAGAAAGGCCAGGTGATCCTGCTGCTCAATCGGCGCGGCTTCGCCACCACAATCCAATGCCCGGCGTGCGGGCACGTCGTCGCCTGTCCCGACTGCGACATGCCGCTGACCCACCACCGCGACGGAGGCAAGGCGGTTTGCCACTACTGCGATTACTCGATCGCCACGCCGCCCTGGTGCCCGGAATGCCGATTTGATGGAATACGTTACGGCGGGCTCGGTACCCAACGTCTGGAGATGGAAGTCAAGGCGAGATTCCCCAATGCCCGCATCGCGAGGATGGACAGCGACACGATGCGCCGTCCCGGCAGCCACCAACGGGTGCTGTCGTCGTTTCGCAGCGGCGGCGTCGACATCCTGCTCGGCACGCAAATGATCGCCAAGGGACTGGACTTCCCCAATGTGTTGCTCGTCGGCGTGATCAATGCCGATAGTGCCCTGCACTTCCCTGACTTCCGCGCTGCCGAACGCACGTTCCAACTTGTCACCCAGGTTGCCGGACGAACCGGTCGAGGCGACCGCGGCGGGCGCGTGATCGTGCAAACGTTCTCGCCCGAACACCCCGCTATCCAGGCTGCTTCGCGGCACGACTACGAGCAGTTCGCGCACGATGAATTAATCAACCGGCGCAAGTTCAATTACCCGCCGCTAGGGAGCGTCGGTCGGATTATCCTTCGCGGCGCAGTCGAAGAGATCACCGAAGCCGTCGCCGAGTCGCTGGTCACGCGTTTGGAAGCGGCTCGCACCGCACTGGGACACGAAGTACGAATCCTCGGGCCGGCACCGCCCCCAATTTCGAAACTGCGTGGAAAATACCGCTTTCACATTTTGCTCCAGAGCGTTGATCCGGCTCATCTCGGTGACACGATTCGCCGCGCCACCGATTCATTCACGATCTCAGAAAAGGACGATGTGCAATATGTAATCGACATCGATCCGATGGACATGCTTTGATAGACGAGCGCGGCTCTTGTGCAAACGTCACGGCGAAAGCCGGACGATTTCCCACTCTTCGCCAACTCGGCGGTAACAGACGCGATCGTGCAAGCGGCTTGGTCGCCCCTGCCAAAACTCCATCCGCGTTGGATTGACCTCGTAACCACCCCAGTTCTCGGGACAGGGAACGGATTGTCCGGCGTACTTCGTTTCGAGTTCCTTCATTTGCCGCTCCAACTCGTCACGGTTTTCGATGACCGAGGATTGACGGCTGACGTGGGCACCGAGTTGACTGTCGCGAGGCCGGGATTGAAAGTAGTCCCCGGACTGCTGGCGACTCGTCTTCTCGACCGTGCCGTCGATCCGCACCTGGCGTTGCAGATGCGGCCAGAAAAAACAGAGCGCAACGTGCGGATTCTCTTCGATCTGCGCTGCCTTGTGCGAGTCGTAGTTGGTGTAAAAGTACAGCTTTCCGCTTTCGATGCCTTTGAACAAAACGACGCGGCTGCTGACCTGTCCGACCCGGTCGGTCGTCGAAAGGGTCATTGCATTGACTTCCACCCACTCGGGTAAATCTGGCTGGATCGATTGCTCGAACCAGATCTGAAACTGAACCAGTGGGTCGGGATCGACGTCCTCTTTGCGGAGACCGTGCATCGAGTACGTCTTGCGCATCTGCTGGATCGACATCAGTTTTCCCTTCAGACTCGAAAACTGGCGCGCAGATCAGCTCGTAATGACGATTGCGGACTCGGTTTGGCGCGCCACTTGCCTCTTTGTAGGGGTTCCTTCGAAGACTGCCAACCTGACAGTCCAAATCCCGCGACCCGAGTGGTTCATGATCGACGTGTTCACAGGCAATTTGCTGGTCGCCTCCTCCTTGGTGAGCGACCCGATTTACGCCGGCGGCGTTTGTCTGGTGGTCCACCAAGACGATGCCAATGTGATCGGCGTGATGATCAACCGTCCGATGAAACCGAGCGCCGAAGCGCTGCTCGAGGTACTTGAGCAATCGAAGGAGGAGTCCGATCAACCCGCCGCCCCCGCAAATCGATTGGGCCCAATCGAGAACGAAGCAACGGCTCAGCCATCGAGTTCTCCGTGGGGCATGCTTCATTTCGGCGGACCTCTTTCCGGCCCCGTCGTGGCGATCCATCAAATGAGCAAATATGCCGAAACCGAAACGGCCAATGGGGTCTATGTGGCGGCACAAAAAAATCATTTGGAGAACCTGGTCCGACGCCAAGTAGGTCCCTATCGCCTGATCATCGGCCACGTGGCGTGGGAGACTCAGCAGCTGCGGGATGAGATCGACGCTGGCCTATGGCACATGATTCCGGCAAATCGTGAGAATGTATTCTCGGCGGCGGGCGACATGTGGTCGGGACTGATCCGCCGCGCCACTTCCAATTCGTTGGCGAGGTGGATTGGGACGCCTGATGTTGTCGGCGCCAGCGAGCTAAACTGAACGCGTTGGGGACGCATGATCTTCCCTTCCGCCGAACTCCGACCGGCTGCCACATTCAAATTGAACAGGTCAAGTTCGTGGACCCATCGAAAGACGACGAAGAAAAAAAACGCGTCCGCATTCAACGCCGCCGTCTGGGAAAAATCATGTTCTTGAAAGAGGACGGTTCGTTCGGTTTCATCGAAGCCGAAGACTTTCGCGATGACGTATTTTTCCACGTCCACTGCTGGGACGGACGCGTCACGCAAAACGGCATCGAAAAGGTGGTCGCGCCCGAAATCATGATGTGGGTTGAGTTCGAATTGGACGACGAGCACCGGGCACAGGAGGATCGGTTGCGGGCAAAAATCGTAAGACCGACCGACCGACCATCAGGCCGAAAACTCTCGGGCCGCGACGCGACATTCAGGATCGTGACGCATCATCCCAAGGCGAGAAAGAAACGCCCAAGCTGGCGCAAAGATTGAATCGAGTGTGATTACGATCACGTCGTTGACGGCGCCGGCTCGGCCTCAGCAGGTTTTGCGGCAGACGGCGTCGATTCGGTTTCTACTTCTTCGTCGCTCTCTTCCTCCTGCGGCGGGAGTTTGCCGCCGTTTTTCTTGGCCGCAATCATGTCATCTTCGAGTTCCCGAACCAGTCTCGGGTTGATGTGCGAGGAGAGCAGCTCTCGGGTGGTCGTGAACATTTCGTCGACCTTGCGGCGTTGATTCGCTTCCTTCGACCCAAGTGCCTTGATGAACATCGTCTGTTTCTTGCCCATCTCGTTGGCGAGCGCCTCGTTGGAGGGTTGTTCGCGAAGCGCATTCATCAAGACTTCGGCCTTGTCCATTTCGCCCCGCTCGAGCCTCAGGCGGATCCTCGCCTTAAACAGCTCTCGAAGCGCGACCAGATCGATGATCGCGTTCTGGACGCCGCGGATATAGGCTTCGGCTTGCAAACGCATGTCGTCACCCGACAAGTCCGCCACCTCCATCGGTTTCAAGCCCGGCACCAGCGGCAGACGCGCCAAAACCGCGCCTCCGTTTTTCACGTACAACAACCGAAATGGATCGTCGCTCCGCTCAATTTTCAAGCGTCCGTTCCAATCGGTCCGGCCAATGAACGTCATCTTGGTCGACATCAATTCCTTTTCGTACAATTCGTAGCCGATCAAGGGAAAGTCGGGATTGCGTTGCAGGTGCAGTCGTAACAGCGTCGATTCGCCAAACGGACGCACTCTCAGCGCAGTTCGGAAGGTTCGTTGATTCTTGCGACCCTGCAGGCCGCCGGCACGGCCGGCGTAATAATCCATCTTGATATTGCGGCCTTCCAACTCGGTAACCAACAGGAACGCCCAGTCAATCGGGCCAATCAAGATCGGTTTACCATTGCGGTCGTTTTTTCGGGTCATCGGTTCGAGCACATCGTCCACGCCGATCGCGGCGGGCGAGTTCTCGTCGAGGATCAATCCACCGCCACGCAGCAACCCGACCGCGTTTCGCTGGCCCGCGTTTTCGATCCGCACCACGGGCGCAAAGGCGTTCGTGATTCCGCGGCCGACGGCTTCCACCAGCGTTCCGAGCGTTGACGACTGCGTTCGCGCAACGGGC
Source organism: Rhodopirellula sp. (assembly GCA_024644085.1). Taxonomy (GTDB): domain Bacteria; phylum Planctomycetota; class Planctomycetia; order Pirellulales; family Pirellulaceae; genus Rubripirellula. Next base: position 82,982 of record JAHELS010000001.1, read on the forward strand.
CCAAAATGTCGCATCAAGCAATCCACCTCGACCACGTCGATGGAATTCGGGATGGATTCACGACCAATACGCACAATGAAAATCTTGTCGTATGCGTCGACAGCCTTGGCGACCAGGTCGGTAATTTTCGGCGTGATCAGCTTGGCTTCCGGCTGGTCCAGCGCGATGGCCATTCCGCGCGGGACGAGCAGGGCTTCGACCTCTTCATCGGCCCACATTTCGCGAAGTGCGATGGCGTCCCCGGTGATCGCTTCAAGTCGCTCAGTGATTCCATCGATGGTCTCGTCACCGGCAGCAGCGGCCCGCCGATTGACCTCTGCAATCTGTCCCTTGGTGCCAAACACTTTTTGAACGTATTGGGCCACATTCTGGGGAATGCGAATGCGAACTGCCTCACTATGATCACGTTTGACCGCGAGTACGGGGTCAGCGGCCGTGATTGAATCGTACGACAGTTGATCCATGCCGCGGTTCGCCGTCGAACGCACCGCGGCAGGTGCATCCGCGATTTCCAATCGCCAGACGGCGGCAAAGTCACGATCGAGATAGAGCTTCAATGGCTTCTCGATCGTCGCTGCACTGATCGTCGGATCATCTGAGACGAGCCAAACGAGCACGCGATAAGGAGAGTAATCCCACGGCTGCTGAACCGTCGTTTCCTCGTAAAGTCCCGATGAGCCGGGGGAATTCGATGAGCCGGAGGAATTCGATGAGCCGGAGGAACTCGATGGAGCCGGGGAACTCGATGGAGCGGAGTCCGACGGGTCCATCTCCTCGGCCGCCTCGGGAGCGTCCTCGGGAGGCGCCGTCTGTTCCCCGGAGGAGTCCTCGGCCGGTGCAACCTCGGCAGGGACCCCTGGCGGGACGACCTGTTCTTGATCGCCTTCGTCGCAGCGGCCCGCCGCGGACATGATCCAACTCGTCAACAGACAGACGATCGTATAACAGGCTTTGCGTATCATTGTCCCAACCGCCAATTTCCGGCGTTTTGATAGAGCGAGACGATGTCGGATCCGACACCAATCAATTCACGCCGATAGGCGTACGAATCCACCATTTGCCACAGCGGCAAGACGGGCAATTCGTGATGCACGATCGAATGCAGATCGAGCAAGCGGTCACGAACTTCACGCCAATTCTTTGCTTCCTCCAAACGCCGCAGCCCCAATCCGACCAATTGATCGGTGCTTCCCGCCAAACCCTCGGGACCGAGGACTCGCCGCGCATCGATGACCGGTTCCCACACAGCGGCCGAGACATAGACGATGTCGGCAATGTCCTCGTCTTTCTCGGGAAAGGAATGGCCAACGGGCAACTCGACCAATTCGACCTCGAGGCCCAGCAATCTCCATTGGCTGCTGATCGCCTCGCAAGCCACCCGTGACAGGTTGTCGGGCGGAAACGCCAACCGGATGGGCGTCAACTCTGGCAGCTTTTCGTCCTTGCGTTCGGCGCTGGATTTCATCTGATTGGTATTCATGGCCAACAGAAGTTTCGCCAACGGTGGCTCATAGCGGCGCGGCTCGATCGATTGGTCATAGGCGTATCCGAGGGGATCGTTCAATTCGAGACCAGCCGGGAACGGTCCTGAGAGAACGCGACAGCCTTCCGACTTCAACCCCTCGAGCAATTCACCCTGCAAGATATCTTCGCGATTGGTGCCGTACGCCAGCGCACGTCGGAATGTCCGCTCGGCCACGTAGGGATGGTCGGAACATGGCACCAACATGTGAACCGTCGGCAACGGATAGTTGACGACCTTGACCGATCTGCTCTTGCCGAGCCGGACTGCGTCGGCGGGAAACAATTGATCAAGCACATCGACTTCGCCAAGCAGCAGCAGGTTGACTGCGTCGGCAGCAGAATCGCTGCGCACTTCGACAATCTCTCGTGGCTGTGTCGGCGTTTTCGGCTCGCCCGACAGGACGTACCTCACGATCTCGTCTTCGACGACATCCCTGCGGTAATCACCGGTCGGCGAGAGGGGTTCGCCGCCGAACCAACTGCCGTCAACCGGTACCTGCAAAAGGCAAATTGGTAATACGTGTGGACGACGCAAGTTGAAAGTTACCTGCTGCGGACCTTCCAGGCCGATCGATTCGACCGCCGCTGCCCAGGGTGCAAAGTAGCTTGGAGAAGACTGCTGCGCACGCAATGCGAGTACATCAGCAAGAAAATGGCCTCGAATTGCGTCAAGTGGCGGCGCAAGATTCTCCGGTTGGAGCAGCATGTCAAAGTGCATTCGGTCGGCGCTCATTTCAACGTCGCCGAAAATGAATTCGTACTCGCCTCCTTCGGGACCGGCACCCTGCATTTCAAAAAGTGTCCGATAAATCAGTCGCCCCGATCGACGTGCCCCCCAATTGTCCAATCGCGTCGGTTCAAGCACCGTTGCGGACTGCAACACACCAACGTTTACCAACGGATAGATCGTGTCGATCTGGCGAATCAATTCCTTGCCGCCGGGGATGTCCGGCTTGAGATGCACACTCTCGCGCGCCAATCGCCGGGCTTCGCGGTAGTTCTCAGCATCGCGGGCGGCGATTGCCTCTTCACGCTTGGCCATCGCCATCTTCAGGAACTCCTGGTTCCATTTCTTGATGGAGTCAAGCGAATCGGCGCCATAGTCCTGCTGCAACCGGGCCAACATCTGCTGTGCACGGTCGAGTTCATCTTCGTCGACCAACTGCTGCATCAATTGGTCTGTGATTCCACCAATCGCTCGAATGACCGACGAACGTTTGTACTCGGGCGAATACCGACGCAGCTCTTCGAGCATCGCAAGCGTGGCTGACAATTCACCCCGCTTGGCCCGCGCGATCGCGTCGAACCAAAGAAAATCGCTGCGCAGCTCACGCAGCCCCGGGCGACTGGGATAATCACGAATCAGTACCGATAAAAACGGATAGGCTCCCTTGAAATCACCTTCGGCGATCCGTTTTTTCGTTTCGCGCTCGAGTCGGATTTCCCACAGGTCGACTCGTTCGACATCACTCCACTTGACCGCGTACTCAACCGTTTCGATTCCGGAAATCTTGAACTTCAAGGTTCCCGCTGGAGTTGCCGGCGGCGTGCGGCCCGGAAAATCCAACAACAACGCCTTGGCCCAGCCACCGCCTGATTTCTCCGTGAAAAACAACAGATCATGTGCCTCCTCCTGAAGCAGACCGAGTCCCGGATCGGGTGGCTCGCCCTGTTGCGCATAGTTGAGAATCTGGGCTGAGGCAGTGTTCGCCGCGGGACTCACCCACGCCAACAACATCACCAACAGTGGCAGCAGGATTATTTTCAGTGGAAACGTTCTCAATTTCATCATCACGTTCGAGATCTCGAGCGATAACCTCCGGCTGTTCATTTGGAGGGTACTTCGGTGACGTAAACGACGCCTTCGGCGCCCGGAACAAGCAAGCGGGTCCCTACCAACAACGGCGTTGCCGAGAGCGGCTGGCCGAGATCACTTTGCCCAACGAGTTGTCCGGATGTGGAATCGATCGCCACCAACCAACCTGTCTTCCCTGCCAATACGATCGAGTTTCCGGCCATGATCGGTTCGCCCACCGGTGCCCCCGGCGGTAATTCAATTTCAAATTTCTCGGTTCCGTCGGCAGAGAAACCGCGGAGCATGTTGTCGCCGGTCTGAAGCAGCCCTATTTCGCCCGCAGAAACCGGACCCCAAATGACACGTCCGTCGAGTAGCGTCTTGAACTTCTCGTTCAGAGAAGCCATTTCGATACCGACAACAAAATCGGCAGCAGGACCCGATGTGGACGCAATCATCGTGTCCCCCACGCCGGCGGCCGGCCCCAACAATTCGTACTCCAGATCGCGCGACGCGAGCTCTCTAAGTTGCTCAGCAACGCGAATCCGATAAATTTTCTTTCGACTGTCAGCCACCACGATCTGGTCCGGATCATCGGCCAACGGAATCGGGCGCGTCCAAGTCACTTTCCCCGCCGGATCACTGGCCGGCTGGAAGGGCGTCGCCGACACGGCGCCGGTACGCCAATCAATCAGAACGGCGCGACCAATGTCCAAGGGCACCAAGAGTCCACCGCCGGCGATGATGCCGCCGCCGCTCGGTTTCCCGGCGGGCAAGGAAATGGTCACCTGCCGCAAAAGTTCACGGTCTCGTTGCGGCTCGTAAACGATAAGCGATTTGCCATCGACCTGGTTCATCATCACGGCTCGAGTTTGATCGATCTCGATCGGATTTTCAAAGTTGATCGCAACTAGCTTCGCACCCGGATTCTCGATCGGTCCGGTCGTCGAACCGGCCGCAAGCGCCGCCGCATCGAGCTCGAACAGCGCCGCAAGGCTGGTCACAACATGCAAACCCTTTCCGCCCGGCGCGGCCCGGAGCATCGTGACCGGTACTCCGACGTCGGTCCGCCAAATCTCTTCGCCCGTTTTCGGGTTCGCGGCAGTGACGCGGATGGCCGACGTGCCGCGCAGAACGCGCGCGTGCACCAGCGCGTCGTCGCTCGCGAACGGCTCGCCGATAAAACTGTCAAGCTCGTGAATGCTCCAATCGCGTACCACACGACCCGTATTGATTTGCAACTCGTAGCGACCAATGCGAGTCCCGGTGATCCACATCTGGCTTCGCCCCACAGCCATCTGGGTCGCAGTGGGTTGTTCGTAGAACGCGGGAAGGGTTGCCGCGACAGTCACCTGATCCCGTTCAGCGGTGGGTTCGATGTCAAGCACGGTCACTTCACCACGATCGGTCAGAACAATCAGCCGCCGACCCTGAATCACCGGTGGAACGCGAACGTTTCCGGTCAGCCGAAATGCCGGCTGGGCCGGTTTCATATTCTGACCCGTCTCGTCCACCCTCAGCACGTGCACATTCGCGTAATCCGTTGCAGCATTCTCGATGACAAATACGTGCCCCAACAGCGGGATTGGCGGAACGGTCACCGTGCCCTCGGCATGCCCAATGTAGTAGCTCTCGAGACAGGATCCATCACGTGTGTTGAGCAGGTACAAGTTGCTGTGGTCACCGGTCAGGTAGGCACGATTGGCTCGATCATCGATACCCGGGCCCGTTTCCAAGGGTTGTGGGATCTGCATCGCCCATTTGGAATCGCCGGAATCGGAGTCGACCGCGATCAACCTTCCCGACTCGGTGGATACGTAGATCTCATCGCCAACCGATATCGGCTGGCTGAATACTTCACCAATCTGGGACCGCCAGGCCACTTTCCCGTCCTGCTGCCCGCATCGAAACACTTCCAAGGAGGCCGATTCGCTGAGCAGGACACCGTTTTCAAGCCGCACCGGGGGCAGGTCCCTGGCATAACCTACAAATTTTCGCCAACGCAGTTTTCCGCTCTCACCGTCGAACGCCAGAATCGATCCGCCAGCCCGAAAGTAAAGTGTTTCGCCTCGCAAATCAGGTGCGTTGCGGCCGGCGAGCGTCGTCAACACGATCGATTTCAACGCATCCCCCGCCGGCGCCTCGGTGAGGGTCTTGGGAAGGTTGGCCGAGGGCTTGACCAACGTTTGCTGGATCTCGCTTGCCTTGTGGATCAGCGTCACGAGGCGTTCGTGATCATGGAGCTCGGGGAAGTCGCGCAACAAACTCATCCGTATCTCGTAAGCTGCCTTGGTATTTTTTTCATCGAGTGACTTGGACATCGAAGCTTCGGCCTCGTCGAGGCGAATGTTTCGATTGATATCGCGCTGGACGCGCGCCCGGGACTCCTCGACACTTTGAATCTGGCTGGCCAACGTCGTTTTCATCGAAGTTGGCATGTACAGCGGGTCGTCCATTAACTCGCGTTGTTCATCGAGCTTGTCGAGTAATTCCTGCTTCTTCGGCGTTTCGTCGGCGCGGGCGGCCGAGGCGGCAAGGTTCGCAGCAATTTCAACCAATAGCGCCGCCAGGTTGCCGCGTTCCTCATTCATCCCCTCCTCCTGGGCGATCACCGGCAGCTTCTCTTTGGCCAGATCCACTGCCTGCCACGGTTCCTGTTTGAACTGTGCCGCCTTGTAGAGTTCGGTCATCGTCACGCGAGTCCGGGCCAGCGACGAGTACTGGTGTTCCTCGCCGAACTTGTTCAGAAAACTCACGTACATGTCCTGCGCAGCCTGGTAATTCTGCTGTTCGTACAACTTTTCCGCCTCAGCGGCGAATTCATCCGCGTTCTCGCGGGACAGCACAAACCAGATTCCCAGACCGGTCAGCACCAGCAGGGCGATGATGAAGAGGTACCCGTAAATCTTGAACGAGTCCCAAACCGACTTTTCCGGATCGGGCTTCTTTCGCGATGGGCGCGGTCGGTCTGGCGGCGGCTGGTCGGCTTCGACCGCCTCGACCGGCACTGCTTCCACGGCGACCGGTTCGGCCTCGTACACTTCGACCGGCTCAGCCTCGAACACGTCTACCGGCTGCGCCTCCTCGACTTCAACCACTTCCTCGGCATCATCGACCAACTCAATGTCATCAATCCCGGCGGTCAAGTCGGCGTCTTCATCGCTTGCGATTTCAGTTTCGTCGTATTCTCCACTGCGCAACTCGCCGATCAGCTTGGTCGCTTGGAAATGAGTCAGTTGCCCGTTATCAACCAGCAACTTGGCGACGGCCTCGGGCGTGACACGGGTCCCGCCCTGTTCAAGCTGCTCCCGCAGAGCTTCGATGATCTCCTGGTCGAGCAACCCGAGTCGCTCCAGTCGGTCGATCAATTCGTTTGCAAGCATGTTATTTGTAAGTCTTCAAGAAATGAATGAGGTTCGGTTCAACAGAACACGTCGCGGGCATCCGTAGCGCAGCGGGGTGGAGATGGACTAGTCGAATTCTTCAACCTGCATGACTTCCAACTCGGCGTACCCCGCGATCGTCCCCGCATCCATTGCATCAACCATCGAACGCAACTTTGCCAACTCGTGGACTTTCACGACCAACCGCATGCCACTGGTGTTCCCGCTGATCGCGTCCTTGAGGGCAGTGATCAGGTTTTGCTTGCCCGGCGTTTCTCGTTCCCAATCGGGCGCCATCACGAGAAAGGATCCAAACTCGTCCACCTGGACCTCGACCATGTCCAGATCTTCGGATTCTTCCTCAACCACCGAGGTGCTCGGGGCGTCGGTTTGTTGTCGCGGCATTTCGATCGACTTCTGCAAACTGAACGCCGCCGTGACCATGAAGAAAATCAGCAGCAGGAACGTGACGTCGACCATCGGCGTCATGTCCATCTCTTCCTCGGGACGGGCTTTGCGCGGCAGGACCTCGTCGTCTTCATCCTCATCGGGAACGATCAAGGTCGGTGCGACGGGGACCGCCTGGACCGGTGCCGGCCGCGCAGGCGATTGGGGGTCGGTCACCAATTCAACGGGCACGACAACAGGCGCCGCCTCGACGACCTCGGCCTCTTCGACGTCCTGCTGGGAGGATCCGCTGAGCTCGACATCCGATTCGGGGACATGCACCGCGGTGTCACAGTTGGGGCAGCGCACGCGTCGCCCGGCCAACCGATTGTTGACGTGGTGGACAGTCCCGCATTGGACACAAGTGAGTTCAATTGACATGAGGCTGGATCAAGATTTCCTGTCGTGAGTGCTTTTCAAAGACGATCGAGTTGGGTTACCTGGATGTCGGCCAGGCCCGCGGTCACGGCGGAATCCATGGCATCAACGAGAGAGCTGAGCCGCGCCGAATCGTGGACGTCGATCGAAAGTCGCAAGTCATCGGCCGATTCCTCGCGCGCTTGCCGCAGCGCGGCAACCAAATTCTGTTTCCCCGGTGTTTCCAATTCCCAGGCGGGCGTCATCACGAGGAAACCTCCGAACTGGTCAACCTCCAATCGCACCAATGGCTTTTCATCAAGAATTTCGGGCCGAGTCGAAACTTCCGATTGACGAGTCGGGATTTCGATCGATCTTTGAAGCTGAAACGAAGCGGTCACCATGAAAAAGATCAGCAGAAGAAACGTGACATCAACCATTGATGTCATGTCGAGATCACGCTGGGCGTTTGAACCGCGAGTGAAAGCAGTGCCGCTCATAATTCCTTGACCGCAATGTAGGTTGAATCGAGATCCTCGAACGCGTCGCCGATGATCTTTTGAATCCGCGTCACCTGGCCCACTTTCACTTCGCCATCACCAAAGAGCATGACGTGTTGCTTGCTCGCCCCCAGCGACCGCTCCAACTCGGATGTGATGTATTCAATGATCTCGGAGGCCTGGGCATCTTCGTCGCTGCTGAATTCCGATCCATCCATCCGCGAGAGGATCACACGGTCCTCGCCTGCCGGGTTGATGAAGATGACCGCTGAATTTTTGGCGGAGATCGCCAAACCGTTGTCCGCCTCGGGAATCTGGCCAATCTTGGTTGGGTCCATCGTGGAACAGACAATGAAGAAAATCAGCAGCAGAAACGTGATATCGATCATCGGGGTGATATCCATCTCGTCGTCCTCGCGTTTTTTGCGAGGCAACTCGAAATCTTCTTCCTCGGGATCAATCGTTTCCAGTTCGTCGTTCATCGATTTACCTGCATAGGGATCACCATCGGCGATTTGAACGTTGCGACCACGCGTCACTCGAGCTTGTTATGCGCCGCCATCGGGTCGGCGGCAGGTCCGGCCGAGCGTCGATCACCCTGGGGCGCCTTGGCAAGACTGTCGCGGAACACAGCCATGAAGCGCGCCAGCCCCGCGCCGACCAGGTCTTCCATTTTCGCGATCCGAATGTTGACGTTGGCAACAAGGATCATCAACGGAATTGCAATTGCCAATCCACATGCCGTCGTGCGAAGCGCGATGTTGATGTCGTCGGCCAGCGCTGAGGGTTCGACCGATTCGGCGGTTGCGAGGGTCTTGAAGGCTCCCATCATTCCAAACACCGTGCCGAACAACCCGATCATCGGCGCGCTCTTGATCACCGTGCTGACCCAACTCAAGCGGTATTCCAGATCGCTCATCACGTCGCGCTGGAATCGGTCCATCACAAACTGGCGGGCCTTCTTGTAACCGAGCGACCGGTGATTGACCGCCAACTCGACGATCTGGGGAATCGCCCGAGGATCTCCGTCGCAATATTCCGCTGTCCCTTCGAAGTCGCCTGCCTCGAGCATCTGCTCGACGTCATCCATGAACGCATCCTGTTGTTCCTCGTTCTTGAATCGCTTTTGATTGACGCGGGTCCAGACAATCACAATGCAATACAGTCCCCAAAGGGCGACCGATGCCAGTGCGAAGTACGTCCCATTGGAGATGATGTCGAACAGAGACATTTCGGCAACAAGCATCGTTGGTCAGATCCTAAAGGTGGTATGTCTGGAATTCTAATTTGCCGCCGGGGAGGCCCCTCACCGCGGCGACTCGCCCCGCCATTCTACTTTCGCGGCTTTCGGTAGCGTTGGCTGGTAACCTCAAACTTGTAACCGCTTCCATCCGGCTTGCTCTCGAAGACGGTTTTGGCGATCTCCGTGACCGAAGGGTGCCCCTTGGAGGCGGAATACTCCAACTCGATCTTGGCCAACAGGTTCTCGAGGTCCTTGGGAATGAATTTCAACATCTGTCGGTTGGGGAGCTGAATTCCCGCCTTCTGAAGCAATTGACGGTCAAATTGCATCAACGGGCTTGGGCTGGTCCACATGAAGTACAGTCGTTTTTCCGACGTGGTATCCTCGATCCGACGCGTTTTGGGGCTGCCGGAAAGATTGTTGGCTACGTCCACACCCTGAATCGAGCCGCCGATCGCCCCCAATTCGATCTCGTAAAAATCGAGCTGGGTCGAGTACTCGCGAATGTCTTTGGCTTTGAAATTCAGCTGCCAACGCTCGAATCGTGGAATGATGTCCTCGCCTTCGCCCTCGGGTCCCGGCGGACGCGAGTCGCCCGCACCCGTGCCAGAGGTCGTCGCAGTCGCCTGGGTATCGGTTGTGACCAACGATGCCGCCACCGTGCTGACCGCGTCGGTTACCGCCTCGATCGTGTCTTGAAGGGTCGGCTCCATCAGCTCTTCCACTTCCTCTGCCCCGGGCGGTTCGAAATCCCGCTCGAAACCTTCCGGATTCTCACCGCGGCCAGCCGGGTTTTCGATGATTGGTTCAATCGGCTGAGGAGGGAACGTCCAACGGCTGGTCAACCAAATGATGAACAACATCAGCACGAAGGTGCCAATGAACAAAATCAATGCCATGAAGAAAGAGGTGAGGATATCAAAGCGGCTGATACGCAGCTTCTCGCGTTCAGCAACTCGCGGGTCTTTCGACTCACCGTCCTCATGCGCACCTGCCGCGTCCACGGTTTCTTCGTCGGGTTCGATAATCGAAGACATCAAATGTCCTGGGGGCGATCTTGAGTTTCGTGCAATCGTTGGTTGGCTGGTAACCGTTCGCCGGCAACCGTTCGCCGGCGCAGGTTTGCGTATTAGAGATCGTAATCCAAAAAGACGTACTTCGGATTGACCGACCGGTACCAATCCCTCCACTCCTTTTGGGCCCGCTGGAGTTCCGCGAGTGTCGGTTCATCGGGCATACCGAAGCCGTCGAATTTGCGGCTGATGAACCTGAGTCCATCGCGTGCATAGCGCCGGACCGATGTATCGGGGTCGCTGAGGGCAAAGACCAGGGCTGGCACAACCCGAAGCTCGTCACTTTTGCCGAGCAGTCGGGCAGCGACGCGTCGAGCCTGCCAAGATTTGCTTCCTCGAACCAGACGCTCCAATCGGTCAAGCTGGGCGGCGCGGGCCGCGGGGTCCGTATCCAATTCCAAATCATCGGGAATCGACTTTCCCTCGGTTTCCCCTGCCCCATCCTGCTCAAGAAGGTCAAGCATTTCGGTGACCTGCGCGGCGACCGGACGCCCCTTGATCTGCGTGCCATCGACGCGGATATCGGTCGTGTCGCTGGGCAATCCATATCCCCCGGCAAGTGTTCCCGAGTTTGCCTGGGCGATCGCCTTTTGGGTACTTCGGACGAGGAACAGAATCGCGAACGCGGTCGCGATCGGCGGCGAAGCCGCAGTCTTGTCTTTGATCCCCCAGCCGCCCGAAACATCCTGGTTGCCACGAAGCTCCCTCACGCGTGAGTTGTACCATTCCGGTTCGAGTTCGTTCGAGCCGACCGCAAACTCGTAGAAACTCTCGAATCGTTCGACCGAGTACATGGCGTAATAGTGCCACGTTTTCGTGTTGCGCGAATACGGCACACGACTTCGATAACCGTTCATCCGCGTGATGGCTCCTAGAATCGCTTGCGGGCCAACTTTCGCGGCGCGTTTTCGCTGATCCGCAATCCCCGCTTCTTCGGCGACCTTGATCGCTTTGGGCATTCCCGGCAATAAACCTTCGGTGTTGGTTTTCTCTCGCCACATGCGGAAAAAATCGCCGGCGATCAGAATGCTACTGGCACCCGCCAGTGCCGTTGAGTGCGACATCGAAGCGGTACTTTGTTTCATCAAACCCGAACCGCCCGGGTCTTCGGCGCGGTAGGGCCACGCGCCACCGATATCCTGGACTCGCATCAACCACATGTGCGTTCGATTGACGACGCCTTCGTTGACTGCGATTCCATTCTGGTCCATCGTCCACATGGCCAGGATGACGTACTGTGTCTGGGACGTATCGCCCTTGTCCTCACCCGGGTATCCGAATCCTCCGGTGGGCTGCTGCATGCCGAAGAGTCCATCCCGCAGTACCTCAATGTCAGCCTTGAACTCCTCGGCGCCTGCTTCACATAGCAAAAGAATGCTGATCGAAACCTCGTAGGTACTTTTGTCGAAACTGCCGTTGCCCCGCTTCACCTGGCGACCTTCCTTACGGACATCGGCCGCCAACTGCCGGGCTCTGGCAACGCCCCGCTTCACCACCGCTGCACCGGTATCGTGTTCCGCCTTGAGATGGGCGTAAGCGATCACGACGGAGTGAAATTCTTCTCCTCCATGTCCGCTGCTTTTCCCAACTTCCGCGTCGTCGAGGCCCTCGAGGTACTTGATCCCCTTGCTCACCATCGCCTGGACTTCCGGCGACTCGGGGGTGTAGGCAGAAACCGGCACGCCCATAGAAAGGCAAAACGCGAAAATAGACGCCAAGCACAACAGGGGACGCATGTTCATATTCACCACAAATCTCCTCACACTTCCGAACCCTGTATGAAAAGTCGATCTCTAGCTCGGGATCCGAACAGCCATTTGGTGCCAGCAAACGACAATGTCCAGCGATATCACCGGATTATAGACACCCTGCGCCCTCTGCGGCCGACCGATCCCAATTCGCGGCTTCTCCGATTGACAGACGGCGAAACCACCCTTAGTTTCCCCCGAGTGGAGACTTGGTACTCAACCAACCAATCTAACGCCTCGCCGTGACGACTCCTATAGCCGCGCGGTTTGTTGAAGCTCGAATCCACTTTGGTCAGGTAGCTCAGTTGGTAGAGCACGGCCCTGAAAAGGCCGGTGTCGGCGGTTCGAGCCCGCCCCTGACCACTGCTCACCTTTCGCGGCCGAACGTTGTCGATCAACAACGTGCATTCTTCGCTCGGCGTGCCTCTTCTTCCTATTGCTCATACAACTCGAGGTACCTCGCCGCCTCGATTCGACGGTCCAGATCCGTCAGGGCAAACTCTCGACACCGCGATGCCATTGAGCCCCGCGCCGACGGGTCGGCAGACATCTGCCAGATTTTTTCCGCGAGGTCACGCGAGTTGAACGGCTCGGCCAACAGTCCGGTCTCGCCCGGTCTCACCAAATCGGGAATCCCGGAAGTCTTGAATCCGACCACGGGGACCCCCGAGGCAAACGCTTCGAGGACCGTGTTGGGACAATTGTCCTGGAGAGACGGGATGACAAACAGATCGGCCGCCTGGTAGGCCGCCGCCAATTCCGCATCGGTGTCCAGGTAGCCAAGTAACTTTGTTGGAATGCCCGTCGCTTCACTGATCGCACCTTCTCCGACTGCGAGCAGCTGGATTTTCTGATGCGATGGATCATCGCGCAATCGCTCGCCCAGAAGTCGCAGCGCCGCAAGCAATAATTCGCCTCCTTTGAGAGCTGTGTTCAACGAGAACGAGTTGAACAACACAACGAAGGAATCCTGATCAATTCCCAATTGGTCGCGGACCGCCGCCGAGTCACCCGGGCGGAACACATCTGTATCGACGCCGTTGGGAATCACTTGCAAAGGGAATCGATTGCACAATGGCGAGTCACGAAACTCACCAGCCAACCATTGGCTCGGTGCGACGAAGGTCAGTCGTGACTCGTCGATTTTTGACAAGGTTTGTTCTCTTCGCCGCCAGATTCGATGCGAAAGGTCACGCGGCGCGGAATCAGTTAACTGGGGGCAATTGCCGCAGCCCGTTCGAAACCTGCCACAGCCGAGATCGCAGTGGCACCCGCCGGTGATCGCCCTCATGTCACGCATGGTCCAAACAACCGGCGCTACGCGTGTCGCCGCTGGCAAAAAGATTGACTCGTCAAACATTTCAGCGACGAAATGGAGATGAATGACGTCAGTTTCACCGATGTCGCGCAGCACTTCCCCGCGGCGAAAACTGCGGTCGCTCGTAAACACACCACAAGGGGCATCGGAACGGAGGTCGGCGTGATCGCGAGCGGCGAAATACGTTCGCAGTGTGTGCCGATAAAGTCGTCGAAACGGGTTTCGTGATGGCTGCGTGGTGCGAACATGATCGACATTGGTATCGTTCTCGACGGCGAGCAGCTCCGATTCGACACCGAGGCCCAGCATCGTTTCGTGCATCCGGGTTGCACTGCGCGCCGCGCCGCCTCCGGTGGTTCGATAGCTCAGGTGCGTGACGCGTGTCATGTTTTTCCGCTTCCGGAAACGCCTCGAAGAATCTCGGCATACGACTCGGCAAAAGCGGGTGTCGCAACGTTGCGCAGCGCCCATTGCCGAAGATTCTGGCGGTCGTCCCAGGTCATTTCGAGAAGCCGCCGAGCTGCGGAGAGTATTTCGGTTTGATCATCGATGTTCTCGATCATTGGCAACAACGCATCCCGCTCGACCCAGGTCCCGTATTCACCTGTCCCGCGGCTGATCAGCATCGGAACACCGCTGAGTGCGTAGTCGGCAAACTTCCCTGGGCTACCGCATTGCATCGCCGGATGGTCGGGTCGCAACAGAAATGCGATATCCGACGCAGCAAGGTAGCTACCCATTTCTTCCTGGCGAATCGACGTCAGAGTGTAATCGGATTCAGGAATCTGGTATCGATTCAGGAAATCCGTGGCGATCTCCTGGCCACTGTGGATCAACAACAACAGCCTTGCATCGGGTCGTACCTGCTGCTTGATTGTTTGGTACGCCGCCAAACAACTTGGAAACGATTGCCAACTGTATCGCACATTGCCGACGTAGGTGAGAAGCAACTCGTCCTTCAAGCCGAGTTTTGTCCGCACCTTCTCGCGGGCACCGGGGTCAAGCTCCGTGCCGTTCACGTTCCCGCCGGTGGGCAGGACCGAAATCTTTTCCCCGAGATCCAACTTCGGAAAACGATCGATAAGCAGGTTCTTGAAAAACGGGGTGACAACGATCGCGTGATCACACTGCTCGAGCTCGGAGTTCTGACGCGCGAGGTTCGCCTGGATCGCCGCGGTCGGGTCGTCATAGAACCCTGGCTTGTAGGGATGCTCGCGAATGTATTCCAGCTCGCTGATTTGGTCTCCTTCGTAGTAAACAATGATGCGAACGCGGCTGCCCAAACGGTCCCTCAAGCGAAGAAAAGGCTCGAGCGGCTGGTTGTGAACCTGGACCGTCACCCATCCGTGCTTGCTGACCACACGGCGAAAGTGGCTTTCGACTTGTTTTGAATAGCTGCGCGGCCACAGCGGTCGGATCAACTCGAATCCTTCCTTGTCTTTCCAATACGCGACGTCCTTCGCCTGTGCGCGGATTTGATCGCGCTGCAGCAATGTCGCCAATTTCATCGGCAACCCCTGCGATCGGGCGGCTCTCACCCATGCGTAGTAGTGCTCGACATGCCGAGACAGATCGGGACGAAAGAAATAGTAGTACACCGTCGTAAAAGTGCCTCGCGGGATCGAGAGTTCAAAGCCGGTACACGTCGCGCATCCACTCGACTGTCAAGCGAATTCCTTCGGGCAGCGAAACGGAGTTTTTGTGACCGAGATCGCGTTCGGACTTTGAGACATCGACTTTCTTTGTCGTGGTGGTCAACACTTCGGAGTCTTTTGTCTTGACCAGACCCGGATCCGCGCCGGTTTCACGAATGATGATCTCGGCAAGTTCGTCGATCGTGTGCAGATCCCGCCCCCCGACGTTGTACGTTTCGCCCGGTTTGAAGTTGCCGCTAATGTTGCAAACGGTTCGAACGGTATCCGACAAGTAGGTCGACGTTCGCGAATGCCCGCGAAAAACGGTGAAAGGCAAGCCGTGCAGCGCGCAATACAAGAACCTGCAGTTGACCGACCGATAGGGGCTGTAGTATTCGCCCGGACCATAGGTATTGAAAAGTCGAACGACAACGGTTTCGGTTTCATTGAGAATTCGCGAGTTGCGAATCTGCATCTCGTTGACCCATTTGGTCATCGCATAGTCGTTCATCTGCTTGATTTCGTAGTCATCCATCACCGATTCGGACATCACGTCCTTCCAATCGCCGTAAACTTCCGACGATGAAAAATGGATCAACCGAAATCCGAGCTGCTCTTGCAGGCGGATAATGTGCTTCGTGCCGATTGCGTTTGTCTTCCAGAGGGTTTCGTAATAGTCCTCGCCGTTCCAACGTCCGAATTCGGCGGCGCAGTGGTACACGTAGTCGAATGGGCCCTGCTGCTCGAACATCCGTTGCAGTTGCCGGTACTCGCCGACATCACACCGCACGTAACCGGCGTTATCAATATCGACGCCGACGCTGTAGCCGATCTGGTCGCTGTCGTGCCGCGTGTCGCATGAGATCACTTCGTGCCCGCGGCCGCGTAGCTCCGCGACGATGCCGCTGCCAACGATACCGAGACCACCGGTTACCAGGATTCGCATGTCTTCCTCAGGAATTCGTAAAGATTTGATTGGTCATTGCGCCAGATAATCGTGCCAAAGCTTGAGGTCTTCAATGGGGATCTCGCGATGCTTGTTGCGGATCTTCTTTTCCAGCTGCTTTAACTTGTCCGCCGAGTCGTCGTTGCTTTTCCACAGCACGCCGACGTGGGGTCTCAGCGTCGTGAAGGCGTACCGATGCGGGGCCAATCGCGCCGCCTTCTTGTATTGCCGAACCTCGAAGTCATGAATGACGACCCACGCATTGTCGGGCAAGTGGGCACACACCGACTTGATCGTTTCCGCTCGCGCCTCGCGCGTTTTCGAATCGTCAATGAAGATCAGATCGGCGTCGGCGAGGCCAGCCCCCGCAACGGCGCCGCTGACCGGTCCATTGACGAGTGTCAGAGATAACTTGTTCTCGCCGATATTCTGCTGCTGAACACGCTGGAACCAATCGGGATCGTCGTCGTAGGACTCGAGCCGCTCGAGGTCGGGATACACCTCCGGCCGCAGAAATGCACCGGTGCTGAACGGGCCGCTGCCAAACTCAACTACCTTTCGGATCGGGCGCAGAATCGGCAGCCCCGCCAGGATCGGCAGGTGGGTCGCAAAGGGTTTCGGATGCCGCGGCAAGTTGTACAGCCACCATCGAAACTGTTTGGGACGCTGCTGAAACTCGGCGCGTAATCGGCCCGCGGCCCGTCGAAGAAACGATCGCGATGTCGTCGGCGTGTCGCTCATGGATCGTCCTGGGCCGTGCCGGAGGGCAGAATCGGTTCAGCTTCGAGGGCGAGATGGCCGAACCACTTTCCCGATTTTCGATTTCCATATTCCTTGGAATTGACGACTTCAAAATCCCACATCCGATCAATCTGATCGACGGTACTCGAGGCCATGTCCTTGATATGGAATTCCACCATGTAATGCCCGGGGGAAAGATTCAGTTTCGGGATTCGGAAACCCATGGTCGCCCTGTTCCCCTGAGGAATTGGCTCGGCGGTCGCGAAATCTTTCAAATCGAGGCCGCAGATCCGTTCGCCATCCTGGGACAAGATTCCGACATACAGGCCCGGATCGACAATTCGCTGCGAGGCTTCGATTGTGAGTTCAATGCGGGCCGGGCAAAATGTTTTCAATAGCGGCTCCGCCTCGCCACGCAATTTTACCTCCGTGACGGTCCCAAGCCGGGTTGGTGTTACGACGTCGCTCCGCGCGCCGCGCATTGACAACAGGTATCGATCGATCGCCTGGTCGGCATCGCAATCATCCACCACCTGTCCGTTCTCCAGAGCGATGCATCGCGTGCACAGCCGGCGAAGCGCGGCCATGTTGTGGCTTACAAACAACACCGTACGTCCGGAACGGGCCACCTCGCTCATCCGCCCCAGACATCGGTTTTGAAATGCCTGGTCGCCCACTGCGAGAACTTCATCAATGATCAGAATCTCGGGATCAAGATGCGCCGCGACCGAAAACGCGAGCCGGACGTTCATCCCGGAGGAGTATCGTTTCACGGGCGTGTCGAGAAACTTTTCAACGCCGGAAAACTCGACAATCTCGTCGAACTTGCCGTCGATTTCCGTTTTGCGCATCCCAAGAATCGTGCCGTTCATGTAAATGTTTTCACGCCCGGTCAACTCAGGATGAAAACCTGTCCCCACCTCGAGCAAGCTGGAAACACGTCCGCTGATTTGCGCACGACCGCTGTTGGGTTCCGTGATTCGTGAAAGGATTTTCAGCAACGTGCTCTTACCGGCTCCATTGCGGCCGATGATGCCGATCACTTCGCCAAAATCGACGTTGAACGAAACATCACGAAGCGCCCAATGAAGATCACGTTCATCGTCGCGGTCATTGAAAGTGTTCAACCGGGCCAGCTTGCGGAGATTGTGCAAGGGGCGATTCAGCCACATCCTCGCCGCGGCAAACAGCGTGTCGGGAATCTCCTCCTTGAGACCAATGTGGTAGGCCTTGGAAAGGTTGTCGACGGAGATCGCAATTTCGGACATTCTCGTTGGGCCGGATCGCTGATGTGGCTACGGGCGGTCACGCCCGAGACGCATCACGCGACGTCGGCAAACAATCGCTCTTTGGATCGAAAATAGGTGACGGCAAACAAAAGAAACAACGATGACGTCAAGGCGCCAATCGCGATCAAATCCCAGGGCATCGCGCGTGTCCCAAGTAAAGCAGCGCGGAATCCCTCGATCACTCCGACCATCGGGTTTAAGGCGTAAGCATATTGGAATCGATCGGGAATCAGGGTGGCCGGATAGACAACCGGCGCAGCGTACATCAGCAACTGGATAACAAAGTTGATTCCGTAACGCACGTCACGGTACTGAACCGCCATCGCCGTCAACCAGATGCCCAGCGCCGAGGCCGATACCATCATCAGCAGGATCAGAACCGGCAAGGCAATCACGTTCCAGGTGGGCACAATCCGAAACCAGACCATGAAGACGACAAGCAACAGCATCGCAATGGCGAAGTCAACGAGTTTTGCCAACACCGTTGCCAGCGGCAGGATCAATCGCGGAAAGTAAATCTTCGTGATAATGTTCGCGTTTTGGATCAGACTCGCCGTACTTTCATTCACGCTGTTGGCGAAGAAAGTCCAGGGGACCAGCGCGGCGAGGCTGAAGACCGCGTAGGGCACGCCATTGGAATCAATCTCCACCAGGTTCCCGAAGATGATCGTGAATACAAGAACCGAGAAAAGCGGCTGGATCACCGCCCATCCGACCCCAAGAGCGCTCTGGGCATAGCGGACCTTGATCGTTCTCCAAACCCAAAAACGAAACAGATCACGGTACTCGTAAAGCTCATCCCATTTCACCGCGAACCGGCCGGCGTCACGCTCGATCGTCGTAACGGATCTCGGTGGGTGAAGATTCGGAACTGGCATCTGTTTGGCAATCAGGGAGGATCAGCAGACGGCAGTTTCGCGAACTTCGATACCATCATCCGAAGGTGGGACTGCCGCGATCATCGTACAGAGATCATGGTACAGAGATCATGGGCGGGAGGGAGCAGCAGTCTTGAGACCAGCTTCTCCGGTACGTTGCAGCGGCCGTTTTGGTTCAATGCTGAGCCACGATCTTTGCGATCCAACTTGACCCGTCGGCTTGTACCGGAACCCCGGCGAAAATAGGCTCGTGATTCTCTCTGGGACAATCGGCCGCTTGCTCCAGATCAAACGACCACGCCGCCTCCGAGTCTCCCTTTGGATGGACAATTGAACGAATCGTTGCCAGCGCCTCCCGACACTCGGCATGGATGGCCATGGGAGCCCGAGCCGCCGGGGAGCCACGCGGCGGCCGAGGATCATTCGGGTTCCATTTCGCTTCCGCGCGTTACGGTGGTGACACCGAGTTACAACCAGGGTGACTTCCTCGAGGAAACGATTCGAAGCGTCCTGCTGCAGAACTATCCGAACCTTCAATACATCGTGGTCGATGGAGGCAGCACCGACGAAAGCAGCGTGATTCTCGACAAGTACAGACATTTGATTTCAACGGTGATACGCGAAGACGACAACGGACAGTCCGATGCGATTTGTAAAGGTTTGGACCTGGCCGAGGGCGAATTTTTCAACTGGATCAACTCCGACGATCTGCTGATGCCCGGCGTACTGTGGGAACTTGGCACACAGTCGACGCCACAGATCGACGCTTACGCGTTTGTTGGTGAGGTATTCGGTGAGGGTGTCGAATCGTACTTGATGCTGAATCATCATCTTTCGGCGATGGAGATCCTTCGCTGCGACCGTTATTCATTCAGCCAACCGGGACTCTGGCTTCGTACCAAATTGGTGCATGAGTGCGGCGGCATTGACCGCACTTTGAATTATGGATTTGATTGGGACCTGTTGATCCGCTATCTGGCCGCCAATCCTCGTGTTCATTATTCATCGACCGTCGGTTCGCGTTTTCGGTTGCACAATCAATCGAAAACGATTGTCGAGACGTCAAAAGGCGAGAGATCGGAAAGTCTTTTTTACCAGGAATCACTGGTCATTCGTGACAAGCTGGAAGCGTTGTTGCAAGACGACTTGGTGAAGGCGTCGCGGCTGGGTCGTTTGCGTGAAACGTGGAACGATTACCTCGTCGAATCGCTCGACGACCTGGATCGCTCGCCGATTGGTGCGGCATCCGAGATCGTGTGGAGGTCAATCCAGCGCCCGCGTGTTTGCTTCTCAACTCGAACTCTCGGCTCGGTAGCGCGGCTGCTTTCGCGGTACGTGCGTCCGAAATCGTCGGTCGGTAGCCGCGATCGCAACCGACCGTGATGATACGGCCGCGATGATTCCGCCGTGTCAGTCGCGCGATCGGCTCGATCGGGTGGTGCGGAAGTGCTAGATTTAGTAGCCGCCGTTATGCAATTTATTAGGTCGTTACCGTTTGTGAGCCAGACATGCCCGCCGCACGGTCCATGATTGCCCCCGCGTTGATTTTCGTGTCCCTGACCGCGTGGGCAGCTCCGCAGGCCGATGTGCCGACGTCGCCCGAGGACGTGGTCGCTGAGGCTGCACCGCAATCGGGCGAACCAATACAAGCGGAAAACGAGGTGGCGGAGGAAACCGATGTCACCGAGCCAGCGGAGCAGAAAGCGAAAACGTGGACGAAAAAAGTCGACGAGGTTTTCGGGGCGTACGTCGTCGCCAATGCCGCCAAAGTACTGTTTTTTGATTTTTGGACGGGCGACAAGAAGGACGATGACGGCAACGTCATTCGCAAGGGATGGCTGGGGACAAGTATCCCGTTCGTCGTGGTGTGGTTGTTACTAGGCGCCCTGTTCCTGACGATCCGGATGGGGTTCATCAATTTTCGCGGATTCAAACATGCGATCGATCTGACCCGCGGTGTTTACGACACCCCCGGCGAACCGGGCGAGGTTTCTCATTTCCAGGCACTCTCGGCTGCGCTCTCAGCGACCGTGGGGCTGGGGAACATCGCGGGCGTTGCCATTGCGATCAGCACCGGCGGACCTGGTGCAACGTTTTGGATCATCATGATCGGGTTGCTGGGAATGACGGCCAAGTTCTCCGAATGCACGCTCGGCCAGCTTTACCGGGTGACCGATGAGGACGGACGTGTGCTCGGCGGTCCGATGCGTTATCTGCGTACCGGGCTCGCCGAGATTGGTCTGGCACCGTTGGGGAAAATCCTGGCGGTGATCTTCATGGTGCTTTGCATCGGCGCCAGCTTCGGCGGTGGGAACGCGTTTCAGGTCGGACAGTCGCTCGAAGCGATCCGCGGCGACGTCGAAATTCTCCAGGATTACCCCTACCTGTACGGCATAGCGATGGCGGTCCTTGTTGGCATCGTCATCGTCGGTGGCATTCGCAGCATCGGTGCGGTGGCCAGCCGAATCGTTCCGTTCATGTGCGTTGCCTACGTGATCGCGGCGCTTTATATCCTGTTGGTCAACGCGGCTGCGATTCCCGATGCGGTTGTGAAGATAGTCGCCGAAGCGTTCTCGCCTCAGGCGGCCTATGGCGGATTCCTCGGGGTGCTGGTGATCGGCATTCAACGCGCCGTTTTCAGCAATGAAGCGGGCGTCGGTTCAGCGGCCATCGCGCATTCGGCGGCCAAAACCGACGAGCCTGTCAGCGAAGGGATCGTCGCGCTGTTGGAACCGTTCATCGATACGGTGGTCGTTTGTACGATCACGGCGCTTGTGGTTGTCGTTACCGGAGCCTACGACGCTCCGGAAATGGCATCCGCGATCGCCGACAAACAGGGTGCCAAAGTGACTTTGTTCGCTTTCGTCACGGGCGGCCACGACTGGTTCCGCTACATCCTGTACGTCGCTGTGGTGCTGTTCGCCTACTCGACTTGCATCAGCTGGTCCTACTACGGCGAGCGATGCTGGGTAGGACTGTTCGGGGCGCGTACATCGCTGATCTACAAGCTGTTGTTCCTAAGCTTCACGGTGCTCGGTTCGATCGTGACTCGGGGAAACATTCTCGATTTCAGTGACCTGATGATCCTGGGAATGAGCTTCCCGAATCTGCTTGGCGTTTTTTTACTAAGCGGAATCGTCAAAAGGCAGCTCGACCTTTACTGGCAAAAATACCGCAGCGGCGAGATCGCCCGGGCAGACCAGGTTTGATACCCACCTCGAGTTCAAATTCGCATTCGAATTTACACGGGCCTTCATGACGCGAGTTTGCATCATCAACGTGGTCGGGCTGACGCCCAAGTTGCTCGCGCACGCGCCAAATATCTCCGCGTTGGGACAAGCGTCCGCTTGGACCAGCCCGCTGCCCGCGGTGACCTGTACGTCGCAGGCAACCATGTTGACGGGTCTCGCAGCACGCGATCACGGCGTGGTCGGCAATGGTTGGTACTTTCGTGACACCCAGGAGATTCGATTCTGGCAACAAGCCAACTCGTTGGTCGAAGGTGAAAAGTTCTACGAAGGGGTCGAAACGGCCAAGATGTTCTGGTGGTTCAACCAATCCGCTCCGGTTCGCTACAGCGCCACGCCGAAACCCCACTACGGGTGCGACGGCTCGAAAGTAT
>JAHELS010000191.1 GCA_024644085.1 Rhodopirellula sp.
CCACGCGATCGCGGAAAATTGGCGACCTTTTGCGTCATTCGCAAGCTGGTACTGCTGGCGTTCGCTCGATCTCCGTCGATCGAGCAAAGCGAGCCAACGCGACTGAATTGTGCCTGTTTTCGAAGTGCTGGGTTGTTGCAGTTATACTTGTGCCCCTGGCCTCAAGTGGTGCTTGAGATCATTCATCGGCGCAGCCCAGGTCGGCGACGTCAATTGACAGTTTTTCGCACGGCACCCATCGCGGTGGGATGCAGAGGCTGTCGATTGATCGTGGTCCGACCGGATGAAGCGTTGAACCGCTGCTTGCGAAATCAAGATCGCGAAGTGTGCGCTGTATCTACATGAGAAGAACAACATGTCTGCTGAGCATTCCGTACCCGCGAGACCACCTCTCTCCCCAGTCGACTGGATCATCCTTGCTGTTGTCGGGATGACACCATTGGCGACCAGCCACTTTGAACTGTTACCCAAGGAAATTTGGGAACACCATCCGTTTCATGCAGTAGTTGAAGGCCTGGGTTCATTTGCGGCCGTGATTGTGGCGGCGGCGATGATCATGTTGACGCGGCAAGGCGATCTGCCGCGCGCCTATGTGTGGGTGATCTGCGGCCTGATCGGGATGGGCATGCTCGACGGATTCCACGCGGCGACTCATGCGGGGCACGTGTTTGTCTGGCTGCATAGCACCGCGACATTCGTTGGCGGTCTTCTGTTTGCGGCCATTTGGCTTCCCGATTCGATCAATCGCCGCTTGAATGTGTTTGCGATTGCGATGCTGACGTTTGCGGCGGCATCGGTATTTGGGATCGGCTCGATTCTGATGCCCGATCTGCTTCCGGCGATGAAAAACGAGGACGGGTTCTCACGGGTAGCCAAGGCCTTGAATGTCGGCGGCGGCATCGGTTTCCTGGCGGCGGCGAGCTACTTTGTTTTTCGACAGGGCAAGACACGGGACAGCATGTTGTTCGCCAACCTCAGCCTGCTATTCGGCGTGGCGGGAATCATTTTCGAACAATCGGTGTTGTGGGACAGCAACTGGTGGCTCTGGCACATTTTGCGACTGGCCGCCTATGCCGTCGTGCTTTACTTCTTCATGGCAATCTACTATCGGACCCTGCTGAACCTGCATCGCACACACGAAACTCTTGAACGGACCATCTCCGAGGTTTCACAGCAGGAAGAGGAAACGCACCGCGCGCGGGACCAACTCGAAACGATTTTGAACTCTACGGCTGACGCGATTATCTCGGTTGACGGCGACGGATCGGTCACGCTGTTCAACTCCCGCGCCGAGCAATTGTTCGGATATGATCGTGATCAAGTGATCAGCGGCCCGGCTTCGACGCTCTTCACTCAATCGTCGCGCGAGCAGCACGACCGGCTGCTAGCCGATTGTCACAGCGGCGAAAGTACACCATTGGGCAAGGAACACGAACTGCAAGGCCGTCGTGCCAGTGGCGAAACCTTTCCGGTGGCCTTGCGGATCACCGAAATGCGTTACGGCGACGAGCGTCTTTACGTCGAATTGATCCAGGACGTGACAGCTCGCAAGCAGATCGATTCGGAACGCACCCGTCTATTCGACGCGATTCGCGAAACAGTCAACCACCTGACCACAGCCAGCGTTGAGATTTCAGCGTCGATGGCTTCCCAATCCGGGGGTGCGGAACTGCAGGCGTCCGCGGTCACTGACACCATGTCGGCCGTCGAGGAAGCCGCGCGCACCGCAATCGAGTCAGCCAGTCTCGCAAAGAAAGTCTCCGAAACCGCCCGCCGAGCCGACGATGTCAGCAAATCTGGGCGGAGCGCCATTGAAGATACGCGAGATTCGATGAACACCGTCCAAGAGTATGTCGAATCCACCGCCGAGAATATCCTGATGCTTGCTGAACGTGCACAGGCAATCGGCGAAATCATTGCAGCAGTGAATGACATCGCCGAACAGACAAATGTATTGGCATTGAACGCCGCGGTAGAGGCCAGTCGCGCGGGTGAAGCTGGAAAAGGTTTTTCGGTCGTTGCGGCGGAGGTGAAATCGTTGGCGCAGCAAGCAAAGCAGGCGACGCAACAGATAAGAAACATCCTGAGCGAGATTCAACAAGCCACCAACAAGGCCGTGCTTTCCACAGAGAAAGGCACGATCTCCGTGGGCGAAGCCAGTAGTGTTGTTGTCAACGCAGAAAAAACAATTGATGACTTGGGCACGATGGTCAGCGAGGCCGCCCGGGTAGCCGCCAAGATCGTCGCCGCATCCAGCCAGCAGTCGGTCAGCATGCATCAGGTTACCGATTCGATGAATGAAATCGATCACACGGCACAACGGACACTCACCGCAACGAGACAGACCGCAACAGCGGCCGATGACCTGGCCGCACTTGGGCAACGACTGAAGGAGTTGATTGAAGGGGACGTCTCTTTCTAGCCGCCGCCTATCGGCCCGAGTCGACAGTCGCGGTGGCGGGGCGTCCTGGTTCTCCGTCAAAGCTAAAGCTTCGGGATTGGAAGGACTGAAATCGTGCGAATCACGATATACCTGTACTTCCAAGCCCGAAAAACCACTGGATCCCATGTCGCGCTCTCACGGCAGCGAGTGGCCCGACGGAGCGAGCAGGCTGAATCACTACTGGATCGCTGATTTTGCATTTTTTCGCGCAGCGGTTCGCCCAGGCGGGCTCTTGGAAGTGCAGGGTGGATGCACGTTCGGGTTGATCCACTGGGCTCCCCGCCATCAACGTCTGAAGTTAAGTCAATTCAAGACGAGAAGGCCTTACCGAAAAACTCGCATCGGCGGGAGCACCTTTTGGTTGCCGACTGCTACTCATCCAACGAGCGCGCCGCGATGGCCTGGACCCAGCGGCTGCGTGAAAATCTGTTTCGGCCTCTGCTCGGCTTGTTGTGCGTTTTGCGGATCACGCCGGACCATGTCACTTCCGCTGGGTTGATCGCGGGGCTGGCATTTTGCCCGCTTTACTTCTGGTCGCAGCCGGCGGCGCTGGCGGCACTCGGATTGCATGTCTTGCTCGACGGTTTGGATGGACCCTTGGCCCGGTTCCAGCGAACCGATTCTCCTCGCGGATCGTTTACCGACACAGTCTCGGACCAGATTGTGATCGTGGCCACGACCGTCACGCTGATGTTCGCTGGGACCCTCAGCGCTTCGGCGGGCGGTTTCTATATTTTTCTGTACACGTCGGTGATCACGTTCGCGATGGTGCGAAACGCACTCGAGGTACCCTATTCGTGGCTGTTTCGACCGCGGTTTTTGGTTTACGCGTGGCTGGTGGTCGAAACTGGGTGGCCCGGTGGCTTGGAATACATCCTTTGGGGCTGCAACGTAGTGCTGGCGGGCAAGATGATCAGCGGATTCTTCCGTATTCGAGCTCGACTGTGAGTGATCGCGTGGGTGCGATTGATCTCGGGCAATCCGCAGCGGTGGATCGATTAGGCTGTGAGACGGGAAAGAAAGCGGGGGAGGGGAGAAAATTGCGGGAATTCTCTCTAAGAAACCAAGCCTTGGCGGGTCTTACCCTGTGAGAGGATGAATTCATCGGGATTCATCACTGCCAGGCGCAGCGAACAGAGTTCATGTTGAAACCGATTCCGCGAGCCAACCTGTCCGGTGACGAGGATGTGAGTGGGCTCGCGGTACGGACTTTGTTTGATGCCGAGGAGACGCCTCTGCTGCGCTACGCATTTTCGCTGGTTGGTCGCCGCGAGGTTGCTGAGGAGATTGTGCAAGAAGTTTTTCTAAAGCTGTCCACGCAATGGGACACCATCGACTCCCCCAGGGCGTGGCTTTTTCGGAGCGTACGAAACGCCGTCTACAACTACATCCGGGATCACCGGCGAGAGATTCTCCGTTGTGACGAAGTCGAAATGCAATCCACCGGTGCGGTCGACGAATCGCCCGAGGCACTGCTGGTGCGGATCGAGGCCATCGGAGCGCTGCGAGGAATCCTGGAAGAGCTCGACAAGACCGATCGACAATTGGTTCAGTTGAAGTACTTCGAAGGCCTCAAGTATCGCGACATCAGCGAACGGACCGGCCTCAGTATCGGCAACGTCGGTTACCGGCTGCACCACATCTTAAAAGAACTCGCCCGCAAACTCCGTCCACACGGAATCGACGAATTTTCATGAATGAAGAACCGCATTCCTCAATTGAACCTGAACTCGAAGTTCGTATCGTTGCATTGGTGCTCGGAGAAGCATCAGACTTTGAACGGGATGAATTGAATCGATTGATCGCAGAACGGCCTGAATTAGCCGCTTTCAAATCGGAGATTCAAAGTGTGCACGGTCTGCTGCACAATGTCGGCGCGGGTGAATCGGCGACCGCGGATGAAAATTGGAAATTATCCACCGAGAAGCGCCGCAGAGTGTTGGCTGCAATCGACGGCAATCTGGATGAGCAACCAGAGGTAAAAGTTGTTCTCGCTTCGGATGAACTGCGCCGATCCAAGCGAAAGGCCATGGTGCGAAACCTTTCCAGTATTGCGGCGGTGATTCTGGTCGCGGGAATCATCGCGGGCACGCTTATCCCATCGGTACAGACGGCACGGGAAGTGGCCTCTCGCGCCGCTCCCAACGATGTGACGGAACCGAGGTTCGAGAACGGCATGGGTGCCGAAGTTTTCATGTCCGATGGCGCGGTAACGATGGAAGCAGCGGTCCAGGAGGAAAGCGAGTACTACGCCGGTTCGGAATCCGAATTTGAGAACGACACCAGGTCAGCTCTATCGGACATCCGAGATAGCCTCGG
Source organism: Rhodopirellula sp. (assembly GCA_024644085.1). GTDB lineage: Bacteria > Planctomycetota > Planctomycetia > Pirellulales > Pirellulaceae > Rubripirellula. Next base: position 4,763 of record JAHELS010000191.1, read on the forward strand.
AACGAACACGGCGTTACCAGGTCCTTACTATTTGCAGGACGACGTTCAGTATTTTCCCGTGCAACCGAAATCGCGTTCTTCCCAACGATCGACCGCTTCGGCGGAATCCGGCGCGCAACGGAAAAGCGGTTCTTCGAGCGGCGAGGGACAGGATCCACCGCCAGCGCCAGCCGGCGAGATGGCGTTCCCTGATGTGGCCGAAAGTATTGCATCGGCTACAGCGAGCAAACAGATCTGGGACGATTCGCCTGCGGATCGCGGGGTATACAGCGATGACAACTCAGACACAGCAGCGAACGAGGCGAGGTCGAGTCTGTGGTCGCGACTCGATACGGTAAAGTCGCCACCGTCGTCCGCGCTGTCTGACTCCGATGCACCCGCTTCGGGTCCTGAAGAATCGGCTCAGAACCAACCGCAAGATCCGTTCCTCAATGGAGGCACAAGACTCCGGTACTCGATCGAAGCACCAAAACAGTCAGACGTTTCTGGCGAGCAACGCGATGCTGAAGAAGAATCCGTTGCCGCCTTGCCGGCGCTTGGAAAACGAATTGGAAATCGTGCGTCGCGAATAGGTGGCGCGGTCGGTGGCGAACAGATCGACGGCTTTGGGGATTTTGCGATGCCCGAGGATGTAACGGCGGAGCCTGAAGAAGCCTTGGGACGTCAATTCGGCGGTGCAGACGGCGGCGGAATGGGTGGAATGGGCGGCGGCGGAATGGGAATGGGCGGCGGTGGAAGACCTCCATCGAGTTCGATCCCTTCGGCCAGCAACGGCCTGGAAGTAGATGGTGAGAGAGATTATGAGTCTGCGAACACAGAAGCGGGGATTGTTGCAAACTCTAAAACAGGTTCGATGCGGGATCAGCTGTCGACGCGCGGGGAACTTGAGAAGCTTGATTCCGATTTCGCGATTGGGGGCGACGATAGCGGCGCGCAAAACAAAGAGCTCCGTGAAGATTTGCGGTTTGGCCGTCAGGCTCCCCAGGCGATTACCGGTACCCAGATCGGTCAGCCTGCTAGCCCGCCGAGTGTCGGAAAACCGCCGCAATCCGCGGGCTGGAGGTATCGAGGGCTTTCGGACAATCCTGCGGGTGCCGCGGGAGCGAATCAGAGCGCTGACGAATCGCTTCCCTCGCAGTATCGCAAGGGCGCTGCGACCTTCTGGGAAGAGCTTGATTCCAAGCAAAAATCCATCCCCGGAGAGTTCACCCAACGCGGGCTGTCGGCCGCCAATCCGCAGGATCAAGAGTTTTATTACTCGCCCCAAAAGTTTTCGATTCAAGGCCGCATCGAGTCAAAATCGCGAGCACCCGTCGAAAAAGCGGAGGTGCCTGCGGGACTCGATGAAAAGACGGCAGCCGAAGAGGCGTTTTCAACATTCTCGCTGCACGTCAGCGACGTTTCCTTCAAGCTCGCCCAGGCGGCGTTGGCGAGCGGTTCATGGCCGGATGCCGCGAAGGTCCGCATCGAAGAATTCGTTAATGCGTTCGACTACGGCGACCCGATGCCGCGGCGAAGCGAGAAAGTTGCTTGCCGTGTGGAACAGTCGGTTCATCCTTTCCTGCAACAGCGAAACCTGTTGCGCGTCTCAATGCGCACCGCCGCCGCAGGACGCGCGAGTACGACTCCGCTTCGGTTGACGCTGCTTGTCGACAACTCCGGTTCGATGGAGCGGATCGACCGAAGGCAAACTTTGCGACGCGCCTTCGCGTTGCTCGCAGAGCAATTGACCCCAATCGATCAAGTCACCTTGATCAGCTTCGCGCGGCAGCCACGACTCCTGGCCGACAAGGTCAGCGGATCCCAATCGAATCAGTTAGTGGAAATTGTCGACAACCTGCCCAGCGAAGGCGGCACCAATATCGAGGCCGCGTTGAAATTGGCCTTCGAGAAAGCGTTGGAGCATCGGGTCGAGAATGCCCAGAACCGCATCATTCTGTTGACTGACGGCGCGGTCAATCTTGGCGATGCCGAGCCCGAAAGCTTGTCGCGCATGATCACTTCCATGCGCGGTGCGGGAATCGCCTTTGATGCAGCCGGGATCAGCGCCGAGGGGCTCAACGACGAAATTCTCGAAGCCCTGACCCGCAAGGGCGACGGACGGTATTACCTGCTCGATTCGCTCGAAGCGGCTGATGACGGATTCGCGCGCCAGATTGCCGGTGCCCTGCGGCCTTCGGCAAAGAACGTCAAGGTCCAGATCGAGTTCAATCCCAAGCGGGTCGGACGCTACAAATTGCTCGGATTCGAAAAGCACCGCCTCAACAAAGAAGACTTCCGCAACGACAAAGTCGATGCCGCCGAGATGGCAGCCGCGGAGGCTGGCGTGGCCGTGTATCAATTCGAAGCAAAACCCAACGGCGAAGGTGATGTCGGGTCGGTGTCGGTTCGATTCCGCGATCTGTCCACGGGACAAATGGTCGAACACTGTTGGCCCATTCCTTACGAACCAGATGCGCCGCGGCTCGACCAGGCTGCACCCTCATTGCGAGTTGCTGCCTCGGCTGCCTTGCTGGCTGCAAAACTGCGAGGTGAGCCCTTGGGCGAATCGGTTGACTTCAAAGCGTTGTCCCGATTGATCTCTGGCTTGCCCGAAGTCGAACGCAGCAAGGATCGGGTCGCACAGCTCCAGCAGATGATTTCGCAGGCTCGACAGTTAAGCGGACAATGAACAGCAACGCAGAACCATGATTGAACTCGATTTGAATGACCACAAGCGACATGGCCGATCGAGCCAGGTCCGCGTACGGAGCAACCCCTCATGAGACCAGCAACCATGCCGATATCGAGAAAAACTTTTTCGCCACTGCTCGTTTTGATCGCATTGTCGAGTCTGTTGAACCTGTATTGTCTTGGACAGGAATCCTCTGGCCAGGCGAGTATCAACAGCACGATTGGCGGTGATGGCAGAGGCACGATCATTGTCGAAGCACGCGGACAATTGCCTGAGCCACCATTGTTCTTCAGCGCCACAGCCGACGCGACCGCCAACGTTGGCCCCAACCGCGTCGAACAGGTCATTGAGTTGACGATCAAAGTGATCCAGGGAAATGAAAGGATCTTGAGCCTGGGGCTCAGCGGCGCAGGTGAAGTGACCGAGGTCAAGGACGAGAATCTTCAGTCGTGGTCCGTACGACAAGTTGGCAGTGAACGGTTCCTTGATCTTCATCTGAAAAAAGAGGTCACTCAGTCGAAGCCCATCGTTCTCATTCGTTCGCCTGAATTCAAGCTACCCACAGCAATCGAACTGACGCATCTCACGCCCGGAGAATCGGTCGGGTTTAGTTCCATCGTCAATGTCCAATACGCTGCTCAAGTGGAGGGATCCGTCACAGAGGCCACTGGATTTGCTCCGCTCGAAGCTGCAGGGGGCGGCGACCGATTCCAGAGTGCGACCGGCGGTCAGATCAAGCTCTCGTTGAATCGCAGCGGCGTTGCACCGGCGCCGGTGGAGTTGATCGAGACGTCGCTCAAGGGTGATTTGCACGCCACCGGCAAGTCGATGGGATTTGAATTCCGCGGCACGGCGATTGTGAGCGAGGACGAGGCGACCATCTCGATCCTTTCCGGTAATGCGGCTGTCAGCAAAATACCGGATGATCCCAATTATCGTCTGCGGCTTTCCAATCAGAATGAGCGGCCGGTCTACGAACTTGTGTTCGCAAAGGCGGGCACTTATCCGATCGCACTCGATTTTGTCGCCACGCTGTCGATCCCCGAAGCCAATGGGCTCGGCCTGGACTTCACCGTCGCGGCCGGAGCGGTCGTTCCCGTCACATTGAACGGGCTCGATCCGGAACTCGAATTTCATCGTGATCAGCAGTCGGTCGTGCCGGTGCGCAGCGATGACTCGTGGGTGGGATTTCTGCCGGCCTCGGGTCGTGCGCGATTGCAATGGAAAGCGGCCAGAGAAGCTGGCGAAGGAAAACTCTTTTTCACAACCACCGGCCGAGTTGAGGCACGGGTCGGCGCTGGTCTGCTTCGACAGGATCACCAGATCGATTACAAGGTTTTGCAGGGTGAATTGAAATCGTTGAGCATTCGATTGCGTGGCCCCGGAGAGATTCTCGACGTCCAGGGCAGCAACATCGTCGGCTGGAAAGTGGCCAGCAAAGGCGAGGATCGCGAATTGGAGATCACGCTCAGCCAGCCCATTACCGGTTCGAGCCAGGTCAACGTCCGCAGCCAAACACCGCTCGATGCATTCCCGGTGCGAGTTGAGGGATTACGATTGAATCCCCTTGGTGCGATCCGTCATTCGGGTTTCTTGCGACTGACCAACTCGGGATCGGTACGATTGGAACCGACGGGGTTGAGCGGGTTGACGCAATTGGCGCCCGAGCAATTCCCCGGCGAGGCGACCGAGGCGCGCCAGGTTTTTGTTTACCGTTTCCCGGCTGCCGAGCATGATTTTGCGATCGCCGCGGACCGCATCCAATCTGAGGTCAACGTATCCCAACTGGTGGTTTATCAGGTCGCAGAAGCCGATCGAGTGATCACGGCTGACGTGGAATTGGACATTCGGCAAGCGCCGATTCGTGAATGGGATTTCAGTATTCCCGCGGACTATTCAGTTGTCGCGGTTACCGGCGCCACCGTGGCGGACTACGTTTCTGCATCCGAAGTCACCGGTGGTCTGCGTAACTTGAAAGTCATCTTTGGCGAGGATGTTTCGGGACGTCAACTGGTCATGCTGCACTTGGAAAAAAGCGAGGCCGCCGCCGCGGAGGCGTGGGTCTTGCCGCGTATCGAATATCCGCAGGCGAAAACGGTGCGTGGAGACATTGGTATTGTCGGCGCGGCCGGGTTTCGCATCGCGGTCGAAGAAACCGACCTGCTCGTTGACAAACCGCTTTCTTACTTTCCGAAACCTACCCCAGGTCTTCAGCATGCTTTTCGCATTCGCGAACCTGAGTGGTCAGCAACGATGCAAATCGAATTGCTTCAACGAAGCGTTCAGTCGGATGTGTTTCATCTTTATTCTCTGAGCCAGGAGACCGTTTACGGTAGCGCGCTGATCAATTATTTCGTCACCGGGGCTCCCGTTGCGGAATGGAGAATCGCTGTTCCCGCATCTCTCGGAAACGTGATGGTCGACGGCCAGGATGTCCGCACCTGGCGACGAGAGGACGACACGCTGATCGTGTCGCTCCATCAACCGGTGATGGGACCGTACACGTTATTGGTGACGTTCGAGGAAAAGCCGGACAAAACCAATGGCAGCTTCCAAGCCGGACAAATCGCACCCGTCGGCGTGCAGGGCGAGCGTGGTTACATCCAGGTCGTCAGCCCGATGCAGGTCGAGATCAGTACCGCCGAGATTTCCGAAGACATGCTGGAACTCGATCCGCTCGAACTGCCTGCAGAGTTCCGCTTACTCAGCACGGCGCCGCCGTTGGGGACATGGCAGTACACCGAGCGCCCGTTCGGGCTCGAGTTGAACGTGAAATGGTTCGAGCCGGGCACCACGGTCACACAAGTGGTTGAATTCTCGGAAGCGAACAGCCGTGTCTCACAGGACGGCGAATTGGTGACCGACGTCCTGTATTACGTCAAGTCGCGGGGAAGACGCACGCTCCGCGTGCAGTTACCGGGTGAACCGGTGCGTCTTTGGAAAGTATCGGTCAATGGCGAGGTTGTCACCGCGCGACAAGCGGATGACGCCACCTTGATTCCGTTGCCCGGTGGCATCGATCCGAACATTCCGATCGAAGTCAACTTGCGATTGGGCAAACCGGCCGTCGACGAATCGAATCCCGAACTTGCGTTGCCTATCGTTTATGCGCCGGTGCTCAAAACCAAATGGAGCGTGACGGGAGATGAAAAACGAATGCTCGTTCCCAATGGCGGCACGGTCGCTCCCCCCGTCCCCGTCACTCGACCTTCCGGGTTTGACCGGGTTGCGAAACGTGGGATCGCTTCTTTGTTCGTGATCGGTCTGTTTACCGTCCTGGGGTTCTGGGCGAGTCGAAAGACCCGATCCGTGTGGTTCAATGGGTTGGGTTTGGTCAGTCTGGGCATTGCCATTGCCGTTTCCATTTCAACCTCTGGGACCGCGGCATCGCAAGTCGGATCGCCGATGCCGCTGGAATTGAGTCTGCCGATTCTGTCGGCCGGCGAAACGGTTCAGCTCGAAGTGAAAAACCTGCCGTTGTGGCGCGTCGATATCTCCTGGTTCGGCGTGTTTCTTTTTCTCGGCGGCATCTCTGCCATCGTTTGGTCCTTCTTCAAAGACGACGTGGAGATCCGGATGCTGATTCGTGTTGGCGGGATTTTCCTGCTTGCCCTTGGCGTGTTGATGCAAGGAGGCGGAGCACCGTGGTTCTTTGGGCTGCTGGCCCTCGCCATCACGGTCATGATATTCCTTCGTCCAGCGTGGCAATTCATACGCCGCACCGGTCGATGGCTGCGTGAGGTTCGCAAGCAGCGCAAAGCGAAAAAGCAAGCGGCCAATTCGGGGCCGGGCGAAAACCCTCGGACGGTGACGGCCACGATCGCGCTGATCGCAATGGTCCTTTCTTCCACATGCTCATCGTCGATCGCTGCAGCACCCAGTGATTTCGAGGCAGCCGATTCGATCAAACAGGCATGGGAGATTTCAAGAAAAGACTCCCGCTTGAACGCAACCGGTACAATCACGATGTCAGGGCGACCGGGCGACCGATTCCTGCTGTTAAAAGCTCCGGCGGTTCTGACCCAATTCGAAGGAGAGGGATTGCGTTTGACCAAAGCCGACGTGGAGGGTGCGGGGCTGACCTATGTGATCAGCATTCCGATCACCGAAACAGGCTCCGGTAATGACGCCGAGCCAGCTGAGTACGAAGCGTCTTTCGAGTATCAGCTCGAGGCTATACGCCCCAATGAAGGCGTTCCGGTTCTTACCGGTGCCGCCGCGGTGAAGCAGGTCGATTTGACC
>JAHELS010000192.1:0-10096 GCA_024644085.1 Rhodopirellula sp.
GTTCGCGTTCCGGTCGATGAAATTGTCGAAGCTGCCGTGCGGCACTGGTTTCGCGACAGCTTGCGATTCGTCGATGAGAAGAGCCACATCGATTTCCGCAGCGAAATCAAGCCTGGATCTGTCGAGTTGGCGGGAATCTTTGATCGCGGTGTCCCAGTGGCTAACGACACCTCGGCAGCCGTGGGATTTGCGCCTCTTAGCGAAACGGAAGCGACGGTGCTCGAGGTCGAGCGTTACATCAACAGCGGCGACTTCAAACAGCGGTTCCCGGTCGCCGGCGAGGACGTGAAAGTGATGGCCGTTCGGCGGGGAAAACAAATGCGGCTCACGATTGCCATCGCCTTTGTCGATCGATTTGTTTCAACGGAAGCGGATTACTTTGAACAGAAAGACGCCATTCGCGGCGACGTGACCGAGCATGTCCGTCAAAGAATTGAACATATCGAGGATGTCCAGGTCGACATCAACATGCTCGACGATCCCGCACTCGGCCAGACCGGCATGTACCTGACCGTGCTCGGCACTTCCGCCGAGAGCGGCGACGGCGGCGAAGTCGGACGTGGCAACGCGGTCAATGGATTGATTTCACTTTGTCGACCGACCAGCAACGAGGCGGCGGCGGGCAAAAACAAGGCGTGTCATGTCGGCAACATCTACAACCATTTGTCGCACATGATTGCCGCTGAGATCGTTGAGTCGATCGATCCGGTCCGCGATGCCTATGTCTGGTTGTGCAGCCAGATTGGGCGAGCGATCGATGATCCCTGGTCGGTCTCAATCAATGTCTCGCTCGATCCGCAAGTCGCGCCGGCGGAAATCAATGCCGATGTCGATTCAATCGTGCGAAGACACCTCGAGGAAGCCGCCAGGGCATCGAAAAAAGCTTTGGCGATCGATCTCAGGGACGAAGGCCCCTGAACCGGCGCTGAACCGCCGCTGAGCAATCATCGGAAACCGAAGGTTTCTTGCTTGTCTTCCGGAAGATCCGCACCGGCCGCGTCGACGTGATCAGCGACGTGTAGCACGCCGGTTGCTGTTCGGCGATTGGCGCAAACAAGCGGCAGTTCGGCGCCGAGCACCTCGCGATGCGTTCGGATCGCAAGACTCGGGTCGTTGTTTTCTTCCGACAAGTGCGCTAAACATGCCCACTGCAGCCGGGTCGTGGCTGCTCGCTGGAGCAAGTGAGCGGACTCGATATTGGACAGGTGGCCTCGCGGACTGCTGATTCGTTTCTTCAAGAACTGTGGGTAGGGACCCCTGCGAAGCATCGATTCGTCGTAGTTGCTTTCGATCAGCATGGCGTCGAGCGTCGTGACTGCATTTTCCAGTTCATCAAAGACGTGACCGAGGTCGGTCAGGATTCCCAGCCGATGATGGGCATCGTCGACCACGAATGCTACACCATCGGCGGCGTCGTGCGGTGTCGGAATGGTTTCCACGGTCACATGTTCAAAGGTCAGCGTTTCGCCAGCCGTGAAATGACAGACGTCGTTGATGCAGCCCAAGTTCATACGGCGGCGAGTGGTGTGATAAGTATGCCGCGTCACAAATACCGGGATGCCAAACTTTCGTTGATAGATTCCCATCGCACAGGTGTGGTCACGATGATCGTGCGAAATGATCAACGCATCGACATCCCGTATATTCTTGCCTTGCTCGGCCAGGCGCCGTTCCGCCTGGCGACCGCTGATGCCGGCGTCGAATAGCAATCGGACGCCTTGAGACTCGACGTAAGTCGCATTGCCACTGCTTCCCGATTGCAAAGATAGAACTTCCATCGCCGCAGTCTAGCGAGATTCGATCGTCTCGACAGCGCGGCAACCATCAAACGAATTTGCTAGCTCTTAACCGCGATTATCTGGATGCGGCGATCTCGATCGGCATTTTGGCTTTCATCTCGTCCTGCCATTTTCGCAGTTTTGATCGCAGCTGATCACGAATGCCAGTGTGGGTTTCGGAGACCTCGCGCAGTTCGCCGGGATCGTCCGCCAAGTTGTAGAGTTCGGCTTGGTCCGTTTCGTAGAACTCAATCAGCTTCCAGTCGCCATCGCGAATTGCGGCCCCGGGTTTCCAATCGGATCCGTGATAGTGCGGGTAATGCCAATAGAGTGTTCGTGAGGCAGATTCATCGCCACGCAGATGCGGCAACAGGCTGATACCATCGGCGTGCAAATTCGGAGCCAAAGGAAGTCCCGCCAGATCAAGGATCGTCGGGAAGAAATCGGTGCTGATCACCGGCGCCGTGCAGAGAGAACCCGGACGGGTCACGCCTGGGGCACGAACGATCATTGGTTCGCGAATTCCTCCTTCGTAAAGCCAGCCCTTGCCGCTGCGCAATGGCAGATTGCACGTTGGCCCACCGCCGCTTCTGCGACCGGGGGGCAGCGTGCAGAGTCCTCCATTATCAGAAAAGAAAAAGACGATCGTGTTCTCGGCCTGTCCCGATTGCTCGATTGCCTCGAGCACGCGTCCGACGCTGATGTCGACCGCGCGGACCATCGACGCGTACTCCGGATTGTCCTGTCGCCCGCGGCTGACCGCGTCGTGTTCGAGGATCGTCGGGGTGGGTGTTGCGAACCGCTTTGCCGCGATCGTAGTGAAATGATCGATCGTGCGTTTGTCGGGCTGGATCGGGGTGTGGACGTTGTAGTAGCTGAAGTACAACAAGTAGGGTCGGTCGCGGTCGGCCGTTTCGATCAGTGAGACCGCTTCGTCAGTCAGTCGCGCGGTCAGGTATTCATCCTTTTCTTTCGCTTTCAAATTCGGGTTGGTCCATGGCGCGTAGTAGCCGCCCGGGGGTGAGCCGTTCTTGCAGCCACCGATGTTGACGTCAAAACCCTGGTCGGTCGGCCAATGACCTTCGTCGCCAAGGTGCCACTTGCCGAGAAAAAATGTTTGGTAGCTACCATGTTGTTTCAGGTATTCGGCGAGAGTGGTTTCGCCCAGTGCAAGGTTGTCGCGGTCGTCGATGTGCTGGAACCTAGGATTCTTTTTGTCGTCGATGCGGCGTCCGGGAATCCAGTCGGTGATGTCGACTCGCACCGGATGCCGTCCGGTCAGGATGCTCGCGCGAGTGGGCGAACAAACCGGACACGCGGCGTAAGCTTGCGTGAACCGCATCCCGCTGTCAGCCAAAGCGTCGATGTTGGGCGTCTCGTGGAACTCGCTCCCAAAGCAGGCTACGTCGGCCCATCCGAGGTCATCTACTAAAAAGAACACAACATTCGGTTTGCCGGCGTCAACCGTGGATGCAATGAAGACGACTGGTAACGCAATCAGGAATCTCAGCATCTTGTGTCTTCTTGTGAGGGGCGCATTCAAGTATCGGGCCGAAACGTGAACTCACCTCGACGGGTGAGAATTGAATTGAAAGTCTAACTAGATCCGCACCACCGCTCCGCCTTGCCGCCAACTTTCGTTCGCCGCCTCCATGAAGGCAAGAATCTCGATCGATTCTTCAAGTCGGACGGGTGGCACCCCCGAGCGAAAAAACCTTGCGATTTCGATGCAGAGTTCGCGGTATGGGATACCGAGATCGATGTGTGCGATTTGCTTGCTGCCAAAAATCGTCGCACCGAACAGTGAATCGTCGCGACGAAGCCCGCGGTAGACACCGAGCCGGCCTTCGCTCCAGGTGCCAATGACCAGGTCAACGCCACGGTGGTGAATTCGCTGAACCGATTCACATCCTTGTCCCATCACGGCGAACAGTGCCTCGATCCCGTGAATCCCGTAAAAAAAGAGATCGGGCACGCCCGGCTGTTCATGGCAGGTTCCCCAGGTTGCGGCACCCGTCACATCGCCAACTTCACGTGAATCCTCAAGCTCAATCAACTGTGGACTGAAGCGGACACAGGAGGATGAAAAACAGGGCGTACCGTGCAATTCCGAAAGCCGCATGATTTCCCGGGCGTCACTGGCTCGGTGCGCAAGCGGCTTGTCGATGAACAATCGCTTGCCCGCCTCCAAAACGGGGCGCGCCTGTTCCAAATGAACGCCGCCGTCGACACTGGTCAGCATCACCGCGTCAACTCGCTCCAGCAGATCGTGGACGCTGTCAACGATCTCCAATCCAGCCGCGGCGAGTTCACGGGTAAAGCCCGCCACGCGCTCGCGGCTGATTGGCAAGTCACTTCTGCCGGGGAATCCGGCGACAATCTTCGTTTCTGCGAGTTCCGGATTGGCTTCGATGTTGCCGAAGATTCTGTTGAATTCGATCACATGCGATGTGTCGAGTCCGATCATGCCGACTCGCATGAAAGGGGTCACTCCGTCGTCTCGATCTTGGTTCCCATCCCACGCTCGATCAATGCCTGACGCATCTGCACGGCTTGATTGTGGTTGAACCCGGCCGGATCGTTTTCGATCAACCAATCGAGATCCTCGATTGCTCCGGTGCGGCGATTGGTCATCGCTCGGGCCTGCGAACGCATCATGCGCGACTCGGCCGAATTGGGATCGATGGCGACCAGGGCTTCGCAATACCGGTGAATCGATTCGATATCCTCGTTTCGTCCGGCAATCCCAATCAGGTTCTTGAGTACGCGTGCGAGTATTTCGATCTTACTTTGTCCACGTAGATCGTCCTCGGTGATCGCGCGCCGAGCGTAGGCGGCGACAATTTGTCCGGCGTCGTCGGTCGATAACAGTTTGCCACGCTCGAATACGTCAACGAGTTGCACGTCGTCGCCGATCACATGCTTGACGATGAAGTGACCCGGCAGCCCCACGCCTTCGATTTTCAACCCGAGTCGCCGGCCCAGTTCCATATAAAGAATGGAAAGCGTGATCGGTAGCCCCTCGCGATCATCGATCACCCGGTGGAGGTGACTGTTGGCGACGTGGTAATACTCGGTCCGACCGCCATGGTAACCATTCTGCTCGAAGAGATATCGATGCAGCGCATCGCGGCGAGTCTGTTCATTTGAATTCCTGGCCAATCCGTCGCGAATCTCGCCGGCCATCTGGTCGATTCGCTGTAGGTACGCGTCGACGTCGATATCGGGATCGTCCAGTTTTGCGATCATCAGCATCGCACGTAACAGTTGATCATCGTCGTCCCCTGTTTTCGCGTCTTCTGTGACCACGTCCGCGTGGATCAGCTCGGACAACGCCTGGAGCGTCGGTGCAAGTTGAACGTCAGCTGCCAATCGCCGGACCAGATTCGCCTGCTCCTCCAACGCCATCGCGCGGCGTGCCAGCTCGCGCGAAACCGCGTCTCCGGATTTACCAAGCTCCGCCAACGTGCTGTTGTCGACCGAGTCGAGCGTCGCGGGATGATCGAGCAATTCCGCCAACAGTTTTTCGGTAACGTCCGTCAGCTTTTCGGGGACCAACTCCTTTCCGAATTGAAAATCCTTGAAATCGGGATTGGTATTACGAAACTTGACCAATCCAAAACTCCCCGACGTCAGCTGTTTGTCATTCGATTCAATGACCAGATGGCCGTTGACGAAGCATTGGAAGCGATCCGGCAGGATGCGGACGCGAAGCCGGTTCCAATGATTGGGTAGATAATGTTCCGACTCGACCTCTTCGAGCACCTGCCAGGAATAGACCGAGGGTCCTTTGAAACAGGTCAGCCGCAAGCGACCATTGCTGGGATAGAACCCGTAGTGGCGATGTTCACCGTCGGCGCGAAAGGCGAGCCCGGCGGCACCCGATTCATCGTCCAATCGGACCTGGACAGCGATCTCCATCGGTGCCTCGGTCGCCACCTCGCGTGACAAACAGAGTGAACGACCACCAAAGCCTTCGCCGATTCCTCTCGCCGTGATCAACCCTCCGCGTTGTTGCCAGCTTGCACCCAGCAGTGGTGTCCACTCTTGTTCATTGATTTTTCCCAACACCACCCACCGCTGCATGGTGATGGGGTTCGGTTTTTCGCGGAGCGTCGCTAGCCGTCGAATCGGGATCGCGAAGCCGAGATTGTCGTGGACGGCCGATTTCATGTTGACAATCCCAATCACATTGCCGCCGGCATCGACAACCGGCCCGCCGCTGTTACCGCTTTCAACAGGCATCGCGAGTTGGATCATCGATTGACCCTCGACCTCACGCACCGCCGAGATGATCCCCGACACAACGCTGTTGCGCAGTCCCAACGGGTTACCGAACGCCAATACACGGGCACCCTGCGCGGGAGAATCGGCATCGGAAAGCTTCAATGCCGAAAGTGGCTCGTCATCCACGTCAACTTGCACAATCGCCAAATCAGTCGACCGATCCGAGGCCTGCAGCGAGACGACCTCGAGTCTTCGACCCGAAGCCATTTCAACGGTGAACGGACGGCCTTCGCCAATGACGTGAAGATTCGTCGCAATCAATCCGCTCGGATCGATCACGAATCCGGTGCCCATCTGGATTTGGTCTCCGTCCCGGCCACTCACTTTGATCGTGGCAAGCGACGGCCTTACCTTGGCGATCAGCGACTCGAGAGCCTTGTCGTCAAAGACTCCGCCAGTTTCGTCCGACCAGACATAAGGTGAGAGAGTAATATTGGCGAGCGTAAACGCGGCGCAAATCGAAAAAATGTGACGCAGCATGAAAGATTCCCGGTAAGTCATGATTCCATCGTAGCTACTGAGCCGACGTTGATGTCAGGCCGGGATCGTTGACTGGGGCCTGCCGACGGACCAGACTTGCCGGCAACTCGTTCGGTGCCCACTTTACGTAGAGGTTTTCAATGTCCCGATTCATTCTGGTCGCCGCGGTATCGGTGCTGTTCGCATCGATGTCGGTCGCGGATCGACCCAACGTCGTTTTTATTCTCGTCGACGATCTGGGGTACATGGATATCGGGGCGAACAACCCGGAAACGTTCTACGAAACACCCCACGTCGATCGGCTCGCGGCGACGGGAATGCGATTTACCGATGGCTACGCCGCGAATCCGGTGTGCTCGCCGACGCGGTACAGCATCATGACCGGTAGATACCCCAGCCGCGTTGATGCCACCAACTTCTTTGCTGGAAAGCGGAGTGGACGTTTCTTGCCGGCCGTGTTGAACGATCGAATGCCCCTGGAAGAAATCACCCTCGCAGAATTGTTGAAGTCGGCTGGGTATGCGACTTTCTTCGCCGGTAAGTGGCACCTCGGGCCGAACGAAGAATTCTGGCCGACGCGACAGGGATTCGACGTCAACAAAGGTGGGCACGTCGCAGGTGGACCTTTCAAAGCGGGCAAATACTTTTCGCCCTACGCGAATCCTCGGCTCGATGATGGACCCAAAGGCGAACATTTGACCGCGCGGCTGGCGGAGGAAACGGTCAAATTCATTCGCGATCACAAAGACCAACCGTTCCTGGCGTACCTTTCCTTCTACACGGTTCACACGCCGTTGATGGCGCCAAAGGAATTGGTCGAGAAGTATCAGGCCAAGGCGGAGCGACTCGGTCTCGACCAACAACAGGCATTCGGAGACGAGGAACAGGTATGGGACGGCGCAAAGCAACCGCGGCGCGTCCGACAACTGCAGGCACACGCAACTTACGCCGCGATGGTTGAGTCAATGGATACGGCGGTGGGCCGTGTGCTGTCGACCCTCGATGAACTCGGTTTGACAAATGAAACGATCGTCTGCTTCACCAGCGACAATGGCGGGCTTTCCACCAGTGAGGGCTCACCGACGAGCAACCTTCCTCTTCGCGGAGGAAAGGGCTGGCTTTATGAAGGCGGCATTCGAGAAGCATTTCTGATTCGGGCGCCCGGAACAACGAATCCCGGAACCATATGCGATGTACCGGTGATGAGCATCGACTTTTACCCGACCATCGCCGAATTGACCGGAGTCGAAATCGCGAACGACCAGACCGTCGACGGGAAAAGCCTGGTGCCGCTGCTGGGCGGTAAATCCGAACTCGCACGCAAGTCGCTGTTTTGGCATTATCCGCACTACAGCAACCAGGGAGGTTTTCCCGGAGGTGCGATCCGCAGCGGCCAATGGAAGCTGATTGAGCGGCTCGAGGATGGCCGGCGACATCTTTTTAACCTGAAGGAAGACATCGGCGAGACACGCGACGTGGCCGACCGCCATCGAGAACTCGTCGAGACGATGACGTCACAGCTGCATGATTGGTACGGTGAAGTGGATGCGAAATTCTTGCGGGCGAAACCCGATGGGCCTGCGCCGTGGCGACCTTGAACAGGCGGTTTCCCGCATTTGGGAAGAGTCTCACGTAGGGAAGGATCTCCCGCGAGCGGCGTCGCGGGGCCACGAGGGAAAAGTTAAGCAGTTCCCGCGAGCGGCGTCGCGGGGCCACGAGGGAAAAGATAAGCAGTTCCCGCGAGCGGCGTCGCGGGGCCACTTTCACGCGCGGGGCCACGGAGGGAAGAGATAAGCAGTTCCCGCGAGCGGCGTCGCGGGGCCACGGATAAAGCGGGCCATGTGCGGTCTCGCGCAAAGCTTCCTTAACCGTCAAAGTCTCCCTCGACTCTGCGGGCTGTACCGCTTCACCCGAATCTAAGGGTTGGTTTTCAAGTCCGGTTATTCCAGCGGCGTTCTCGATTCGACCGATAGGGCTCGTAACGCTTCCTCACGTTGCAATGGCTCAGGTTGTCTGATCCAGCGGAAGTCTTCCGATGCTCCAACGGTGCCAGCGCGCGACATGCGTCATTCCAAGTCATTGCGAATTGTTCAGTCGGGTCGTCGCGCGACCAGAATCTTGACCTGCGCCCTGGCAGCCATCATTGGTATCAGCCCGACAGGCTGCGGGATGTTCCATAAGAGAACCAAGAGCACCCCCAAGAATGAGCTTTCCTATCATGACAATTACAGCCTGAATATCGAGTATCCGGAGGTTGCCCAGTGCAACGTTCCGCCGCAATCGTTGACCGCCCAGCAAACGATCGCGCCCCTGACGCTGGAGGACCCCGCACAGATCCCGGCGTTTGACATGACCCTCGAAGAGGCTGTTCACCTTGCCGTGGCGCAAAGCCCGGTGCTGCGTTCGATTGGCGGAACGGTCGTCACCGCGCCCCAAGCCACCGCTACGATTTACGACCCGGGATTGACCGCGGCCAGTCCGCAACTCGGAACCGAAGCCGCACTGGCGGCGTTTGATGCGCAGTACACACAGCAATTGTTTTGGAACAAGGTCGATCAGCCATTTAACGCGAATCAAGTGTTAGGGCCGGGTGGCGAAGTCATCTTCAATAATCTTACCGACCGAAGACTTGCGACTTTTTCCGGTGAGATTAACAAACAAACCGCGCTGGGGTCACGTTTTGCTTTGCGCCACATCGTCAACTACACCAAGGTTAAGGATGAGTCGGTCAGCCGCCAACCCTTTACAAGCGACTTTGCCGGTTACCTCGAGGCGGAATGGCGTCAGCCGTTGTTACAGGGGGCGGGAGTCACTTACAACCGCATTGCCGGACCATCGACGATTCCGGGCCAGTACAACGGAGTGCTGATCGCCAGAATCAACGAGGACGTTGCCCTCGCTGATTTCGAGGCGGCAATCGTGCAATTGGTGGCCGACGTCGAACAGGTCTATTGGGACCTGACCACCGCTTACCGAATTCTCGATACGACATTGAAAGGCCGCGCTGCCGCACTGCAAACCTTTCAATACCAGAAAGCACGGGTCGAAGTCGGGTCGGGCCGACCCGATGAAGAAGCCCAGGCACGATCGCAATACTACCAGTTCCAGGCCCAGGTCGAAGCGGCACTTGGAGGAACGATTGGCTTGTACGCTGTCGAACAACGTCTTCGGTACCTCGTCGGCATGCCGGCGACAGACGGACGGCTAATACGTCCGACGACCGAGCCGACCGATGCCCGAATTATCTTTGATTGGGACAGCGCGCTGGGTCAATCACTTGAGCGGCGCGTCGAAGTGCGCCGCCAAAAGATGTCGGTCAAACGCCGCGAAATGGAACTTGTTGCCGCCAAGTTGAACCTGCGACCGCGTCTCGATTTTCTTGCACTCTATCGCTGGCGGGGACTCGGCGACCATCTGTTCGGTGATACCACGGGCGGGCGCGATAATTTGTACGGCACGATCGCCAGCGGCGATTTCCAGGAAGGCCAGGCCGGGATCGAGTTCAATCTGCCGATCGGTTTACGTGCGGCCGGAGTCGCGATTGCCCACGC
>JAHELS010000192.1:10106-11678 GCA_024644085.1 Rhodopirellula sp.
GATTTTCTTGCACAATACCGCTGGGTTGGGCTTGGTAATAATTTGATCGGAAACACCGGTGCCGGCAGCCTGGACAACCTGTACGCGGAAATCACCGGCGGCGATTACCAGGAAGGCCAGGCAGGGATTGAAATGAACTTTCCGGTCGGATTCCGCGCCGCCGGAGTCGCGATCGCCCACGCCAAGTTGAATGTCAAGCGCGAGCGGGCGCTGCTCGCCGAAACTGAATTGCGGGTCAGCCACGACCTATCCGACGCGGCCCGGCAAATCGCGCTGACGCATCAATTGCTCGAGACCAATTTCAACCGACTGCAGGCCGACCAGCACCAAGTCGAAGTCCTGGAAGACCGATTTCTTGCAAATAAGGACAACATCAATTTTCTTCTACAGGCCCAGCGTCAGGCGGTGATCAGCGAAACCGAGTTCTATCGATCGCTTGCAAACTACAACCTCGCGATCCGCGATTTCCATCAGCAAAAGGGTTCGTTGTTGGCCTACAACCATGTGCAGCTGGCCGAAGGTCCCTGGGCAGCAGGCGCGGTCAATGACGCCTACCAGGCGGGACGGTTTCTGCGGCCTCGCCACAAACCCGAGGCGACGACCGCCCCGGCACCGGTGTCGTCAGGTCCTTTCGATCCATCAGCGGTTCAGGACACGTCGCATGCCGTCCCCACCGTGGGCACGCCGGAAATCGAAAATGTCTCTCCGGAAATGGAAACCGACGTTAACGCGGGCGGGACGCCGCGAGACCAACAACTCACCGGCTTCGGGCCGAGTTGGCATCAATAGCCTTCGGTGTGTTCAGATTCTCTCCGGCGGATCGTTGCAGCGCGGTCCTGGCTCTTTTCATACCGCACGCGGTAAATGGGAATCTGATGTTGGCGGCTACGCCGTTCGAAGTGTGTCCGATAATCAAGGTCGTGGCTCGCTTGAACCTCCTCTTCCGGAATGGGCACACCGAGTTCGGGAGCAATCGCGGCGATCATCTCGACCGTCTCGTCAAAGTAGCCAAGGACATCGGTCCAAAAATGGAGGCGTCCGCCTTCGCGGAGCGCGCGAGCGTAGTTGGGAATGCTTCGTTCGTTCAACACGCGACGCTTGCGATGCCGCTTTTTCCACCACGGATCTGGGAAATAAACGTGTACCGCTTCGAGGCTTTCAGCGGCAATCCGCAGCTCGAAGATCGGTTCGGCATTCCCGCTGATGACCATTGCGTTGTTGGCGTTGGCTCGCGCGACCCGTCCCGCCGCATGCGTCGCGTACTTGGCGATGATCTCGATTCCCAGGAAGTTGTGGGCAGGATTCGCGGCCGAAGCCGTCGCAAGAAACAGCCCTTTACCCGATCCAATCTCGATTTCCAGCGGGAGGTCGTTCCCAAATAATGCCTTGCTGGTCAATTCTTTCGGCAGCTGATCGGCGTTGCGCAGCGTCCCGCTGAGATCAAGATCGGGTGAAGGTCGTTTGACGGGACTGCGCGGCATGGGTGTGAATCAATTGGGGCCATGTTTCGAGTCGCTCAGTTGAGTACTGCTGCGCGATGGGCAATGGTCATCGTAACTCGCGGAGAATTCC
>JAHELS010000193.1 GCA_024644085.1 Rhodopirellula sp.
AGGTAAAACGTTCCTGCAGCGAGAAAAGGAAGAATCAGCCGACTACCGATACTTTCCCGATCCTGATCTGCTGCCGGTCCGGCTGCCGGTCGACCGTGTCGAGGCCGCCCGCGCCGCGCTCGGGGAACTTCCCGCCGAGATCCGCGAACGCTTCCAGGGCCAATACGGCATCAAGGCTTACGACGCGGAAGTCATCGTCAACCAGGGTCCCGGCGTGATCGATTACTACGAAAGCGTCGCCGTGGGGTCGGGCGATGGCAAACGGGCAAGTTCCTGGATCCAACAGGATGTGCTTCGCACAATGAATGAGCGCCAGATTGGCATCGGGCATTTCCCCGTGTCGGCTGAAAAACTGGGCGAGCTGTTGAAACGCGTCTCTGCCGGGCAACTTGATAACACGCGTGCCCGCGACGTTTTTGCGCACCTGCTCGAAAACGACGCTTCAGTGGAAAACGCCATCAAGGCGTTGGGAATCGAATCGGTCGATAGTGGCGAACTCGACGCATTGTGTCGTGAATTGCTCGACGCCAACCCGCAGACGGTCGAAGATTTTCGAGCCGGCAAAAAACAAGCGATCGGATCGTTGATTGGTCAGGCAAAAAAGAAAAACCCTAATGCAAATCCTCAACAGGTCCGCGAAACGCTGATCCGATTGATTGAATCAAGCTAGGCTCCGCGCTCGCGCCAATTGAGCCCTGCTCGCTGGCGTCGGGGCCCAATAGCGTAAAACGTGGCTTTTGCAGGCCCGTGGCTAGTGCCATCGGCTCAGAATCAGGTTTGAACGCTTTTACAGGCGCGGAGCCCAGGCCGCAACGCGACGTTCCAAGCGAAGCAACCACCGACCTATGGAGTGCCCCTTCGGTGAACGACCAGACGGATGCCGCCCCGAAACGTGATCACGGATTCATCGCGATCTTGTCTCTATTGGTCCTGGTCGCCGCTTGGTTGCTGTTGATGCCAGTCGTTCCGTCGATCGCATCATCCACAATGCACCGGTTTCATCTGCGAACCAGTTCCTTCGCGTGGTGGGTCGCCCAGTTTCCCATTCCGCCGATGTACAACTTCGCCAACCGTTACGAGACGAGCGATATCCCACCGGGGTTTGTCGATCCCATCCTCGAATCAAGAGAGAAGCGGTACATCAATCACTTTCCCGCCCGCGTACTAACGTTCGCCAATGGCCGATACCAACACCTCCACCACGGCACCGACCGCTGGCTCACAATTGAATCATCGTATCGAGGACAACAGCTGAAGACTCGGTTTCACGCCGAACCAAAAGAAGGAAATGGGTTTCGGCTGATTCGCCTTCCGCCGGAGGAAGCGCGGTGACCCAGCCGATCGCTCCCCATGGCCGAACCACGCGTGCGCTGATCGCGCATCGCCTTGTCCAGGCAGGCCTGATTCTCGCGCTGCTGTGGAAGTGGCAGTTTTTTCTGGCGGCCAGCCGGGTCTACGAAGCGATTCCGCTGGACGATCCGTTTTTTCCTTTCTGGCTCCAATCGGTTTGGACGCTCCGTGTCGCGTTCGTCAGCTGCCTGATCGCGATCGCGTTGAATTTTGTCGTTACCAATTCATGGGTTCAACGGGCGTGCAGTTGGATCACATGGATTGGCATCTCGGTTCTGTGTGTCCACCAGGCGAGCCACAATGACATGACTTTCACAACCGCGTGGTGGACGAGTCTGTGGTCGGTTTGGTACGTGCATCATCTGGGCGACACTGATGAGAACGCGATGCTTCGCCGCGCGGCATTCCTGAGCCGTGCCATTATCTCGGTCATTTTGCTCGGCGGCGCGGTAGGAAAATGGACTGCGGAGTACTGGTCGGGTGAGGTTTTTTATGACATCTATTTTCGCGATCGCGATTTCTGGGTTTTTAATCTATTGCGCGCTCGATTCGAGCCGGAAACGCTCCGCGAGATTGCAACGTGGTACAGCCGCAACGTCATCGTGGTTGAAACCGTCGCAGGTTTGGGGCTATGGATGCTGCCTCCGAAGTGGGCCGCGTTAACCGGCGTGGTGCTGCTGACCTCGATCGCCCTGTTCTCGAACTTTCTGTTGTTTTCCGTTCTGGCCTGCTTGATCGCGTTGTCGGCCGTCGGATTCTTTGTCGCGTCAAAGGATTAGCCGGGCGATGACAGCACGCGTTTGGTATCAAAGCACGCCTTTGGTGCTGGGAACAGCGTCGCTGCGCGGGTCGTTTTCGACAGCCATCCGGATTGCCCGCGCCGTTGCCTTGAAGACACATTCAGACACGTGATGGGCGTTACGACCATGGTGAAGCACGACGTGCAGGTTGCAGTTGGCGTTGGCGGCGAACGACTGCCAGAAATGCTCCACCAGCTCGCTGTCGAACGATCCGATTTTCGCCGCGGCAATCGGCGCGTGATACTCAAAAGCGTATCTCCCACCCAGATCGATCGCGGAAGTGACCAGACACTCGTCCATTGGCAGTGTGAAGTGTCCATAGCGACGAATACCGGCGCGGTCACCGAGCGACGTGTCCATCGCCTGCCCAAGCGCGATACCGATGTCTTCGGTCGTGTGATGATCGTCGACCTCGAGATCACCAACGGCTTGCACATCGAGGTCCATCAAGGCGTGTTTGGCGAACAAGTCCAACATGTGATCGAGAAAGCCGATCCCCGAATTCCGCGAGCCCCCGCCGTCACCATCCAGTTCGAGGGATAGTTTAATGTCGGTTTCACCCGTTTTTCGCTGGATCGATGCGGTGCGTGCCATGATCTTGTCAGCGGAATTTCGTCCGCGCCGTTGAGAAAAAAAACGTGTGAAATCGAAATCGAGTTACGCCAGGAACCGCTGCAACATTAACAAGCAGGCGTCAGCTTGTTCATCCGTGCCGACTGAAATCCTCAGCCCGTCTCCCCACTCGGGAAATTGCATGTATCGAACCAGAATCTGGTTCGACTTCAGGAATTCGTACATCGCTTGATGCTTGCCATCGGTGTGAGTGCACCAGACAAAGTTCGCCTGAGAGGGTGTGACAGCGAATCCAAGCTCGGACAACCGCGTGCTCATTCGATCGCGCGTGGCATTCATCTTAGTCCGAATATCGACCAGCCAATCACGGCATCCCATGGCCGCGGTTGCGGCTGCGATCGCGATCGTATCGCAATTGTAGCTGTCTTTGATCTTCGCGAGTTCGGCAACGATATGCGGCTGTGCGACCAGAAAACCGAATCGTAAACCGGCCAGCCCGTACGATTTGCTCAACGTCCGCGTGACGAGCACGCGATGGTTGGAGTGCACCAGGTCGAGACAATTCTGCTCGGCGAAATCAGCGTATGCCTCGTCGACAACCAAAGGACAATCCAGTGAGTGGGCGATCGCGGCAACTTGATCGGGCAACACTACCGTCCCACTGGGGCTGTTCGGATTGGGCAACAACACAAGTCGCATTGAATCGTCCGAATGGCCGAATGCGGGCGGCAACTTCCAATCGTCGTCGAATGGAACCTGCTCCCATTCAGCACCTTGAATATCGGCAAGCGTGCGATAGAGGATGTAACTCGGGTACGGTAGCCGCAATCGTTGTCCCTCGCCGACAAAAGCGCGAACAAGGATCGTCAGGATTTCGTCGCTGCCGTTGCCCGCCAACACCCATTCGGGTCCGGGCAATTCAAGCGCCTCGGCAGCAGCGCGCCGGAACGCGGTCGCCATGGGATCGGGGTATCGGTTCAGCGGACCGTCGGCCGCCGCTCGAATCGCCTCGACCACCGGCGGCGGGGGTGGGTACGGATTTTCATTCGTGTTCAGCTTGATGAACTTGCCCGGCGGCGGTTGCTCGCCCGGTGCATAGGCGAGCATCCGAGACAAGTTTGATCGGAATAGGGAGGTTTCGGCCATAGAAGTGGGTGCGGCGCGGTCGGGTGGTTTACTTGCGGATCGTGACACTGCGAGCGTGCGCCGTCAGACCTTCCTTCTCCGCCAAGTGGACAACGTCATCGGCGATCTGGTTCAGTGCGGACTTATCGAATTCGGTGATGCTGCCGCTGCGAAGAAAGCTGTTGCTCGATAACCCGGCAGCCCAATTACAGGTACCACCGGTGGGTAGAACGTGGCTCGGCCCGGCCGCATAATCGCCCAACGCGACCGGCGTGTGATGTCCAAGGAACGCAGCCCCGCTATTGCGGATGCGTGCAATCAGGTCGTGTGGGTCGGCGGTCTCGATGTGAAGGTGTTCCGGCGCAAATGAATCAGTCAACTCGCAGGCGTGATCCTGGTCGCGCACGAGAATCAACGCACCGTAGGCTTCAAGACTGTCCACGGTCAACTCGCTTCGATCGAGCCTGGCAACTTGTTTGACAAGTTCATCATGCACATCGTCGACCAGAGAATCGTTCCAGGTGATCAGAATCGCGGACCCTGGTGAATGCTCGGCCTGGGCAAGCAGATCGGCCGCTACGTAATCGGCACGTGCCGTATCATCGGCGATTACGATCACCTCGCTCGGGCCGGCGAACGAATCAATATCAACGGTTCCGTAAACATGTTTCTTTGCTAATGCAACGAATAGATTGCCCGGCCCAACGATCTTGTCGACCGGTGGAATTTGATCGCAGCCGTACGCCAGCGCGGCGACGGCCTGCGCGCCGCCCACTCGATAAACTTCGGTGACGCCGAGCGCGTGACAGGTCGCGAGCATATCCTTGTTGTATGCACCAAATGGAGTCGGCGGTGCGACGACAGCGATCTCCTGGACCCCGGCGACCTGTGCTGGCACAACCGTCATCAACACGGTGGATGGATAGGCCGCCGCGCCACCGGGGACGCACACACCGACACGTCGCAAGGGCAGGTAGCGCTGCGTCAGCGTGACACCCGGCCTGGTTTTGATGCTCACGTCCCGGTGAAGGATCGCCCGTTGGAACTCGGCGACGTTGTCGCGTATCCGCTCGATCGAAGCGATCAGTGCCGGATCGGCATCGCGGTAGGCGTCGGCGAGTGCCTCGGCGGGAACACGCAATTGATCTGCGGACAAATCCGCCTTGTCCAATGCTTTTCCATAGCGAAGAAGCGCAGGGGTTCCCTTGCGACGAACCTCCTCGCAAATCGTTTCGACAACTTCAATCGGACTGAGCGGTTTTCCGAATACCTCTTCAGTCAGCGCCCGGCCGCGCGGACTGACCACGTCACCGCGCGGGCTCAGTTTGTCGCGGAGTTGTTGAAGTATTTCCGTCGCACCGCTGCGGGCGTCGACCCGTTGAATGTTCAATGGCTGGGGTTGAGAGGTCATGATCGATTCGTTGTCTCGGGGCGGTTCGATGGTCATCATATGCCAGTACAATGAGGTTGTTTACCCGCGGTCCCCCGGATGAAATCTCCCGCAATGCTCGAAGAAATCGATCTACGAAGCGATACCGTCACCAAGCCAACGCGGGAAATGCGGCAGGCGATGGCCGAAGCTGAAGTCGGCGATGCCGTGATCGACATCGATCCAACGGTCGATCGACTCGAAAAAATGACGGCCGAATTGCTTGGGAAGGAGTCAGCGGTTTTCATGCCCAGCGGCAGCATGACCAACCAGATCGCGATCCGGGTCCATTGTGATCGCGGTAGCGAGTTTCTGTGCGAGGCCGATTGTCACATTTACCACTACGAGCAGGGTGCTTTCGCACAGCTTTCCGGGCTGGTGGCTCGCACGGTCGCCGGCCAGGGCGGGGTGCTTCGCGTCGAACAGCTCAGCGACTTGATCCGTCCCGAAAACGAGCACATGGTGCGCACCCGGCTCGTCTGTCTCGAAAACACGCACAACCGTTGGGGCGGCAGGATTCAACCTCAGGACGATGTTGAGAGTATTTGTCGCTGGGCCGATCAGAACGGATTGCGCAAGCACCTTGACGGGGCCCGGCTTTGGAACGCGGCAGCCGCCACCGGAATCACGCTCGCGGAACTCGCCGGGCCCTTCGATTCGGTCAGCGTTTGCTTCAGCAAGGGACTTGGGGCCCCGGTCGGCTCGGCACTCGCCGGACCGGCGGAATTTATCAACGAGGCTCGCCGCGCGAGAAAGTTGTTCGGTGGTGCGATGCGCCAAACGGGAATTGTTGCCGCCGGTGCGATTCATGCGATCGAAAACCACCGGACACGGCTGGCGGACGATCATTCCCATGCGCGGCGGCTCGGTGACGCCTGTGAGTCTTGTTCGCCACTTTCGATACGCGGTGGGCGCATCGACACCAACATTGTTGTTTGCGAACTCGATCCGGCTTGGGGTTCGGCCGAAGCATTGGTCGAAACGCTGGCTCGAGAAGGAATTCGATGTTTCGCCATCAGCACGACCGCCATTCGATTCGTCACACATTTGGATGTCAGTAGCGAGCAGATCGAAAGAGCCTGTAACACGATCCGCTCGTTGGCCGGTTCGCCGCTTGCGAAAAGCGTTTGATGCACGATTCGTCGCCGTCGATACGATCGCTTGTGATTGGTGCGGCCATTGTCTCCACGTTAGCGGTCACCGTTCGCCTCCCGTCCTGCTACGAAAGTTTCTGGCTCGACGAATTGCACTCGGCATGGTGTGTGTGCGACACCTTGGGGGAAGTTTCCCCGCGAGCGGATATCGGTCACCAGCCACCTTTTTATTTTGTCGCCCTGTGGTTCTGGAAACAGGTCGTCGGCGGCTCGGAGGTTGCGCTACGGTTGAGCAGCGTGCTTGCGATCGCAGCAAGCAGTGCAGTGCTGACCGTAGGCGTCGGGCGGTGGGCACGCAGCATCGCCGGCGGTGTCTCAGCCGGCTTGGTGCTGGGATTGGAAAGCAACTCGCTGTTCTTCGGAACGGAGCTTCGTGCTTACGCGTTTGTGATACTCTTCGCGTCAATCGCGCTGGTTTGCTTCATCCGGCTGGCGGATGAAGAATCGCGCCACGATCAACACCGCCGCTGGGCGGTTTTCGTCGTTTCGATTCTGCTGGCGGCACTCAGCCAACCTACCTCGGTGGGCGTGCTCGCGTGGTTGGCACTCTCTCTCGGTCTCATCTGGCTCGTGAGGGCGCCCCGCAAACTTATACGACTGACGTTATTGGACGGCCTGCTCGGACTTACGGTCGCAGCCATCGGATTCGCACTGTGGACCACGACTCTTGGTGAATCGTGGGATCAACGATCCTACTGGGGCTCGTTCGCCACGGCGACGCGGGTGGGCGAAATCTGGGAGATATGGGATTGGAATTGGTTGATTCTGACTCCGCTTCTCGTCGCGGCTGTAGCGGTTGTTTCAGCATGTTTTCACAAACGTTTTTCGCACAATCGACAAATTACGATCACAACGGTCGCATTGGCAGCTATCGCAGTTCTCGCGACGGCGCTTTACTGGACGGTCGCGCGGCTTGAATGGGTTCCACTTTGGCACCGTCGCTACTTCATCGCGGTCTTGCCGATCTTCGCGTGCATCGTCGGTGGTTGCGTCGCGATGCTTGAGATTTCGTTTGAATCTTCGCGAAAATCGGTTGCGGCGGGACTGTTGGCGGCGGTTTCACTGGTTGGCTTGCTTGTCTATCACCAGGGAAAGTTCTCGAGTATTCACCACTACCCGGTCGCCTTGGTGACACGCGGCGAAGATTGGCGCTCAGCGATTGAGTGGGTAGGGCGAAATGCGAATCCGGTTGATCGCGTCTACCTCGACGCGGGACTCGTCGAGGCCCAAGCGTGGCTCGGCAAAGAGTTTTTCGCTGTTGTTCACGACAGCCGAGATGTCGTGACGATCGAGGCGATGCCAGCGTCTCAACCGACCAAACAGCAGCTCGAGTACCTGCTGTTTCCGATTCGGGGACCGTACCAGCTGGATCGAGAAGCGGTGCCAATCCGTCACCGCAGCGCAACATCGGTCGTTGCGGCCGTGAACAACGAACAGCCCCCCAGCCGGGACTTTACCATCATTCGACAAGCCGAACATCAAGTTGATTTGTCGCGGGAGCCAGCGGACTCTTGGACGATGGGATTTGGGAATGTCACGGTGATCGTTCGCCCCAGCGTCGTCAGCGATGAGGAGGCTCAATCGAAAAACGCGGTTGAATCCACTGGGTTTTCCGCGGGCGAACGGTTGCCATTGCCGTAAGATGACATCAGGAATCGAGTTTCTCGCGCATCGCGATCATGCATCTTTCAATCGTTCGTTGTCTCCTTGTGCTGTCGACCTTCGTTGCGTCGGGGGTCGTGCGCGCCGGCGATGCCGCTGACGCCGACGCCGCTGCACGTGGATTTCACCTGCTGACCGAGAAACCTTTCTTAACGAGCGATTTTTCGCAGAAAGTCTTTGACCACGTCTGGATGGCTTGGCCTAAGCCGCTGCGGCGCGAGGCGGAAAAAGCATCACCGGAGCAGCGGCGGCAAATGGCGTTCGACCGCTACGGGCTGACAACTCGACCCGGTGATGATTCGGGAAAGCCGCTTCAGTATGTCGTCGATGCCGAGGGCAACTGGACGATGAATTGTTTTGCGTGTCATGGCGGCAGCGTTTACGGCACGCCGACGCCGGGAGCCCCCAATGCACGATTCGCACTGCAAACTTTGACCGAGGAGATTCGCGCCACGAAGTTTCGACTTGGCGAACCGCTGTCCCGCATGGATGTCGGTGCGATGGTGATTCCGCTTGGCACGACTCACGGCACGACCAACGCGGTGGTCTTCGGCCAGGGTTTGATGAAGCAGCGCGACGAGAACTTGAACCTGATAACGTCGCCGCCAGAGTCGTTCGTGAATCACGACATGGACGCTCCGCCGTGGTGGTACTTCTACAAACGTCCCTACATCTACATCGACGGATTCGCTCCGAAAGGTCATCGGGCGCTGATGCAGTTCATGCTGATCCCAGAGAACGGCCCGGAGTTTTTCCGCGAACATGAGGACGAGTTCCGTGACGTATATGCCTACCTGTCGTCGCTTCGTCCGCCGAAGTACGAGGGTATTGTTGATGCAGAGTTGGCAGCGAGCGGGCGAAAAATCTTTGAAACGTCCTGTGCCCAGTGCCATGGAACTTACGCAGCCTCGGCGAACTATCCGAACCGACGCGTGCCGCTCGACGAAATCGGCACCGACCCGGTCCGGCTCAACGCGTTGGAAATTGAGGGCAGGCGGAAATACTCCCGAAGCTGGTTCGCGCACGCGGGCGAGCCAGGCGAACAACAGACCATCGTTAATCCAAGCGGGTACGTTGCGCCGCCGCTGGACGGCATCTGGGCAAGTGCACCTTATCTCCACAATGGCAGTGTGCCGACACTCTGGCATCTGCTGAATCCGCAACGGCGGCCGACCGTTTGGCGACGAATCGGTGAAGAGATCGACGATGAGAGAATCGGTTTTCAAATCGAGGTCGCCGAAAAGATTCCGCTCACCGAGCCCGACGTCGCCGTCCGTCGCGGCTACTTTGACACGCGTCGATTCGGAAAGAGCAACGCCGGACATGATTACCCGGACGCCTTGAACGACGCCGAGAAGCGCGCCGTGCTGGAATACCTCAAGACGCTTTAGTCAATCGCGTCCCGCGAAAGCATCAGCAGTGCTTGCCCACCTACTCTTTCTGCGGACGGGGGCGTATAAATGAAAGTCGGATACCGAATTTCGAAGCAGGGTTTGCGCGGCGAATCTGCCTGACCCGATGGAGCACTGATAGCATGAACAAGACGCAGATTCTGGCCGCTCGCGCCGGCGAAATAACACCTGAGATGGCTTTCTGCGCGAACCGCGAGAATTTGTCCGTCGAGACGATTCGTGAGGAAGTGGCGGTAGGCCGCATGGTGATCCCTGCGAACAAGGTGCATGCGGCCGGCGCGCTCGAGCCGATGTGCATCGGAATTGCCGCCAAATGCAAAATCAATGCGAACATCGGCAACAGCGCTGTGACCAGCAACGTCGGCGAAGAGCTCGAGAAACTTCACACCGCCGTCCATTATGGTTCCGACACGGTGATGGACCTTTCGACCGGCAAGGACATCGACAACATTCGTCGCCAGATCATCGACAAGAGCCCGGTTCCGATCGGAACGGTACCAATTTACCAAATGCTCGAAGAACTCGGCGGAAACATCGAGGACATGCGGGCCCAGCATTTTCTTGACATGGTCGAGCACCAGGCCAAGCAGGGTGTCGACTACATGACCATCCACTGCGGGGTAATGCTCGAGCACCTGCACCTGACCGTCAATCGCGTGACCGGGATTGTCAGCCGCGGCGGGTCGTTGATTGCCAAGTGGATGATGGCACACAACAAACAGAACCCGCTTTACGAAGCATTCGATGACCTTTGCGACATCATGCGTGAATATGACGTCACCTGGTCGCTCGGTGACGGATTGCGTCCCGGGTCGATCGCGGATGCTTCGGACGACGCACAGTTCGCGGAACTCGAAGTTCTCGGCGAACTGACGCGACGCGGCCAGGAAAACGGAACGCAAGTGATGGTCGAGGGACCGGGGCATATCCCGATGCACCAGATCCAAATGAACATCGAGAAACAGATCGAGATCTGCAACGGTGCGCCTTTCTACGTGCTCGGTCCATTGGTCACCGATGTCGCACCCGGGTACGACCATATCACCAGCGGCATCGGCGCCGCGATGGCTGGATGGCACGGGGCTGCGATGCTTTGCTACGTGACGCCGAAAGAACATCTCGGGTTGCCCAACGAAGAGGACGTCAAGCAAGGTGTGATCGCTTACAAGATCGCCGCGCACGCCGCTGATGTCGCGCGGGGACGAAAGGGAGCACAGGATCGCGACGATGCGCTCTCGAAGGCACGCTTCGAATTCGATTGGAATGAACAGTTTCGATTGTCGCTCGATCCGGAAACAGCACAGCGTTACCACGACGAAACGCTACCGCAGGACACCTTCAAGAGCGCTCACTTCTGCAGCATGTGCGGTCCGAAGTACTGCTCGATGAAAATCACCGAAGAGATCCGCGAAATGGCAAGGGAAAAGCCGTTGGTGGAGTTACCGTCCGCCGAGTGACTCTTTAGCGAGCGCCGAGTGACTCTCTGCGAGTAACGGGCGGGACGCACTAAGCGGGGGGCGGCTGGTACGGCGTTCCACTTTCGCCCGCGTCGGCCAACTCCGCTTGTTCGTCGCGCTCCGGCCGCGCTCCAATCATGATGCCGGTTCCCCGCAGTCGCCATAGGAAGAAGGCCGCCCCGACGGCCATCAGCACGCTGCTGAGATAAAAAATATTTTGCGGTTGATTGCCGAAGGCGGGCCGAATTGCCCAGTACAACAATGCGGCAATCGTCAAAAACGTAAATGACACGGCGTTGGCTGTTCCGAGAAATCTGCCCCGCTCGTCGTCGGGCGAAAGTTTCTGCAGCAAGGCCTGCAACGGAATGATGTAGAAGCCAGCAAAGAACCCTGCCCCCAGGATAAAGAAGGCGACGTTGCTAAGTGCGACGCGAACCATTGGTGCCTTGTTGGGCAACGATGGAGGCACGGCGGCCAGCAGAGCGAAAAACAGAATCAGCCCCGCGGCACCGATCGGGATCAAGCGTGGTTCAATCTTATGACCCGAAATCAGACCGGCAACCGCGCAGCCAATCCCGATCGCGACGCCGAGAACGCCCATCAACACGCTCGCTTCGGCACGGTTGATACCCAGCACCACGGTGTACTCGGGAACGATGAACAGCGCGATTCCGGCAAGCAAATAGAAATAGCCCCAGGCCATCAT
>JAHELS010000194.1 GCA_024644085.1 Rhodopirellula sp.
TTGCTCGATTTGAATCGCACAGGGATCACAGACACGGGAATCAAATCGCTTGCCGACTCAAGCAAAATGTCTTCGCTGCGTCGCTTGAACATCAGCAACAATGACATCGGCGACAAAGGCATCGTCGCCATTGCAGAATCAGAACATCTTTCCGGGCTGACGCACCTGAACATTCCGCGATTGAAATTTGGCGAAAAAGGCGTCAGTGCGTTGATCGAATCAACAACATTGAATTCGATCCGCTACTTGAATATCGGAAATACGGAACTGAAGGTGGCGACGCTCAACGCTTTGCAGAAACGATTTCCCAAAGCGGTGGTCAAGAAACCGTACCACTGAAGCATTTCTACTGAGGTGCCGGCTGAGAGAAAGGAGTTCCGGAGTCTGTCTGAATACGTGCCACAATCGCCGGAACTCGCTACCCTCGTTCCGGCCTACGAAAACGAATCGAGCGGTGCTGTTTGGCGAATGTGGCTCTCCCGAACGAGACTTGCATCGTTGCCGGGACTGTGGCTCGTTTGTCCCAAACCAGATCTGTTTTGAGGGCATTTTCGGCTGGGACAACCGAGCCACACTCGAGCGGGACTCAGGCGATGATTTGGTGAATCGGTTCGACTTCTTCGACGCCGACGAGCCGTTGATCCAGCCCGCTGTAGAAATAGGAAAGATGGTTCGGATCGAGCCCGAGTTGATGCAAGATCGTGGCGTGCAGGTTTTTCACATGCAACGGATTTTCAACAGCGCGTGATCCGAGTTCATCGGTCGTCCCGAAGCTGATCCCACCTTTGATACCGCCGCCGGCCATCCACATCGTGAACCCGTACGAGTTGTGATCCCGTCCCGAGCCTTCGGCATACTCGGCGGTCGGTTGACGGCCAAACTCGCCGCCCCAGACCACCAACGTCTCATCCAACATGCCGCGCTGTTTCAAATCGGTCAGCAATGCCGCGATCGGTAAATCGGTTCGTCCGGCGTGGCGGTTGTGGTTCAATTCCAAATCACCGTGTGCGTCCCAATTGTCGTCGTTGTGCGCTCCACCGCTGTACAGCTGAATGAATCGAACGTCGCGCTCAACCAACCGCCGCGCCAAAAGGCATCGCGTACCGAAGTCGCGGGTCTGCTCATTGTCACAGCCGTACATTTCGAGTGTCGCCGCATCCTCGGTCGACAGGTCGACCGCCTCGGGCGCTGTCGTCTGCATTTTGTAAGCCAGTTCGTAGCTGGCGATCCGGGAGGCGAGGTCATCGTTACCGGTGCGTGTAGTGAGGTGACGCGAGTTGGCGTCCTGGATTGAATCGATCAGCTTTCTCTGGACGCCGGGCGGCAGGTCCTTGGGCGGCGCGAGGTCCAGGATCGGCGCCCCTTCGCTGCGAAACACCGTTCCCTGGTAGGTAGCCGGCATGTACCCGCTGCTCCAGTTTTTGGCACCGCTGATCGGACCGCC
The DNA here is from genome assembly GCA_024644085.1 of Rhodopirellula sp. Lineage (GTDB taxonomy): Bacteria > Planctomycetota > Planctomycetia > Pirellulales > Pirellulaceae > Rubripirellula. The sequence goes on from JAHELS010000194.1 coordinate 1,445, forward strand.
TGTGGGGTCCAGCATGACGACGAAGCCGGGAAGGTTCTCATTGACGCTACCAAGTCCGTAGTTGACCCACGATCCGAGGGCGGGGCTTCCCGAGAGAATCCGGCCGCTGTTCATCATCAGCATCGCCGAACCGTGAATGGGCGAATCCGCTGTCATGGAATGCAGAAATGCGATGTCATCGACGTGCTTGGCGACATTGGGAAACAGCGAGCTGACCCATTTACCGCACTCGCCGTACTGCTTGAAATCCCAACGCGGTTCAACAATCCGGCCTCCCGTTTTGTGCCCGCCCCGTCCGAACGTTTTCACTTCAACCGTCTTCCCGTCCATTCCCGTCATCTTGGGTTTGCGGTCGAACGTGTCGATATGACTCGGCCCACCGTACATGAACAGAAAAATGACCGACTTTGCCTTGGGCGCGAAATGGGGAGGCTTCGGCGCCAAGGGATTGCGGTACTCGGATTCGGCCCCAACCGCATCGCCAAAGAATCCGTCGCCCGAGAGCATCGATGCAAGTGCCGCAGCACCAAAGCCGCCACCAGTTTGCCAGATGAATTCGCGCCGCGTGCGTCCGCAGAATCCCGTTCGTTTACGTTTGTTACTCATTTCTTGCTCAGTCGTGTTCTCGGGTAGCGGCACTTCACGCCGCACCGGTGACATGTTTCATCAATCCAGAAACAAAAACTCATTCCAATTCATGACGGTCAAACAGTACAGAACGACGGCGCGCTCTCGAGCGACACCGTGTTCCTGTTGCAGGTTCTCGATCAAGGAAACTCCGTTTTCGATTTCATCCTCCGTCGCTTCACGTGCCAGCACTGCACGCACGGTTCGGCGAACCAACTCGGCGTAATCAACGTTTTCAGCGTCGATCGACTTCGCCAACCGCCCCGCCTGCTGATGAATGAAGTCGCTGTTGAGAAGTGACAACGCCTGGCCCGGCTGCAACGTGGCAAAGCGGTCTTCACATGTCAGATCCGGATCGGGGAAATCGAACGCGGTCAAAAGCGGTGTCAGTAACGAACGCTTGACGTGAATGTAGATGCTCCGCCGGTTCTGTTGGTCCTCGGGCGAGTTTCCCCAACCGGATCCCGGTCGGGACTGGCCTGCCAGAACTTCCTTTGAGAGCGTCGGATAAAAACTCGGGCCGTAGGTTTGGCGATTGAGCGAACCATTGACAGCGAGAATTGAATCACGCACTTCTTCGGCGCTCAGACGGCGCGAATCGAAACGCCAAAACAGATCGTTGTCAGGATCTTTTGACATCCCTTCGTCGTTTGCCGCCGATGACATCTGGTAGGCTCGGCTGGTCATGATCAGCCGGTGCATCGGTTTGAGTTTCCAGCCGCCATCGATCAATTGATGACCGAGCCAATCGAGCAGCTCGGGGTGAGTGGGCGGGGTTCCGAGTTGGCCAAAATTATTACTGCTGCGGACGATTCCGCGCCCGAAATGGAACTGCCAGAGACGATTTGCCATCACGCGTGCGGACAACATGTTCTCGGGACTGGTGATCCACTCGGCCAGCACGCGCCGGCGGCCCGCCGATCGCTCGGTCGCGTCGAACTGGGAAGGCGCCTCGTCCTGAAAAATGGTCGGAAACGCGGGCTCGACTGGGTCGGAGGGTGAATGGGGATTGCCGCGATAGAGCACGAACGTCTGTTCCGGTTTGACGTTGCATCGAGCCAGGCCCATGACCGTTTCGCGCGGGGGCAATGCTTTGCCCTCCGTGAGAACGCTTGCGAGTTCCTTCTTGAGACTCCGATACGTTTGCCACCGGTCTTCGCTGAGATGGTCCTCCAGCTTTTCATTGAGGACCCGGTTGCGGTCCCGCTTGGGACCTTCGGTGGCACGTTGATCGGGTGCCGACATTTTCGCGATCCCGGACTGTTCGATCTCGCGAATCTCTTTCTCGAGCTTGACGCGTTGTTCATCGTTCTTGCGGTACCGCTCGATCAGCTCGGGCGGGGACACATCGATCTGGTTGCTTGATCGCTGGTCGCCACGCGAACCCCAGCTGGTTACATCCGCCAGCATCGCCAACAAGCTGTAGTAATCCTTTTGCGGAATTGGATCGATCTTGTGGTCGTGACAACGCGCGCAATTGATGGTCAGCCCGAGCATCGCCTGGCCCGTGGTCATGATGATGTCGTCCAGCTCATCGAAGCGGGCGAGCAGCGGATCGGCCGGTTCATCGTCCCAGATCCCGAGTCGGTAATAACCGGTTGCAGTTAACGTTTCGGTTGTCACCTCGTCCAACTCATCGCCAGCCAATTGTTCGCGGATGAATTGGTCGTACGGCTTGTCGTCGTTAAATGACTTGATGACGTAATCGCGGTACTTCCACGCGTTCGGTTTCGGGCCGTCACGCTCGTACGAGTTCGTCTCGGCAAACCGAACGAGGTCGAGCCAGTGACGCCCCCAGCGCTCGCCGTAGTGCGGCGATTCGAGAAGTTCGTCGACGAGTTTTTCAAAAGCCAGCGGATCGGGATCATTCACGAACCGACGAACCTGGTCCGCGGTTGGCGGCAGGCCGGTCAAGTCGTAGTAGGCTCGCCGGATCAAGGTGGATCGATCCGCGATCGGATTCGGCTTCAATCCCGTCTCGGTCAACGATGCGTAGATGAACGCATCAATCGGCTTCTCACTCCACTGGCGATCGGAAACCGCAGGCGGAGCGTATCGAGTCATCGGCTTGAATGCCCAATGCTTGTCCCAATCGGCACCCTGTTGGATCCATCGTCTCAGCAGTTCAATCTGATCGGCCGAAAGGGGATCGCCCTCGGGTGGCATCCGCTCGAACTCGTCATCGCTGGCGACTCGCGCGATCAGCACGCTCGCATCGATATCACCTGGGACGATCGCGAACTCACCCGATTCGGTCTCGGCGTAAGCAGCTTCTTTGTCGGTAAATCGAAGCCCACCTTCCGCCTCGTCCGGACCATGACAGGCGTAACAATGTTTCGCCAGAATCGGCTGGACTTGTTTGATGAAGTCCACTTTGGCCGAGCCGGTTCGCTGGGTCGATTCAACGGCCGCCAGTGGAAGTGCGAGACCCACGAAAATGACTAACGTGAGACTCTTCACTAAGTTGTGTAGACCGAGACGTAGCGTCATGTGTATCACTGTCGAGTTGATGATTCGCCGCGGGGTGGGTTGTCAAACGGCAAAAGAGAGGCAGGCATCGGATCGGGCCGGAATTTGGGGCGGCCGGGCATCCGTGCCATCATTCTTACCCGTGACTTAGTTTATGCCAATCATGAATGGCTGTTTCGCGGAAGTTCAAATTCCTCCTGAATCACCATGATCTGGGATTCCCACGGGCACGGCGCGGCATTGACCACACTGCTCAAACTACCCGCCCCAGCCGCGATCACAATGAGATGATTCGTCCAGGAATTGAAGAATATTGTCACACCCCGGCGGGTCGATCATGGCAATTCGCTCACGAATTGCGACATCCCGGCGTTTCCATCGCCGCAAGTCAGATTTTGCTCGGCTCCCATCGAATCCCTTTTGATGTTCACTCGGGGAACGGGGAAAGCGTATATCTGCGACTCAGCGATATCCCTTATCCCCCCCGGAAACCAAACCCTGGCATGAAGCGGTTCCTATTGAAGTCAACCGGCTGGCTCGTGGGCCTTGTCGTGCTGGTCTTGCGGATGACGTGCCGCATTGAGATTCACAATGATCCCCGGCCGTCGCTCTCAAGTCGCGGCGGGCGTCACGTTTTTGCGCTGCTGCACGCGCAACAGGTCGCCGCTTCGATGGCAGCCGATCGAGGCACCGGCGCCATGGTCTCGCGATCTGCTGATGGCGAAATCATCGTGCCCGCGCTACGTGTTGGCGGCCATGTGCCGATCCGCGGCAGCAGCGGAAAGGCCAAAGGAGGCGCCGCGGCACTCCAGGTCCTGATCGAGCATGTCCGCGGCAACCGGCCCGCGATTCTGGCGGTCGATGGGCCGCGCGGACCCCGAGGCAGCGTGCAGAAGGGGATCGGTCTGCTCGCCCGGAAAACCGACGCCGCCGTTCTTGCCGTGATCGCAATTCCAACGCGCCGATGGATCATCACGCGCACGTGGGATCGACTGCAGATTCCAAAACCCTTTTCCACCATCCATTGTTATTTTGCCGAGCCGGCGTTGCCCCGCCGTGGTGAATCACTCGACCAATTTGCGAAGCGGATTGAAACGTCTCTGGCCGCGCTGGAAAAAAGATTCGATCCCGGGCAAGCAGACACCGAAACCGTTTCCGGCGACGCCCAAGTCGCCGATGCCGACGTCGGCGTCGAAGACTCAGAGCTTCGAGCCGCCGCGTAACTCTCACACGGACCCCGGCTTGGCGAAGTCTGTTATCATCCGCGTCATGAACGCCTCTGATACGACGATCCCCGATCCCAACGCCGCGGTGATGATGTTGCGTGGTGCGATCGGCCAAATTGAATTCGCCCGGCGGTACACCCTCGAACTGCTCGATGCAACGCCGAAGGATCGTTGGTTCGAGATTCCCGATTCGCTTCCCACCAACATCGCGTGGCAGGTGGGTCATCTCACCGTCAGCCAGTACGGGTTGTTGATGTTCCGGATCCGCGGACGCCAACCCGAGGATCTCGAATCGATTCCCGGAAAGTTCCGCAAAGCCTACAGCCGCCAATCGGTGCCTTCACCCGATCCGGCCGCCCAACCCAGCCCCGACGAACTGCTCGATCGCATGGCGGGCATCCACCAACAGGCCATGTCGGAATTGACCCAGGTCACCGCCGCAACCTTGTTGGAACCGGTCGATATGCCCTTCGCAGCCTACCCGGTCAAGTTGGGCGCGGTATTGTTCTGTCCCTTGCACGAGCACATTCACGCGGGCCAGATCGGTCTGGTGCGTCGCGCGCTCGGATTGGAACCCGTTCGCTAAGTATCCGCGGTATCCTCGTCACTGTTACGCCGAGAAGGTTTTTTCGTGGCACCCTCCCTCGAGTCCTGTGAGATCGAAACTGTCAACGATTCGATCTACGACCATCCAAAGTATTACGATCTTGTTTTCGGTGCCGATTGCGCCGCGGAAGTCAAGTTCATTGTTGGCTGCGGCGATCGGTATCTGAAACGAGCGCCCAAAAGGATGTTCGAGCCGGCATGTGGTACCGGGCGGTTGCTGTTCGCCCTGGCCAAACGTGATTACGAAGTGGGCGGTCTCGATTTGAATCCCAAGGCGGTTGAATTCTGCAACGCGCGGTTCCGACGCCACGGCCTTGATCCGCCCGCCTTCGTCGCCGACATGGCTGACTTTCGCGTTCGGCGGCGATTCGATATCGCATTCAATACGATCAACAGCTTTCGACATCTCAACACCGAAGCGGCGGCTCGGGATCACTTGCGATGCATGGGCCAGGCGGTCCGTGTTGGCGGCCTGTACCTGCTCGGGGTTCACCTCACGCCCACGGAAGTTGCTCCGAGCGAAACGGAGTCCTGGTCAGCCCGACGGGGACATCTTTCGATCAACACCCATATGTGGACCAAACATCGTGACCGCCGGCGGCGGGTCGAACGGTTTGGGATCCGATTCGATATCTACAGTCCATCCAAAGCGTTTCGAATCGAAGACGAATTGGTGCTGAGAAGTTACACGCCGGCGCAAATGAATCGATTGATCGATTCAAGCGATGTGTGGGAGGTCGCCGAGACCTTTAGTTTTGGATACGACCTGGACGATCCGATCGAAGTTGACGGTACGTGCGAAGATGTCGTCTACGTGCTGCGACGCCGTCGAGGGTGATCAAGGCTGCGACTCGTCGCGGATCTTCGTCACAACCCCCTCCCTCCTCGCGGTGCTTCCGGCCCAAGTGTCCGCCGAATCAGTCCCGTTTTCGCCGTGTCGCGTTCGCCACACCGAAGGCTCCTACCATGCAGAGGGCCCCCACCCCCGCGGCAATGCTGGCATTTCGCCCCCATTTATGTTTTTCGACTTCGAGCTGCTTGTATTGGAACGGGGCTGCCAGATCCAAACTGTACTTTTCCATGTCCTCGTATTCGCGGATCAACCGAGCGGCACTGAGTTTGTCATATTCCTCGCGAAGCGCTTCGATGTGAGATTCCGTGGTAACGGGAACGTCAATCAATGCCCAGCGAATCCCGCAGAATCCCGCAATCAACAGGCATGCGGTCGCAATCAAACCGAGGGTGATGAAAACGCCTTGCGAAAAAAAAGAAGACTCAAGCTTCTCGGCCACATCCCCCTCGCTGGCATCTCCGGCGGTTGGCAATTGCCGCAGTTGACCGAGTTTCGGAATGACGACAGCCGATTGGCAACTTGGGCAAGTTGTATCGTCGCCCGCCTGAGAGGGGGATACGGCGATTGGAGCTTCGCAATGCGGGCAGGGCAGGAGGTGCATGGAGCTAAATGGCGAAGAATTGGGGTGCGGACGACTAGACCAGAACGCGGACCTGACTAGAATCCAAAGTGAGCAAATGGCACCACCCGCCCACAGCCGCTCTCGAAATCGAGTCTCAACGCGGCAATATAACAACGAACTGTTTCGTTCGTCTTGGTGACCCGAATGAATCGCGTCCCACAATTGCGTGGTTAACTTTGCCGAAACGCAGCCAGGATGGCGAAGCCAAGTGGCTTGAATTTGTTAGTACCGGGGGAATTTCTCGATACGTCATGATCCTCGTGAATGTTCGCGAGTGCACGCAGGACGGTCGAAAAGTGGTAGGAGAAATCCGATCACTTTCCGCTGAATTTCTCTCGGCACCGCAGGTCCGGGCCGGTAACGAAATTGATGGGCGAGTTGGACGAGTAATGAGGATGTTGGAGGTCGGTCTGTCGTGGACCGACAAACTCATCATCAAGACGAACGACTCTCCCAAACCTAAAGTTTTTCCATTTGAGGAGCGTCTTCGAGGCCGAGGTCGATCGAGTGGTAGAGTTTCTCAGTGGTCAATTCGATATGAAACCACCGGGCTAACTCGCACCACCAACGCACCATTGGTCGTTCGAGAACCACGTTCCAACAATGGGATTCCCGATCAGCGCAGGACGTGCAACCAGTACCACCTTGATTCAAGTCGCCAACCGTTTGATCCCGTTTCCCTTCTGACCGATTGCCCGGCTGAGCCACCTCCCGATCGGAGTGGCCTCCGTTTTCCAAACCACACATTTATCACTGTTGTCAACACGTCCGAGAACTGCTGAATGATCTTTTGAATTTTGGATCGCATTTGTGCGCCGCGATTTGGCCGCCCCCGGGAAGGGTTCCGCCGCCAAAAGGCCCAGAGTCATGCTCAGATCCATTTCCGTTTCAAAAGACCAGCCGCCCCCGACGTGACATGTCAACAGTCCACCACCAACCCCAACGCATCCGCTAGGAGTCCTGTCTTGTTTGACACTCTATTGGACGAATTCGAAGCCGTCGCTGCGCAAAGTACCGAAGCGATGACGAGCGGATTTCGCAAACTGCCGGTCGACGACAACGAAGATAACAACGTTGCCGTCGCCATTGCGGAACAATCCGACGGTCAGGTGCAACTCGACAGCCCCGACGAGTTGCTCACCAGCGATGAAAACGAAACCTGGTCGGATGACCCGGTCCGCATGTACCTGACTCAGATGGGCGAAATCCCGCTGCTGACACGAAAGCAGGAGATTGAGCTGGCCAAGCGGATCGAAGAAACACGGCGGCGCTTCCGCACCAAGCTGCTGGAAAACCACTTCGTTCTCGTCGAAGCCTACAAGACGCTGAAGAAGGTGTACCGCGGCCAACTGCCCTTTGACCGCACCGTTCAGGTTTCGGTGACCGACCGTCTCGAAAAAGAACAGATCATCGGCCGTTTGCCCCACAATTTGCGCACGCTGCAAACATTGCTGCGTCGAAATCGTCACGATTGGAAAGTCGCACTCAGCAAAAGTGCGTCCCAGCGTCGCCGCGCCGAAGCCTGGCGTGCTTTGGCCCGTCGCCGCCGTCGCGCGGTCCGATTGATCGAAGAACTCGGTCTGAGAACTCAACGAATCGAAACGCGCATTGAATTGCTCGAGCGATTTTCACAGAGATTGCGTGACATCGAACGCTTGATTTCCGAGCAGAAGCGGACCAAGCATGGCCGTGAAGTACGTGAACAGCTGCTGCACGAACGGCGTCAAATCCTGACCGCTTGCCAGGAAACGCCGACATCGCTGCGCAATCGCGTGAAAATGCTGAACAAGGTCTACGCCGAGTACCAACAGGCAAAGCGGGAACTGAGCGAAGGGAACCTTCGCCTCGTCGTTTCGATCGCCAAGAAATATCGAAATCGCGGACTCTCCTTTCTCGATCTGATCCAGGAAGGCAACGCCGGTTTGATGCGGGCCGTCGACAAGTTCGAGTACCGCCGCGGCTTTAAGTTCTGTACCTATGCGACCTGGTGGATTCGCCAGGCAATCACTCGCGCCGTTGCCGATCAAAGCCGTACCATCCGGATTCCTGTCCACATGGTCGAAACGATGAGCCGCGTTCGTAACGTCGCCCGTCAATTGCTCCAGGAACTCGGTCGCGAGCCGACCATCGAAGAAACCGCACGCCGAGCCGATGTCACCGTCGAAGAAGCGCGTCGGGTGCTCACGATGAGCCGATTCCCGATCTCGCTCGATCGTCCCGTTGGCAACAGCGAAGACAGCCAGTTCGGGGACCTGTTGCCCGATGGTGCCGCCGAAAGCCCGCAGATCGGCGCAACCCAGGAAATGCTTCGTGATCGCATCGGCAATGTGTTGAAGTCGTTGTCCTATCGCGAACGCGAAATCATCAAGCTTCGCTACGGTCTCGGTGACGGATACAGCTACACGCTCGAGGAAGTGGGCCACATTTTCAAAGTGACCCGCGAGCGAATCCGCCAAATCGAAGCAAAAGCGGTCCGCAAGCTGCAACAACCCAGCCGCAGCCAGGATCTGGTCGGCTTCCTCGACTAAGGATGCCATGGATCCTCGTGCCGTTCTAAACAAAGTCTCTTCGGCGGCTTAAACTTTCAAGCGATGTGCCCCAAACGGCACATCGCTTTTTTCGTGCCGCCTCCACGCTGCGATCTCTCCTCCACGCTACGATCTCTATGACCACGATCGGAAATCTACTCCAGCACGGATGGCAATTGCATCAGAGCGGCCACGTCGACGTTGCCGAACAATACTATCGACGGGCGCTCGCGGCGGACCCGAAAAATGCCGACGCGCTGGTCTATCTCGGGATTGCCCTCTTTGACAAACGGAGGTTTTCCGATTCAGTCACTGCTTACCGGGATGCCATCAACATTCGGTCGCAATTCCCCATCGCCTGGAACAACCTCGGCAATTCGCTTCGCATGCTCGGTGAGACCGACGAAGCGGAATCGTGTTTCGAAGAGGCGCTCAAACAGCAACCCGGCTACCTATCGGCGCTGAAAAACCGCGGCACACTTTGGGTCTGGGCGGGTGACATCGAACGCGGAATGCAATGGTATCAGCATGCGTTGCAATTCGATCCCGACAACGCCGAACTCCATCGCAACCTCGGTGTAATCAACCTGCTATCAGGGAACTACGAGATTGGATGGCAGGAGTACCGTTGGCGATGGAAGATGCCCGGAATGTTTCGTCCGCCGTGCCCCGCACCGATCTGGAAAGGCGAACCACTTGGTGGACGAACCGTTTTGCTGTATCCCGAACAGGGACTCGGCGATGCGATCCACTTTGTCCGCGCCGCCGCGGAACTGAAAGAGCTCGGTGCGACCGTGGTGCTTCAATGCGACGCCGCCTTGATTCCGTTGTTCACTTCCGCGCCCGGCTTTGACCGATTGTTGTCATCGGCCACCGCGATCCCGCCGGTCGATTACCAGGTTTCGATGATCGAGGTCATCGATGTTCTGTACGGTTTGCGGGGTGAGATCGCATGGGGAAGTGATCTTTTCCGGAAGCGCCCCGGTTACTTGACGGTATCGACTCAATTGATCGACTATTGGCAACGCTGGCTCGACGCCAACACGACCTCCCGCCGCGTCGGGATCAATTGGCAGGGGAACCCCGATCATCACGCTGATGTTTATCGCAGCATCCCCCTGGAAACCTTGCGTCCCATTTCGCAGCTGCCTGGAGTGGACCTGATCAATCTCCAATTCGGTTACGGCGCCGAACAGCTCGAAGAATGTGATTTTGCCGACTCGATCTTGCGGCTGCCCGATCACACCGATACCGATGACGGCGCCTTCA
>JAHELS010000452.1 GCA_024644085.1 Rhodopirellula sp.
ATCGGTGGTCGGCGATCAAGTTTGTCAATCAGACGACGTACATCTTCGTAAAGCCGCGGCGAAACGCTCAACAGAATGCTGTTGCTGACCGGCTCGGCAACGACGATCAAATCGCGATCGGGCAGATCAAACGGTCCCAGACCTTGCTGGAACTGTTGGATCGTGTTCACCGTCTGGGTTCGTTGTTGAACATAGGTCTGAATCGCGGTCGCCACATCGGCGGCGGCCTGGTGTCGCAGCCAGATGACTTCCGTGATTCGTTCGGCGAACCCCTCGCTGTCGAGTCTCAGCAGGATGCTTTCGACCACGTCGAGGTCTTCGGCTGAACCGCTGGCCACGATGCTGTTGGTCCGTTGGTCGGTGCTGAAGCGCAAAGGCACCAGCGAGCTTTCACCCGCGGCCGTCGCCGAAGGCAGGTTGCCCGCACCGATGCTTGTGCCCTGGGTTGCCGCATCATCACCGAACAGGCTTTGCAGTGCGGTGGCCAATTGAAGAGCGTCACCGTTTTCGATTGTGAAGACCTTCACCAGGGATTCGATCCCGGGTGTCTTGTCGAGCTGGCGAATCAATTCACCGATCAACGGCATGCTTGCCGCGGGGGCTCGAACGACGATCGCATTGGCCCCCGGTTCGGCCGTGACGACCGCACCGGCCAGAATACCCGAGTCAAGCACTTCGGCGTTCTCCGCATCGAGCGCCACGATCGAAAGGCTCGTCGATGGAGCAGTCACGTTGTCGCTGCCGCCTTCCGCTTCGCCATTGATAGCGGATTGAATGACCGGGGCCAGTTCCTCGGCGACGGCGTTGCTGAGCGGGAAAATTTTGATTTGGTTCTGAGCTGAAATCTGCTGGACATCCAAATCATTGATCAAGCGAGTGACTTCGATCATGTCTCGCGGTGCGGCGCTGATGATCAGCGAGTTGGTGCGATAATCGGCCAGTACGCGGACGCGCGGGCCTACACCGGGTCGTAGATCATCCGAGGATCCGGGGCGATCGGAAAAGAAGTCGCGGATCGTCTGTTCGGCGTCGACTGCCGAGGCGTTTTGCAGTCGGAAAACCCGCAGTCGGCTCGACTCGGCGACCGGCTGATCAATCTTCTCGATCAATTCCTTGAGCCCGTTGATCGCTTCGGTGCGCCCGATCAGCAACAGGGCATTGGGCGAATCAAGCGACGTGATGCTGACCTCTCCCTGGCGGGCGGACAAGACGTCCTCGTACAACTGTTCGAGCAGCAAGGTGACCGCATTGGCATCGGCGTGCTGTAACTCAACCACTTCGACATCGGGCTTCGTGATCTTGCTCTGTTCTTCAATCTGTTTGATCACCTCCATCACTCGCTCGACGTCTCGTTTTGCCCCGCGAATGATGATCGTTCCCAGCTCGGGGACGAATTGAATTTGCGTGTCGCCGATCACGCCTGCGCCACCCTCGTCACCGTCCGCATCGGCTCCGGCGTCGTCGGCCTGGTCTCCCGCGGCATTCTGTTGGAAGACGGCATTTCGGAACGGGGAATTCGCGCCAACCGGTGCAGCGGCCACCGCGCCGCCTTGCGTATTCTCCAACTCTTTGAGCAATCGCAGCGCCCTTTGGATCGGGGCCGGTTCAGCATTCTCGAGCCGCATCAATTCGGTGACGTCTGCTCCGCGTGCCGGCACCTGGTCGAGCATTCCGATCATTCTTTGCCATCCGGTCACCGACGGTTTCGGCGCAATCACGGTGACCAGATTGTTCCGTCGATCGACCTCGATGGTCGTTCCTTGCAGCGGTGCGGCGGTCAACTGAAATGCGGCGCGCTCCCCATTGCGGCTGGTGGTAATCGGCAGCGTTCCGCCAACGAGGCGGCGAAGGTTGTCCTCGAACTCTCGCCAGGTGATGTAGGTCAAGCCGACTCGCAGCGGACCCGCAGGCGTGGTCGCCGCAGGGGCATGTGAAGCGAGCATCGCCTTGACTTCTTTGGCAATCGAACGCTGCGTCGTCTCCGGTGCCATGATGACGAGTTGCTCGTTGGGAGCATCCGGCGAGATCTGCACGCCGGGCACGTCTCGGTACTGAATGCTCAACTTGGTTGCAATCGTCTGAGCCTGGGAAGCTGGGACGCCAAGCTTCTGGAGACGCGGCACGCGGCTTTCCTGGGCGTGAAGCACGCCCGCCGAGACCACCATTGCGGTCGCACTGATCGACAAGAAGATTCGAATGAAGCGGCGCATCGGCTACCACCTTTGTTGGGTCATTTTGTTGCGGGAATCGAATGGGTCAAAACGCGCGCTCGCCCACTCAGTCGGCTTCATCGTCGAATCCGTCAATCTCGCTGCAATCAATCCGACGCGTGGATCCGCCTGCAATCGGAGTAATTGGTATGCAAGCAAAAAGGTGTGCGGGTGACCGTTTCTGGTCTTTCAGCCATTTCTGCCTTTTTGCTAAAGACCGAGACTCGTACACCCAATTCCCCAGCCAGGTGCTTGGACATGCGCGCGTTCCAATTAACAACGATCATCCTGACGGCCATTTCCTTGACGGCCGTCGGTTGTCGTCAAACGACCGGCCCGAACAACGCAGGACCGTTAACGCCAATCGGTCCTTTGGCGCCACTGGGAACCGGTCAAGCTCCTTCGCTCAATCCGTTCGGCGGTTCGACGCGAGTGGCGCCGCCGGAAGGATCCTTCGTGGCACCCAACAATTACATGGGTGGCGTGGTGCCGGCCGCTCCGCCAAACGCTGCTTTCGGTGCCCAGAATAACGCCCCGATCGGATCGGGGGTTCAGGTCGCGACTTGGAACGACGCGAACACGCCGGGCGTACAAAACGGTCAGGCGCCGCCCCCAGCCACCTTCGGCAGCAATCCCTCTTCGGGCACCGATCCGCGTCGCGGTGGCATGCAGATCATCGATATGACCAACGCACCGCCACCACCCGGATA
>JAHELS010000453.1 GCA_024644085.1 Rhodopirellula sp.
GTGCGCTCTCTTGACATAAGAGGCCATATAGGGGTTCGTCCTTACGCAGTAACAGAGCCATCGCAAGTCACAATCCGTCATCAGTTTGATGTCAACTTGCGGCGGTTTGTATCTACATCAGTGGATTCGCCCGCTGGTTCGAACGCGAAGTCGCAGGAGTGGTCGGTTGATGCAACCGCCGCAGCGAGACAGACTGCGAAACTCGCATCGATCGCGATCACCGATGCATGAAGCGGGCTTTCACGTTTTGACATTCACTGTTGGAACAGGAGCGTCGGTCCTATGGGCGCTCGATAACGCGAGTAGGAGTTGCTTAGGTCTTCGAATGCTGGAATGCTAGTGCTGTGCTTCGCGATATGGGGACGGACGAGAACGCTTCGTTTGACGTGAACGTCGCGATGGATGAGCGGAGACAGGCCGTCGAACGCCACAGGATCGTGGAACTGGTCGCCATCGGCGGCTCTTGTTGACATGAGCAGGACGTACACTGTGTTCTCGCTGAGCGTGACCGGTTTTTTCAGAGGGAAGTATCTGAACGAGTTGTGCAACTGGCCGGCTTGTCCAGCAGCGATCTTGATTCGGGCAATCTCGATTCGCTCGTTCGATTCCAGCCGCAACAGTCGCAGGACGTGCGGGGCTTCGATCTGCCGTCGCTTGTCCTGAGTGATGAAGCTGGGAGGCTGATCGTTTTCATGGTCGCGTGGAACTGCGCGGGCGGCTCGGACCGGACGGTCTTTGTCATGGTCGTCCCACATGCCGAGATGCGTGACCTGTTTCGTCCCGCTTTCATCGCGCAACCGGAATTCGAACCCGATTTCGCCGGTTACGTCGTTTCGCAGGTTATGCCACCCTGGATCAATGAACAGTTCTCGGCCAGCGGGCATACCTAAATCTCTGGCGTGACCACGGTTGTGGATCTTCAGCAGTGTTGCTGCCAGTTGAGTGGCTATGTCGTCTGATGGTCCTTCGGACGTGTCGCCGTCTTCGTAGAGGTTCTTGTTAAGGTCATAAAAGGCTGTTGGATTGGAAGCACCGCGCGATCCTTGCGACGACCAGGGAGCCCAGGGCATTGCCAGACCGCCATCGACGATCAGCTTGTGCGGCCCCTGTCGGATCGCGAGAGCATCGTTGAGATAAGGTGTTCCGAGATGGCAGAAGAAAACTCGCGGCCGAGTGTCTGGCGCACCGGGAGAACTGTTCCAGTACTCAAATACATCGTGACTGTCCTGAGCCTCATCCGGAGCGAGCGAGTGTCCAACGACGCGAGCCAGCGTCGCATAGAGATCGGTCAGCGTCACGATTGACCGATTCAGCTTTCCACCTTCGAGGACCGCTGGCCATGAGACAATAAACGGGACTCGAATGCCGCCTTCCCAGAGCTTCGCCTTTTTGCCCCGCAGCCCTCCGCTCTCCTGATTGCGGCCGAGGTTGTCACCGATGTTCGGCCCGTTGTCGCTGGTGAAGATGACAAGCGTGTTTTCAATCAGCTTGTGTCCGGGCCAGCGCGGGTCGTCGTTCACCCTGAGCTTTTTCAGCAGTCTGCCAAGTACGACGTTGTTTTCGAGGACCATGTCCTCGCGATCGCCTGCCCTCGTAGCGTCGCTGTAACGGCTTTGCCCCTTGATCGGCGTACCGGCGATCCGATCGGGCACGGCATAGTCTCCGCCCGGATGCCGTTGAAAATGATTCGCATTCGGCACGTAGTAAAGAAAGAACGGCTCGTCAGCTTTCTTTGACTGGCGATCAATAAATGACTCTGCCTCGCGCAGATAAAGAGGACCGAGGTCGCGCAGGTTCCAATCGGGAGCCGCGAGAATGCGTCCTTCCCGTTTCTTCATGCCGATCAACTTCATCTGACCGCGATCCGTGAAGAGGAACCGGTCGTTGCGAATCAGCACACGCGGTTCCGTATCGAGCGGATCTTCGGTGTTTCCCGGCACGCCAAAGTATTCGTCGAAGCCGTGATGAGTCGGCCCGTCGAGCAGTGGCTTCGTGAAATCGACATCATGAAAGTAGAAATCATCGGCCGGTTTACCCTTACCGTCATCGAACGACATTCCGACGTGATACTTGCCGATTCCGGCAGTGCAGTAACCATTCGCCTGCAGCATTTCGGGCAGCGTCGTCAGCGCCCGCTGGATCATGGGAGTATTCGGTCCGTGAGGCAGCCAGCCCTGATACTTCAGGTACGACCGATGAGCAAATCGGCCGGTCAACAGCGAATAGCGAGTCGCACTGCACATCGAGGCCGGCGCGTAGCCGTCGGTGAATACGATTGCTGAGCGAGCAAACTCCTCGAGGTTGGGAGTGCGTAATGTCCGCTCGATCGGGGGTGACGTGGGACTCAGGCGGACTCCGAGATAGGCACTCGTGTCTCCAATTCCCATATCGTCTGCCATCATGATGATGATGTTCGGTTTCGAAGGTCGTTCGGATGCCCCGTCACTGGTGAACTCCTGAGCGAACGTGGCAGCCACGCAACAGCTCAGCGTGGTCAGCAGAACGAGAACGCGTTGATGTCGATAGTCGGCCGTCATGGCTGCCCTGCCTCTCATCGTGCTTGTGATCGAGATGGGAGCGAGAGGCCGAAGCCAGGCTGATTGGATGGGCGGAATTGAGCGTCGACGATTCTGTTCTCACCGAAGTCGACGTCACCGCCTTGCGTGGTTACACCTTCGACCGTAGGAGCGTTTCCATAGGCGCCGACAAAGTGTGCGGTGTAGGCGGTCTTGAGCGCAGTGCCCCAGGTGTGCGGGGACACACCGACGCCTTCCTTCCTGAGTCGTGGCGCTTGCCGGCGCCACTTGGTGAACCCGTGGCCGCAAATGTCTTCCAGGCGGACGTTGAGCGCGTGGTCCTTTTGAAGCTTTTCGAGGACGGGAAAATCGGGTTTGGCCTCGCCGTCGGCGCGGAGGGTTT
>JAHELS010000454.1 GCA_024644085.1 Rhodopirellula sp.
TCGGTCGAGAGCACGATCAAGATTGAAGTAGGAATGGATCTTCCCGTCGCTCCGACTGGTTGCCTCCGCCCAGCGCAAGAAGCCAGCACGAATCTCTTTGAGGCGAACGCGTTCTAGATGCCGTTGATATTCACCGTACGAATAGAACGCAATGGCAATGATCGCGATCATCGACAGGAGCGTTTTGAGACCGAATCGAAGTGGTGGCACTGCGTTAAGATCAATTTGGGGTACCTTAAGTACCACCGGTTCCAACCGGGGATAAGACCATCTCGTCAGCAATTTCGCCGGCTGGCCAGATTCTTATTTGCTGGATTATCTTCGGTTCGTCGGGCGAATCCAAGCCACTCCAGCGAACACCGACGAGGATTCGCCGCTTGGCCGCACTTTACTCTCAGTTTGACCCAAGATTTTGACAAACCTGCGGCGAATCGATTCAGCGAACTCGCGTAGAACGATGCAACCGCAGCGCGGAACGTGATTCTGTGGCGTGTCACTTAAGGGCCCGTTCTGGGCCCTTGGATTCTCGTTCACGTCGACCATCAGAAAAGACCATGGAACAGCTACGTCGGACGGTCGCGACCACAAACTCTGGGCCGCCCTGTTTCGATTTGGAATTGGATTTCCGAATTTCTGCATTGCGTTTTGACATTTCGATCAGTGTGATTCGGCTCTGTCCTTCGTGTCCTTCCGACGCAGAACGATGAGGTACTGTCCATCGCCTTCATCTGCGACAAATCGCGTTGGCCGACGCCCGTCTAGATGTGCCGATTCACAGATCACCAATTGTTCCCCGTCAAATCTGTAAATCGAGTTCTCCAAGAAATTGACTTTGCCTCCTCGGGTGAATCGTGTCAGCCACTTTGGGCTCCGCGTCGAATCGATTTCCCACGTCGAACTCGTTGTTTTCTCGTTCGATCGAAGTGTCCAGCTGTCTTTGGCTATTGTGACCGTGGCATCTTTCCAATCGTCCAATGGCTTGCCCTCGTAGGTCGCCGACACGTACTCCCACGTGCCCAATAATTTCTTTGTGTCATCATTTCTCTTACTCAGAAAAGGCGAACTTACCGTCCGCGTCTCGAGGTTCGTCAATTTGTCGAGTTTCTTAAGGCCTTCCGCAGTGAAGTGGTCGGATGCAATCGAAAGCGACTTCAGCTTCTTGCACCGATCTGCGAGCAGTCGCAGTGATTCATCAGTCAATTCCGCCGAATTCAGCGATAGCTCTTCCAAGTTCTGCAAACCCTCGGTGATTTTTGCAACAAACTGATCCGTGAATCGCCCATCGTGGATCACCAGCTTTCGAAGCGTCTTCGCAGTGCGCAAATGAACGGCGCACTGATCCGTGCAAATCGGTGCACCGTCATACCCATTGTCGGCGTTGAATTCGAGGGTGTGAATTTTTGGTAGAGAGGCGATGAACCTGAGGTCGTCATCGTTTATTCCGACTTTGCACAAATGAAGCTCCTCAAGGTTTTTTAGTCGACGAAGCTCCCGAAGATCACCTTCAATTGTGACGTATTCGGAGTCGACGCCGGCATATCCCATGACGATTCGCGTGATAGTCGTACGGCGGGATAGCTGATCGATATCTTTGGCCGTCAACTCCGTACCGTAGTCGAATGTGACGCTCTGAGGTTTTCCGTTTTTGTACGTCCACTTTCCCTTTGAGAGGGGTTCCTTTGAAAAGACTATTTGCGACTGGCCAACGATCGTGAGCGAAGCCAAGAGAACTGGCAGGAAACGATTCATAGAATACTCCCGATTGAAGCGCGAATGCCAAATTCACTGTAGCTAACTTGACTATAAACGGTCCCGCCCATAGCAACTCTTGCGCCCGGGGAAAGAACTTATCGCCAGAAATATCCCTGGTTGGCCCCCAGTCTCAGATGTTGGATTATCCATGATTCGTCGATCGCCTCAAATCATTGGCTGGAACACCCACCTTCACAGAACTATCCGTCGAGCGCAGCGGTGTGTTCTGGGATCCGACACCGACGCGAGTTCGGGACCGGGCCTCATGCCATTCGTCGATGCAACCGACGTCACAAAGTGTGATCAATCCATGAGGCTTTAAAGGCCGGCAAGGCACCATTGCTGCTAGGGGATTACCAATGTTGAAAATGAACCTTGGATTTCATTGCGTCCTCCCCGGCGGCCGGCTGATGCAACACTCGATACGAGCCCTTGCCCAGCGGTACCCAGGGATTGGCACCCACGTGTGATCAAGGCCTTGTCAGTCCGCGCGTTCAAGCGTTCGGGCGATGCATCCGCCGCGCGCAAGGCGTTTAAGTACCGTCACAGGCAAGCTTGACCGCAACAACGAGGTGTTCGCGCCACGACAACGGGGTATCATGGCGTTCCAAACGAGGCACCAAGTTTATGCGACAGGTGCCGTACAAAGACGTGTTGGCGGAACAGTGTCCCTCATCCTCGTTCTTGAGTGCGAATCCGTATGATCAAGCGAAGACGGCTGTACCGCATGATTGAGGGATTGTTGCTCCGAATAGGCGGTCTGATCACTTTACTGCTGGCACTACGCCCAAAGTGGGGAACTTATCCGAACGACTTTTACCTTGGTTATCCAAAGTACTTTTACATCACGCAGTCCGATGTCGCATTCCCATACGTCTCTGTGCTGTGGTTTCTGTTCGATCTATCGCTCTGTGGTCTACCTGTGTTTGCCGTTGTGTTCTTGATACTTTACGGCGTGCGCAGATGTTTAATCACCAAGTGAAGAGCCCGCGAAGCAGATCGGCTGTGACGCGCCACCGATGCAGACTTACTGCTTCGGCGCAATTTCCTCTCAATCTCGTCCGAGATTTTGAGAAAAATGCGCCTAAGCGATTTCTCGAACTCGCGCAGGCCGATGCAACGCCGATGCAACCGCCAGCACTAAGGGCGGCCGATCGCAGACA
>JAHELS010000455.1 GCA_024644085.1 Rhodopirellula sp.
TCCGAGCGTGCTCTTGCCGCTTCCGTTGGGACCCATCAAAGCATGCGTTTCGCCATGGTTGATCGTCAGGTTGACCCCTCGCAGAATCGGCTTGTCGCCGACCGAGACGTAAAGGTCTTCAATTTTTAAAACGTGTGTCATCGTGCGTATTCAAAAGGAAAGGTAGTTCAAAACATTAACGTTGGTGGACGGATTCACCGCTGGCTTCTTCCCCAGCGGGATCGACCGCCGAAAACTGGCAACATGAGTCACCGTCCAATCGGCAACTGCTCAAGTGCACTGGTTGGCCAAGCGCCTCGGAGATCATCTGTTCTTCGAGCCGGCACATCTGGCGGTCCTCCGACGCGTCAGTCAGCGACGGATAGGGGCAGGCACCGATATCGAGTACAGGCAGTTGGCCGGAGTGTGACACCTCGGTGTCGATGTGGCGAGCCGACAACATCTCGGAAAGTTTCTGCATCCGCGACTCGAACGTGTCGTGCTCTTCGCCCGAGGCAACGCACGCGGCGAATTGCCGTCCCAGTCGCGCCGCCACGGATGAAACAATCCTCGACCTCAAATTCTCGTCGCCAATCGCCAAAATCTCGCGCCACATAGCGTCGGCAATATCGGCTGGATCCGCGCCGGCACGCCGATGACCTGTGACTGTCAAACGGTATCGATAGGTCGGCCGTCCGCGACCGGCAACAATCTTTTCGCGATCGATCAATTCCTTCTCGAGCAGACGTTCGATCCGCTGTCGCACTGCGGTCGCCGTGACACCGAGCATCTCGGTCAATTCACCGATGCTCAATGATTCGCCGCTGCGCATCGCCATCAACAACTCGCGATCGACCGATCGGAGTTCCTCTGCGAGAAATTCGCTTGTTGATGACGGGGTGTTCAATGGATTTCAATCCGATAGAAACGCATCGGTGCGGAGAAGGTCCGCTACCTCTACTATTACCGAAGTGACGCTATTTTTGACAACTACCGTTGCGAAAAATAGTGTGATCCCCCATTGGGGGTATTCGCGATTGTTGGCGTTCAGGGCCCCATGGCCGCCGCCCTGCCCACTGCCGGAGTGGTGCGAGGGCTGATACGATCCCCGCTTCTCCCACGAAACTTCGTTTTTCTTGCTTTGCGCCGGCTCAATGAAAGCAGTTGCCGTTACCCCGGGTACTCCCGACAGCGTCCACCTCGAGGAGATCGAGAAACCGTCTTTGGATCAGATTCCCGATGGCATGGGAGTGCTGGTTCGCGTCTTGAAGGTTGGCGTTGACGCAACCGATCGCGAGATCAACGAAGCGCTGTACGGAAACGCGCCCGAGGGGGACAGCCATCTTGTGATTGGCCACGAATCGTTTGGCATCGTCGAGGCGGTTGGCGAAAACGTCAAGCGCGTCAAACCGGGTGACTTTGTCACGGCAACGGTGCGTCGTCCGGGCGGATCGATCTACGACTTGATCGGTACCAACGACATGACCAGTGAGGAGGAATACTATGAGCGCGGTATCAACCTTCGTCACGGTTATCTGACGGAATACTTTGTCGATGAAGAGGAATACATTGTCCGGGTGCCACAAGGATTGAAACACCTTCACGTGTTGATGGAGCCGATGAGTTGCGCCGCCAAGGCGGTGCACCAGGCGTACGAGGCTCAGCAGCGGATGAAGGTTTGGCGTCCCAAGGTTGCGTACGTTCTCGGCGCCGGCCAGATCGGTTTGTTGACAACGCTGGTTTTAAAACTGCGAGGACTCGAGGTATTCACCCTTGCGCGGGGACAGGCGCCCAACTTGAAGGCTGAGATTGTCGCGGGGCTCGAGGGAACTTATGTCAGCACGCGGGAAACTTCGATGGGCGAATTGGTCAAGAAGACCGGCAAGCCCGATCTGATCGTCGACGCCACCGGCAGCAGTCGATTGGCGTTTGAGTCGATGCAGCATTTGGGGTTGAACGGCGTGATCGTCTGGACTGGTATTACAGGCGGTGACTCGAAAGTCGAAGTCCCGGCGGACAACATCAATTTGCAATGGGTCCTCGGCAACAAGTTGTTGTTGGGAAGTGTCAATGCAAACCGCACGCACTTCGAGATGGGGATTCGGGATCTCGCCCTGGGCGAAATGATGTTTCCCGGTGTGTTGGGAAAAATTCTTACCAACCCGGTCGATGGGCTGGACAATTACGCCGAGATGATGCGGCTGCTTGTCGAAGACAAAGACGCGCTGAAAGTTTATGTCAACGTGGCTGAGGAATAGGCCCGCGGACGTTGCGGAGCAGCCGGCTGACATGAGTGTTTAACTGCGCTTATAGTTCCAGGTCCGGAAAATTTCCCGAGTCCGCCAACGCCTGCCATGCGTCGGCATTGTACAGCTGGCCCGGTAGCTTGATCTTACGGAGCGACGAGACGTAAGGTGTTTGCGCGAATTGCTCGATCGCGTCTGCGTCGAGCGACTTGGCGTGCATCGTGATCGTTATCAGCGATTTCATTGCCGGATTATTCGCCAGGGCTCGCATCGACCGCGGACCGAGGTCGTTGTCCCAGATGTTCAATTCGCGAACACCGTCGAGCCAGGGTGCCGCCAGCACTGCTTCGCCCCCTTCGTCGGTCATGCGGATCCGCGACAGATTGATGTGCTTCAGCGCAGGCATCGATGCGCGTGCCAGTGCCTTCGCCCCTTCGTCGCCGATCGACGTGTTCCAATGCACCGACAGGAATTCAACCCGTTCCAGCATCCCGCTTTCGACCATTGCCGGAATGCACTGGCCGTCGAAATGTGTCAATTCAAGGTCGAGATACCGCGGGCGAAAACTTTCGCAGCGACACAGTGACGTGATTCCAGCGTTACCGATGAATCCGCGGCGGAGAGACAACGATTCGAGTTTGTCGAGACGATTGTTGCGACAAAGAGCCGCGACGCCGGCGGC
>JAHELS010000034.1:0-6510 GCA_024644085.1 Rhodopirellula sp.
CCGCGGACGTCGCAATCATTATCATTTGCCTCCCGCGTGACGGTGTCTTTAACGGATTCGGAAGCGGATTGACCGATGGATTGCGGACGTGGGCGTGGGATTCGCGGAGCAGCTTCGCAGCCTCGTCGGCGGTCACGATTCGGCGCCCGACGTCGTTCTGCATCAGCCTCGAAACGAGACTGTCAAACCAAACAGGAATCTGCTCGTTGATGTGAAAGATTGGGCGTGGGGATGAGTCGGTGATCTTGCGCATCACCGCGAGCGGGGAATCGGCGCGATAGGGTGGTCGGCCAGTTGCCAGCGCGTAGAGCAAACTCCCCAGACTGAACAGATCGCTACGTGAGTCGATCGCCTCACCCCGCGCCTGCTCCGGGCTCATGTACTGGGGCGTGCCCGCGATCATGCCGCTGATTGTCAGCGTCGCGTCATCAAGGGCCCGCGCAAGTCCAAAATCACTGATCAGGACGCGGCCGTTTCCCTCTTCGATCAGAATATTAGCTGGTTTGATGTCGCGATGGATCACACCATGCCGGTGCGCCGCAGCGAGCCCCTCGGAGATCTGCACACCGATCCTCAGCACTTCTGCTATCTCCAGCGGCCCCTCGCGGTCGATGCGTTGCTGGAGATTTCCGCCCGAGATACAGGGCATCACGATATACGGAAGCCGCGCCGCAGGAACGACGCTGTAGATCGGGACGATCGACGGATGCACGACGCCTGCTGCGGCCTGTGCCTCGCGCATGAATCGGGCGCGTGCGGCCCCCACGCCTGCCAAATGGGGTGAGAGAATCTTGATGGCGACAGGACGATTCAATTCGCAATCGATGCCGCGCAAGACAACGCCCATCCCACCCTGACCGATCACCCCTTGGACGATGTACTGATCGAGCTTGCCAATACCACTGGATTGGTGATCTGCCGGGTCGAGCAGGGGGCGAATCCAATCGAGCGACGCGTCGAGAGACAATGAAGGCCGCCCCCGTTGGTCGGCACCGTCAGACTCGCTCGATACCGCGGGCGCGGACACCGTACTTTTGGAGAGTACTTCAGCCGTTTCGTCCCACCACTTGCGTTCGCCCGCGATCTCTTCGAGCTCGCCGCGACAGTCCGCGCAAAGCCCAAGATGCTTCTCGACGTGCTCGGTCGTCTCTCGGGGCAAACGGTCCTCGAGCAGTCGTCGAAGCGTTTCGCCTTCAATGTGGGGCGTTGGTTTCGCGATCATGATTTGAATCACTCACTCAATCTTTCATGCACCAATTCGCGGATGCGTTTTAGAATTCTGCAGCGGGCGACGTAGACCGCTCCTTCGCTGATCCCCAAATCGATCGCGACACGCGATGTGCTTTGGCCATCCACTGCCGTCCTCCAGAACGCCATCCAATTCACTTCTCCGGTACGGCCTCGCACCTGGCCCGCCGCCCACCGAAACAATTGCCTTCTGCGATCCTGTTCGAATTCATCGACGATCGCTGCATCAATGGATACCTGGTCGAGCATTCGCAAAACGCCGCTCGCGTCAATGTGTTCGCGACGCGCCGACAATGCGCGGACCCGATCGATCGTGGCGTTGCGCGTGATCCGGCTAAGCCACCCGCGAAACGATCCGACACCCTCGACGTCAAATCGATCGATCGACGCAGCGACGGACATCAAGACCTCCTGGACAACCTCGATCGCATCCGCGTCCTGCAGACCGCGCCGCCGCGCCATCTGGTAAATCACCGGTTCATACACGGCAATGAAATCTGTCCAAGCCAATTCGTCGCGAGCGTCGCGCAGCCGCACCAGCAAGCTCGCTCGCGTCACAGGTTCAGATTTCAAGTGGCTCATCCGCTCGCCATGGGCTTGTCCAGGATCCCGTCGGGGGGCACATCATTACACGGTCGAAAGCGGGCGAAACTTGCGCGGTTGCCGCGTTTTTTACGGAATTTACGTGAAAATCACCTTTTTTCGCCTCCCTTTTCACCGAAACCTGCCTCTTTCAGTGCGGTTGAATCTAGCAATGGGAGCAAGCACCGGAAGCGGCTCTCTCCTACCCCCACCCAGGACTCAGCAATGCACGAGCCCCAACCTACCTCGAAAATCACCCACCTGTGCCCCTCCGGTCATCGCCTCAGCGGCGGTGCCGAACTGGCCGGCAAGACGGTGAAATGTCCAAGGTGCGGGGCCGCGTTCGTTTTTGCGCCGTCCGCTGAGGCACCGCCCACCTCCCCCTCGGCGCCGGTCAATGATGACCGCCGCGTGACCGACACGAGGGTCATGCGAATCCTCGGTGACCATCCAAGTCCGCCAGTTTCGTCCGAGCCGGCTCCGCCGGTGAACGCCGAGGCTAAGGGTTTCACCGACACCGGAGTGATGCGGATTCTCGGCGATGTGTCCCATTTGCCTCCACCGCCGGAAGAGCGCCAGGAAACGCCAACGCGACCATGCCCGCGATGTGAAGTACCGATTCCGGAAACCGCGGCCGTCTGCGAACACTGCAATTGCTACGTCGGCGTCATGCCTCGATTCATGAGCAATTTGTCCGGCGAGAATCCATCGCAACGCAGCTGACGAGCGAATCGTCCAGCGGCGGCGCGATTGCCTGGTTGAACTCTCGACCAACTCCTTGGCCTCTCGGCCAATCAAGCTCGATGGAAAATCGATAAACGGCTACCGGCTAAGCCTATGCGGCTCCCTAATTGCCCGCGTCGTCAAATTCCATCATGTCGCCGCCAGCCGAATATCCCGGCGATCGCGAAACTCCCTGCAAGTCGGTTAGGTTGAGCAGTCCTTCGGCTGCCAATTGCACCGACTGCATTTGTACGCCGACGACGCGATCCTTGGCCGCTTCGCGACGATTCAGCTCGTCTTCCAATTCGGCAACGCTTCTTTTCAAGCGCTCGAGATCCTTTCGTCGCTTTGCGATGATGTCCTCGTAGCGTGTCTCCAGTGCATCGCGGATGTAACCCTGCAGCACCGTGCGATGAGATTCCGTTTTTGCGTTGCCAAGCATCTTGATGGCTCGTTGTAGCCCGAGCTGAAAACGGTCCACACCGCTCATGCCACCCATGCCCATTCCCATGCCGCCCATGCCACCCATGCCCATGTCCATCGCTGCCCCCATCATTTCCTCAACGTCACCCATGCCGCTATCCATCATTTCCATGCCGCCTCCCAGACCACCGGCATCAAACGGATTGGGGATCTTGCCGGCGCGCGATTGTTCCGCCGCAATCGCATCGGAAGGGTTGCTTTGAGTCTCACGCTCTTGCGCCCACACAGTTGTCGCGGTAAAAACCAGGACGATTGAAGCAAAGTTTCGCATCTCATATCCATTTCTGGTTAGGGTTGTGTTTCGATCATCAAGCTGGTTTTCAAGGCATGCTCAATTGCCTGAGACGGGATTCGATTTCGGAAACGTCATGTTGCCAGATGGAATCGTCCAACATGATCTCGGGGATCGCGTAGGTTGGCGTTCCCAGATCCATTTCGAGCACTTGCGATTCGAGTCGATCAAAGCGCGGTTGAAATTGCCGGTCGTCGATAGCGCTCTCGACCCGCTCGGCAGCCGTTGCGAGGTAAGGGTTGATCTCCTGGCCGGAATCCACGGGAAAGTGCCAGGGATCGTTGATTCGCGGATTCTCTTGCGTAGCAGGCGGCAGGTTCGCCGGTCGGGGAATCCACGAATTCACTCCCAGTGCAACAAGTGCGATGCAAATCGCTGCGGCGAATCCAATCCACATTCGCCTCTTGCTTGGACTCATTGGCGCTCGAGCGACGAGCCCCTTTTGCATCTCGCTCTGGGCGATGTTCAACGACCGCAGCAATTCCGCGCAATCATGCGGGCGCCGGTCGGGCGAACGTGCCAGCAACCGACGCACCAACGACACCAGACTCGGCGGCAAGTCGTTCCGAATGGACGCCAGTGACTCAGGTCGCTCGGAAACGATCTTGTGCAGCACCGACAAAGTGTTTTCAGCCTCGAACGGGGGACGACCGGTGCACAAAAAGAAAAGAACACCACCGAGGCTGAACAAATCGCTCCGGTGATCGAGCGACTCGCCGCGAGCCTGTTCGGGACTCATGTAATGGGGCGTTCCGGCGATCACCCCGGTCCGCGTCAGCGTTACGGAGTCGGCCGCGCGGGCAAGGCCAAAATCAGTGATCCAAACCCGATCGACGTTTTCGCCCACCAGCACATTGCCCGGCTTGATATCGCGATGGATCAATCCATGCCGATGAGCCGCCGAAAGTCCCTCGGCCAATTGCACCGCAACGCGGAGGATCGTCGATGCGTCAGGCAAATCCTGAGTCTTGACCCAGTTTTCAAGTGTCGTGCCGGGAATGTAGCGCATCACGAGATAGGGCAGCGGTGCGCTGGATTCAACGTTGTAGATCGGTATCACGTTTTCATGCGCAATGCTCGCCGCGGCCTGTGCCTCACGTGCGAACCGTCGTCGGGCCGGTACGGATGCAGCCCACTCCGGTGCCATCACTTTCACCGCGACGCTGCGATGAAGGTCACTGTCGAATGCTCGCAGTACAACTCCCATACCTCCGCGTCCGATCAGGCTCTCGACTTCGTAGCGGCCAATTCGACCCAGCATTTCGGGATGCGTTGGAGAATCGAGAAAACTGAGATCGACTCCCGGAACACTCGGCTCGCTCCCATGACCCGCCAAATCTTCGCCGGCCCGCGACAGCCATACGCAGGCATCGTTCCACCAAGGCTCATCGGCGCCGATCTCTTCCAAGGCACGCCGACATGACTCACATGACTCCAGGTGCGCCGCGACCGGTTCTGCTTCAGCCCCCGGATCGTCCGCCTGTTCCACCAGCGTCCACAGCAGGGATTGTTCACAACGCATCACGCATCTCCCTGCTCAGCCGAACGCGACCATGTGTCGACACATTTCCGCAATCGAGCCATGACCCGGCTGCGGGCCACGTAAACCATGCCCTCTCGAATTCCTAAATCGGCCGCAACGTCACTGATCGGTTCTCCAAGCACACTTGTGCGATGAAATGCCTGCCACGTGTTTTCGTTGACCTGCTTGCGAACTTGCGCAGCCGCCCAGGAAAAGACGTGCTGTTTCTGTTCCCAATCCCACAAGCTCAAACCGGAAGGCTCGCTCGCCAATTGGTTCAGCCAGCGATCAACATTCGAATCACCGCTGACGAGATTCGGTCGCGATCGCGCCGACATGTGATCCGCCAACTTGTTCCGCGTGATGGTGGCCAACCAACCACGGAACGCACCGGAATGTTCCCGCGACGAGTAATTCGCAACAGCCCCGGCGACCGCCATCAATGTCTCCTGGACAACCTCGCATGCGTCGGCTTCCTGAAGACCCCAGCGGGTCGCGAGCCGCATCAGCATTGGCTCGTAAATCTGAACGAACTCTGCCCAAGCCGCATCATCAGCTGGGTCTCCCAGTCGTAGAATCAAGCTCGCCCGCGTCTCAGGATTGATCACCTTGGCAACACCTCCACTTGTAGAATCCTACTCAATGCGAAAACCTTGCACATAAACTCGCGATTTCAAAAGAATCTGTCGTAAGAAGACATCATGCAACTTCGACCATGTTCACGATCCACGGATCAGGCACGTATTGGTCGACGACCCAGCGAGCGAGATTGGCCCAGAGCTTCACGCGGTCCAAAACGACCGCGTCGGCTGAGGCCACGGTGTCGTACTCTTCGCCGAGCACCTTATCCGGGTCATTATCGAGCCGAACTTCCCAATTCAACTTTTCGACGAGCGCATGATTCTGGATCTGTTCCTTCAATCGCCCGCTGTTCGAAACCGGCCGATCGATCCGCCACAATACCGGACCGACTTTGTGTTCACCGAGGAAGCGGCCGACCAGCTCGATTGCTTTCGCTGTCTGGCTAACCTTGCGATAGCTGCCGTGAATGCTTGCCATGTCGCGGTACGTTCCATCGCGTCCGGCGAGAACGACACCACCTGATAACGCCGCCTCGATCGTGATCAATACGTTCAACGTATCGATTTCGATCGAGTTTGAGCCAAGCTGCGTTGCATCGCCCCTGTTCACAGCACGGACCCGTGCGGATTCATCGGAGCAAGCCGATCGCATCACTGCGGTCCGCTGCCGCGAAACCAGAGCAAACCGGTCACCAACCAATTTCAATGAGCTCTTTGGTGCGTAACCCTGCGATAGCAACCAATTCATGTGGCCGGTCGCCTGCCGTAGCGACGACAACTGATCGTTCGCGAACAACTCCGCGTCCGCGGGATGAGGCCCTCGATTGTTTTGTCTGCTCGCCAATGATTTCTCCCCCGGAGGAAACTGTTAAGTTAGGCTTTGTCTCAAAAGGGGTCTGACCCTGCAAAGGGATCAGCTACTACATCAGCTACCAAAGGGGTCTCAGCTACCAAAGGTACCAGCTACCAAAGGGGTCAGGCCTCTTTTCAGACAACAAACCCCTTTTGAGACAAAGCTTAGTCCTTCTCCGGTGAACCAACGCGAAATGGGAAGCTTTGAAAAAATGACTGACTTTATC
>JAHELS010000034.1:6520-40863 GCA_024644085.1 Rhodopirellula sp.
CAATGATTTCTCCCCCGGAGGAAACTGTTAAGTTAGGCTTTGTCTCAAAAGGGGTCTGACCCTGCAAAGGGATCAGCTACCTACAAAGGGGTCAGCTACCAAAGGGGTCAGGCCTCTTTTCAGACAACAAACCCCTTTTGAGACAAAGCTTAGTCCTTCTCCGGTGAACCAACGCGAAATGGGAAGCTTTGAAAAAATGACTGACTTTATCGCGGTGTATGACGGTGCTCTCGATGCCGGCATTTGCGACCAGATTATCGAACGATTTGAAACGTGCGGCCAAAAACAGCGCGGCGTCACAGGTTCAGGGGTGAATCTGGATTGGAAAGACAGCTACGACATCAACCTCGCTCGAACCGACGGCTGGCGTGATCTTTATCAATCCGCCATGCGGGCAACGACGCAGCACCTCCTCCAATACGCGTTAGCCCATCCCTTCATGTTGCTCGGTGCAATGGCGGCCGGACGGAGCGACCCCGAGACCGGAAAGCAGATCACCCTGGTGCCCGAAGATATTGATGAATCAATCGCCGGGCAACTGCTGCAAAAACTGTATCGCCCCGGGGAAATCATTGCACAGCAGTATCTCAAGGGCGCAGGGGGATACCACCATTGGCACTCAGAGATCTACCCGACCGATGAATCATGTGAAGCCCTTCATCGGGTGCTGCTATTCATGTTTTATCTCAACACGGTCCAGCAGGGCGGTGAAACGGCGTTTTACTATCAGCGCAAGGAGATCGAACCGGTCCAGGGCCGGATGGTGATCGCTCCCGCCGGATTCACTCATACTCACAAGGGGAACATTCCCCAATCGGACGACAAGTACATTCTCACTTCCTGGGTGCTGTTTAACCGCGCCGAAGTCATTCGCGCTGACTCATGACGAACGTTGTGCCCGAGTTTCAAAGCGTTTGCGGCGCCGACGAAATTGCCGATGGAAAGTCGAAAGCTTTCATGATCGGCACGCAATGGGTTGGGATCTTCCGTGTCGGCAACGAATTCTTTGCCTTGGATAATCGCTGCCCTCACGCCGGCGCATCACTCGCACATGGAGAAGTCTGCGGGGAGATGGTCAGATGCCGCATTCATCATTGGGGATTCCGACTTCGCGACGGCGTCTACGTCGATGAAAACAAACCGACCTTCAACGCCACGACGTTCCCGGTGCGAGTGCGCGATAACCGCGTCGAGGTATGTCTGAACGGCAAACCCTGAACTAGACGCCGGCGCATGCAAAAACCTGTTCCGGCACCGCAGCACCGGAACAGGTCCCCGCCGATCGCAAGGGCGTGATCGCGCGATCAGTGGTGCCAGTGTCCGGTACGGTGATAGTCCCAGTGTCCCGGACGAACGTGATAGTGATTCCGGTGACGGTAGACTTCCGTCGGGTGCCAGTCGTAGTGCGACGTGTCGTGGTAGAAGCCGCGGGAATGGCCGTAGAACGAGCCGTACGACCGACCGTAACTCGGAACTCGATAGCTTCCGTAGTGTCCGCGTCCGTGGTGTCCGCTACCGATACTGATGCCGATACCTCCGCCGTAGCCGCCGTAGCACCCGTATTGGGCCGAGGCGTCTTGAGCGTCGCCAGCGAACATCAGTCCGATGGCAACAGCTGGTGCGGCAATCCATTTGGTGAGAGAGATCATTCTGGGGGGTTCCTAATGCGGGAATTTGTGTTGCGAACACTCCCGTTCGCTTGGGGGTCGTTCCTACTAACCGCTAAAACCGGACCATCCTCTCTACCGCATTCGCGCCAAGTGTCCACAACACTTTTGCTGTCAAGGACTTGCATCAATTCCGCATCGACGCGAATCCACCCATCACCCATCGCAACGTGTACTACAAATGATGGCGCTTGTGATGTCAATTTGAGATTACCAAACGCCGCTCAGCTCCTCGCCAGCTCAGAGGGTTGGTCGCTGAAGGTGAACTCCGATTCGTTGAAATCAACATGGATCGTCGAACCCTCCTCGTAGGCGTTCTTCAGCAGCGCTGTTGCCAGCTGGTTCTGGATCTCGCGCTGGATGACCCGTTTCAAGGGCCGTGCACCGTAGGTTGGGTCGTATCCGACCGATGCGATTTCATCGACAGCCGATTCGCTGACCGACAAGTTCAAGCCGTTTTCGGCGAGCCGATGTGAAAGATGCTCGAGTTGCAATTCGACGATCTGGCGGATTTCGTCTTTCTGCAATGGGTGGAAGATCACGATGTCGTCGATCCGGTTCAGAAACTCCGGCAGGAACCGTACTTTCAACGCTTCCTGCACCGCGTCACGCATTTCTTCCTCGTCACCTCCCTGTTCGGTGACTTTCTGGATGACCTGGCTTCCCGCGTTACTGGTCATCACGACGACCGTGTTGGTGAAGTCGACGGTGCGACCGTGCCCGTCGGTTAACCGCCCGTCGTCGAGAACCTGCAACAGCACGTTGAAGACGTCGGGATGTGCTTTTTCCATTTCGTCGAGTAACAGCACACAGTAGGGACGTCGCCGAACTGCTTCGGTCAACTTGCCACCTTCTTCGTAGCCGACGTAGCCGGGTGGCGCACCGATCAAGCGGGCCACACTGTGCCGCTCCATGAATTCGCTCATGTCGATCCGCACCATCGCCGATTCGTCGTCGAACATGACCTGTGCGAGCGCCTTGCAAAGCTCTGTCTTGCCGACGCCGGTCGGGCCGAGAAACAGAAACGAGCCGATAGGGCGTTGTGGATCCTGCAAACCGCTGCGGCTGCGGCGAACCGCATCGGAGACAGCCTGCACGGCTTCGTCTTGACCGATCACACGCTGGTGCAGCCGTTCTTCCATCACTAACAATTTCGCCCGTTCGGTCTCAAGCATTCGGGTGACCGGAATTCCCGTCCATGCGCTGACGACTTCCGCGATTTCGTCTTCGGTAACGTCTCGGCGCAACAGCCGGCGTCGTTCCTCGCTCGGATCCTGCTGCTGGGTCTTTTCTGCTTGTTCACGCGACTCGAGATCCTCAAGCCGTTTCTCAAGCTCGCCTTGCCGCGCACGAACGCTCAGCATTTCCTGGTACAGTTCTTCCGGGTTCTCGCCACGCAATTGTCGCTGCTTTGCTTCCGCGTCAAGCTTTGCGAATTGATGCTCAAGCTGCTCCGCCTCCTGGCGAATCGACTGGACGTCGTCGAGTCCCATTTTCTCAGCTTCCCACTGCTCGCGCAGACTCGCCAATTCCCGACCAAGCGACTCCATTTCGGCTTCGACTTCGTCACGCTTTGCAACCGCCGATTCCTCCTGTTCATCAACGAGTTGCCGATGTGCGAGTTCGAGTTGTCTTAGTCGACGTTGGATTCGATCGATCGGCTCCGGCACGCTTTCCTTTTCCATCGCCAGGCGGCTTCCCGCCTCATCGACAAGGTCAATCGCCTTGTCGGGAAGAAATCGATCGGCAATGTAACGGTGCGAAAGGTTCGCCGCTGCGACCAGTGCACTGTCGGTGATTCGCACGCCGTGATGCGACTCGTACCTCGTTTTCAGGCCGCGTAGAATCGCGACGGTATCGTCCACCGTCGGCTCGCCGACGTAGACGGGTTGAAATCTTCGCTCGAGCGCCGCATCCTTCTCGATATGTTGGCGATACTCGTCAAGCGTGGTCGCACCGATGCATCGAAGCGAACCGCGTGCGAGTTCAGGTTTCAGCAGATTCGCCGCATCGGCCGACCCTTCCGCCTTGCCGGCCCCGACCACCAGGTGCAATTCGTCGATAAACAGAATCACCTGGCCGCTCGAATCCTTGACCTCGCGCAACACCGCCTTGAGCCGCTCTTCGAAGTCCCCGCGGAACTTGGCCCCGGCAACAAGAGCGCCCATGTCGAGCGCAACGACGCGTTTGTCTTTCAAACTTTGGGGGATGTCGCCCTCAAAAATCCGCAGTGCCAGTCCCTCTGCAATCGCCGTCTTTCCGACACCCGGCTGTCCAATCAAAACCGGATTGTTCTTGGTTCGTCGCGACAGGACCTGAACGACCCGTCGGATCTCGTTATCGCGGCCGATGACGGGATCAAGTTTGCCCTCGGCAGCCAACTGCGTCAGATTGATCCCAAATTTTTCGAGCGCCTGGTAGGTGTCCTCGGCGTTTTGATCGGTAACGCGAGCTGATCCGCGCACCTCGCTCGTCGCCTTGAGCACATCGTCGTCGCTGACCCCGGACATCTTCAAGAGGTTTTTCGCTTTACTGTCCGCTCTGGCGAGTCCAAGCAACAAGTGTTCTGTGCTGACGTATTCGTCCTTGAGCGATTGAGCAGCATCGGCCGAGGCATCGAACGTTTTCTGGAGCGTCGAGGAAATGCCTGGCTGGCGTCCGCCCGAAACGGTTGGCAGCCGGGACGATTCGCTCGCTACCAATTCCTTCAATTCTCCCGCATCGACGTTCATTTTTTCGAGCAGCGGGCGCGTAATCCCGTCGGTCTCGTCCAACATCGCACCGAGCAGATGCAGCGGGCTGATTTCCGGGTTCCCACCGGACGCAGCTCGAGCCTGAGCCTCGGCGACGAGTGACTGGGCTTTGGTGGTCAGTTTGTCAAATCGAAACGGCATGGCAGTTGTTCTCCTTGTTTGCAACACGATGCAAGTCGCGCGCCAGGTGGGTCATTCCTCCACGGTGCACGCGACCGTGCTGGCACAAAAAAAGGCGGGTGCCACGCACCCGCCTTTCTCGCTCACGCGTCGTCACGCATTAATCTTTGACTTCGAAATCGGCGTCGATGGCGTCATCGTCCGCATCGCTCGCGGCCGATGCCCCGGCCGGGGATGGCTCCGCTTCGCCGCCCGCATCGGACTTCTCGTACAGCACCTTGCTGAATGCCTGCGAGGCGGCATCAAGCTCGTCCGAAGCCTGTTTGATCGCGGCAGCGTCATCACCTTCCGCAGCTTTCTTGACCTTATCGATCGCCTTGTTCATCGGCTCGGAATCGGCCTCGGTCAATTTGTCCTCGTGTTCCTTCATCAACTTTTCAAGTTGATAAACCTGCTGGCTCGCGCGATTTTTCGCTTCGACCAACTCGAACTGCTTGCGATCCTCGTCCGCATTCGCCTCGGCGTCTTTGCGCATCTGTTCGATGTCGGTTTCGCTTAGCGCGCCTGCTTCCTTGATCGTCACCGAAGCTTCCTTGCCTGTTTTCAGCTCTTTGGCCGAGACCGATACGATTCCGTTCTGGTCGATGTCAAACTTGACTTCGATCTGTGGCACGCCGCGAGGTTGCGGTGGAATCCCTTCGAGGTTGAATTCACCGAGCAAGCGGTTGTTGTTGGCCATCTTGCGCTCACCCTGGAAGACGCGCACGGTCACGGCCGTCTGGTTGTCGGCGGCGGTGCTGAACACGTTCTTCTTTTCCACCGGAATCGTGGTATTGCGTTCGACCAAAGCGGTCATCACGCCACCTTCAGTTTCGATTCCGAGCGTCAACGGGCTCACGTCAAGCAGCAGGACGTCGGTTCGGTCACCTGCCAAGACGCTGCCCTGGATCGCGGCACCCACGGCGACCACTTCGTCGGGGTTCACACCCTGGTGGGGCTCTTTACCGAAGATCGATTTTACGAGTTCGCGAACCTTCGGAACCCGCGTGCTGCCGCCAACGAGA
The DNA here is from genome assembly GCA_024644085.1 of Rhodopirellula sp. Taxonomy (GTDB): domain Bacteria; phylum Planctomycetota; class Planctomycetia; order Pirellulales; family Pirellulaceae; genus Rubripirellula. The sequence continues at coordinate 12,125 of JAHELS010000034.1, forward strand.
ACAACCTCGTCGATATCGCTCGGCTTGAATCCGGCGTCCTCGAGTGCTCGCAGCACAGGTCCGCGTGTTCGCTCGACGAGCTTGTCAATCAATTCCTCAAACTTGCTCCGGGTGATCTTCATCGTCAAGTGTTTCGGCACATTCTCGTGCACCGTGATGAAGGGCAAGTTGATGTCAGTCTCCGGCAATGAGCTGAGATCTTTCTTCGCTTTTTCGCAAGCCTCCTGCAGTCTCTGCAGCGCCATCGGGTCATCACGTAAATCGATGCCGTTTTCTTTCTTGAACTCATCGGCAACGTGGTTGATCAACTCTTCGTCGAAATCGTCGCCGCCGAGATGGGTGTCGCCGGAAGTGCTGATCACCTGGAAAACGCGGCTCTCCTGGTCCTCGTCGCCGGTATCGGCAACTTCGAGCACCGAGACGTCGAACGTACCGCCGCCGAGGTCAAAGACGATGATCTTCTCGTCTTTCTTCTTGTCCAAACCGTAGGCAAGCGCCGCTGCGGTCGGTTCGTTGATGATTCGGGCGACTTCAAGGCCGGCGATCTGACCGGCATCCTTGGTCGCCTGACGCTGTGCGTCATTGAAGTACGCCGGCACGGTGATCACGGCCTTGTTGACCTTGTGACCGAGATACGATTCGGCTGATTCTTTCAACTTGCGCAGGATCTTGGCGGAAATCTCTTGAGGCGTGTATTGATCTTCGCCAACCTGGATTTTCACGTACTCGTCCGCGGCGCCGACGACGCCGTACGGAACCATTTTCTCTTCCGATTCGACTTCGTGGTGGCGTCGCCCCATGAATCGCTTGGCCGAGTACACGGTTCGCTTGGGGTTGGTAACCGCTTGCCGCCGAGCCGGCTCGCCAACGATCGTGTCATTCTTGTCAGTGAAAGCGACCACGCTGGGTGTCAGCCGATTGCCTTCCGGATTGGGAATCACCTTCGGCTCGCTCCCTTCCATCACGGCAACCACGCTGTTGGTGGTTCCGAGGTCGATGCCGATAATTTTTTCGCCTTGAGCCATCTTGGTCTTCTCCTTCGCAAACTTTCGCGTCGTCAGTCGTCTGTATTTTGAATGGGCCGCAGCCCTTCGTCTTCATCTGTCAGGAATTTAGAAGAGCCGGTTTCGTTGATTTACAGGGTGTCGATTGGTCACCCCCGGCTTGTCTGGCGATACAGTAGGCAAAGTCCGTGCCAGATACATCGTTTTCACCGCGGAGTGACCGATCGCGACGCCGTGGGTGGACCGATCATCCCGATTTTCACGCTGAATTCGTGAATTGGACTCCTTTTTCCTGTCAATTTTGACAGACCGCCGAATTCCTCTCGAACCGCCCGAATTGGGCAGTTGTCAAATTGACAGGCAAACCGGCCTACGAAGCAGACCTGATGCTCACCACAATGGCCTCCGTCCGGCCGCACCCGCGCGGGCCGCGTATCGCGAATCCCCGCTACCCACAAAGATCCCTCCATGGAAACGCCTCCTTCGCCAGATCCGCAAGGCATGCAGCGAGAGATCGATGACATCGATCAAGAGTTGCTGCGGTTGATCGATCAGCGCCAAAGGTGTGTGCATCAATTGTGCGAGCATGACGGCGGCGGGCTGGTCGGCCGCGTCGCGAATGCCGCAAGCCGAATCGATCAACTGATCAAGGCTCGCACCGATTCAAGCAGCATCAGTCAATCGGACCAATCAAACTTGCTCCGCCACGTATCGAGTGTTTGTCTTCAAGCGCTGCATCAAATGCGGACCGCATACCTGGGCCCGATGGACAGCTACAGCCACTTAGCGGCACTCAAGTTTTTCGGGGACGCGACAACGATGACTCCTGTCGCCTCGATCCCGGCTGTGTTCGAGGCTGTCGCGAGAGGTGACGCGCTGACTGGAATCGTGCCAATCGAAAACAGCACGGACGGCCGCGTCGTTGATACGCTTGGCATGTTTGTTCGCAGCGACATGCAAATCTGCGGCGAAGTCCTGTTGCCCATCCACCACAATCTGCTCTCGAAAACGCCACGAGCCGAGATCACCGAAGTGCACAGCAAACCGCAGGCATTGTCACAATGTCGTGGTTGGTTGGCAAGCCAGTTGCCCGACGCGCGGTTGGTCGAGATCAGCAGCACAGCGGCCGCCGCGAAACTTGCCTCTGAAAAACACGGCGTTGCTGCGGTCGCCAGCATCGAGGCAGGCCGGCGATACAACCTGGATGTGATTGACGCCAATATCGAAGACAACCCAAACAATGTCACGCGCTTCGCCGTGCTTGGCAAAGAGCAACTTGGATCGACCGGCGATGACAAGACGGCGTTATTGTTCCAGGTCAGCCATCAACCCGGCGCCTTGGCCGATGCCATGACGGTCTTCAAGAAACAGTCGCTGAATCTGACCTGGATCGAATCGTTTCCAGCTCCGGAGACAAAAAACGAATACCTTTTCTTTGTCGAATTGACGGGACATCGCGACGATCGGGCGGTACGAAGCGCGATCGATACACTTCAAAAATCGACACAGCGGCTGACCATTCTCGGATCCTATCCGCGAGCGGTCGACGACTCCCCGTGATCAACTCGCATCTCTCGGTGTTCAGCGCGCATCCGACGCAACGGACAGTGCAAGAACTGCATCACTCACGATTTTGTTGGAGAGGTGATTCGACGTCGGACTTTATTTTCTCATGCCTAACTGAACCAGTCGGAAACCGAGCGACCGAAGTTTCAACAGAACAAAGACCACCACGCCGCATTGTGCGAAGTTGATCAATAGGGTTACAAGTAAAATCATTGCAAATGACGTCGACGTCCCCTTTCCAAGCAAAGCGATAACGACGGTGTCTTCGACGAACGAGACGAGGATCACGAGCACAGCCCATGCCCGCAACGTCCCCCGCAGCCGCGCGCGGGGAACGAATGCAAGCCATACGCATGGGACGACAATCAACAAGTTGGTGCACGACGCTGCGATCAGAATCACGATCATCCGGGCGTCGAAACCAACCAGGCTCCAATCCGGCTCGCCTGGAAGCGTCATCCTTAGCACGGCTAGCGTGACTGCCAGAATCAATGTGCCGAGCATCATGTGCTGGATATTGAACTGCGTGTCCGATCGATCGACGCCGAGTCGACGTTGCGTGCGGGTAGAGAGACGCCACTTCCAATTCAAGGCGCCTATCCACAATGGAACCTGCGCTGCCAACTGGGCGCCCCCGATCATCAACCCGGCCTCGTAATAACCATCGGTATGCGCTGTCACCCAACGAAGTCCCAGGCAAACTGCCGCCCACAGGATGACCGTCAACAGCAACGACCACGGCAATCGGACCAATATGCGTCCGGGCGCCAGAGCGGCCCAGATACTGATCAAATTAATCTGCCCGATGCAGATACCAATCGCCAACGCCATCGCGACCGATGCAAAAAAATCACTGGGACGCGCCTTCAACGTCGACGGTAACATCACGTCGACAGCGAGAAAGGCGATGATCGCCACGGCCAATTGAATCAGGTGGCGTTGCCGATTGCGGGCGAAGCGATTGTTGCTCATGCGGGGCGCGTTGTTAATATTCCTGGTTCGTTCCAGTGGTATAAACTACTGCAACGCACCTTCGTCAGGCTGCTCGGGAGTGGCCGCTTTCGCAGCATCCTTTGAAAATGAATCAATGAAAGGCTCGAGACAACGATGAAACCCTCACTGATTCCGTTCTTGATCGCCGCCGTGTTGAGTGCCAGTAACGCGATCGCGGCCGAAAAGCCGAACCTGCTGTTTATTATCGCCGACGATTGTACGTTTCGCGACGTCGGGTGCTACGGCGGCCAGGCCCACACTCCCCACATCGACAAACTCGCCACCGAAGGAATGCGGTTCACCCACTGTTTTCAAACGGCGCCAATGTGCTCCCCGACGCGGCACAACATTTACACCGGCCAATACCCCGTCAAGACAGGCGCCTATCCGAATCACACGGCAACCTATGATCACGTGCAAAACATCACGCACTACTTGAAACCGCTTGGATACCGAGTCGCCCTCTCGGGCAAGACTCACATCGGTCCGCGAGAGTTGTTCGAATTCGAGTACAGTTCCCAGGACAACAATCCCGACATGGATTCGATCGATCGCTTGCTTCGCGAGAGTGCCAAGAACGACACTCCGTTTTGTCTGTTCGCGTGCAGCAACGAACCGCACACGCCGTGGAACAAGGGGGACTCGTCTCGCTACCCGCCGTCAAAAGTCAAGATCCCACCCTACCTGGCGGACACCCCCGCGGTGCGAGAAGGATTCAGCCGGTATCTCGCGGAGGTCACTTACTACGACGACCAGGTCGGCCAGTTGCTCGACCTGCTTGAGAAACATGATCTTGCCGAGAACACGCTCGTGATGGTTGTCTCGGAGCAAGGGAATTCAATGCCGCTGGCAAAATGGACCTGTTACGACAACGGACTGCAATCCGCCATGGTCGTTCGCTGGCCCGGCAACGTGCAACCGGGCTCGGTGTCCGATGCCATGGTCGAGTACGTCGACGTCACTCCGACGTTCGTCGAGGTGGCCGGCGGTGAGCTCGCGCCGGAACTTGACGGACGGAGCTTTGTTGACGTGCTGCGTGGAAAATCGAACGAGCACAAGGATTATGTCTACGGAGTGATGACCACTCGAGGCATCATCAATGGCAATGAATGCTACCCGATTCGTTCGGTCCGCTCTCGCACGCACAAGTTGATCGTGAATTTGAAGAGTGATCAAACCTTTACAAATGTCTGTATGAAGAGCCCCGAATTTGTCTCACTGCTCGAGGCCGCCTCCGCAGGCGACAAACAGGCACAGAGAGTTGTCGAGCGTTATCAATATCGACCTCCGGTCGAGTTCTACGACGTTGTCGCTGATCCACTTGAAATGAATAACCTCGCCGATGATCCGACCCACGCCGAGACCATCGCAATCCTGAAAGCTGAATTGGACGACTGGATGGTCTCACAGGGAGACAAGGGAATCGAAACGGAAATGGTGGCCAACCATCACAAGAAGAAGCAGTCCCAGAAGGGTTCCAAAAAAACAAAACCGGAATGAGCCGAAAGACCTCGGTGCATTCACCGGTCGACTCCTGTGGACCGTCGGAATTGCGACGGCGTCAGGTTCGTTTCCCGTTTGAACGCAACAGTCAGGTATTCGGTATGCTCGAACCCGGTCCGCTCGGCGATGGTGCAAAGTGGCAGGTCGGTTTCCTGAAGCATTTGTTTCACCCTTGTCATTCGCTGGCGCATGATCTCCTGATGTGGTGTGCAGCCGAGGATCTTTCGAAATCGACTTTCGAGGACTCGGCGTGAAAGCGTCGAATGCTTGAGCAGATCGCTTACGTTAATTCCGTCGCACGCGTATTCGCGGATGTAACGCACGGCCGCGGCGACATCGCTGTCGTCAATCGCCAGGATATCGGTCGACTGGCGGGTCTCGATCCCCAAAGGCTTTACCAGCACCGGGTCGAGCGCAACCTGATCACCCGACATCATCCGGTCAAGCAATTGCGCCGCTTCGAAACCTGCGCGGCGGCTGTTGGGTATCACGCTGGTCAGCGGGGGATCCGAGAGATTGCAAAGGAGCATGTCATTGTCCGCGCCGATTACGGCCACCTGTTCGGGCACTGCCAATCCCAACTCTCGACAAACATCAAGAACCTGTTGAGCCTTGATGTCATAACATGCCATGATTCCGACTGGCTTGGGAATCGATTTCAACCATCGTCCCAAACCCTCTTTTTCGGCGTCCCAGGAATAGGCATCGTCCAACCGGGGAATCGAGGCATGGCAGAAGTATCTGCACTGGGCCGCGGTGACGGCTTGCGAAAAATGCTGTTCGCGCCAGAGCGACCAATTGAATCCAGCGTCGCCGACGTAAGCAAGATTCTTAAAGCCCCGCTCGATCAAGTGAGACGCCGCGAGCGCCGCAATTGCCTGATCGTCCGTTTCGACCCACGGAATATTGGGCACGTGTCGGGCCGCGCTGACGTCGACGACCGGCAGGTTTTTTTGCCCGACCAATTCGGCAACCGCTTCGCTTTCGATCCGGGCGATGATCCCGTCACCACGCCAATCGGCGAACCATCGCGCCGGACGGGCCGCGCGTTCCTGCTCCGGCAAAAAGACCGACCAAGGCTCGCGGCCCCGCATATACTCAATCACCCCCTCGAGCACGCCGCGTGCATACGCATTGGAGGTTTCAATCAACAGGGCAACGGAACGGCGAGAGGTGACCACGGCGAGAGGGCGGGGGTGGGAATAATTAAATTCGAAAATCTCGAAAGCCCCTGAAAAGGCTCCCAACATTGTAAACCATGCGAATTTCAACGGTAAAAAAACTCAATTCCTTTGCGCACAATCTCATGGATTTCCCTCGACACAACGTTGACAATGATCCCGTTCGAGATGACTTCTACAAGGGAAAAGAATGAGCAAAACAGTCAACGCGGCAATGATTGGTCTCGGTTTCGGATCAGAATTCATTCCGATCTACCAGGCGCATCCCAATACAAATGTTCTTGCGATCTGTCGCCGCAATGAAGATGAAATGAACAAGACGGGCGACCAGTTTGGAATCGAACGGCGCTACACCAACTATGACGATGTCCTGGCCGACCCGGACGTCGATTTCGTGCACATCAACAGCCCGATCCCCGATCACGCGTGGATGTCGCTCAAGGCGCTCGATGCCGGAAAGCATGTGATGTGCACCGTTCCGATGGCGACGACGATCGGGGAGTGTCGCGACATCGTTGAAAAGGTCAAGGAGACGGGCCTGAAGTACATGATGGCGGAGACAGTGGTGTACAGCCGCGAATTCCTGTTCATCAAAGATCTTTACGAGAAGGGTGAACTCGGCAAGATTCAACATGTTGCCGCCTCGCACCCACAGGACATGGACGGATGGCCCGCGTATTGGGAGCGGATGATTCCGATGCACTACGCCACCCACGTCGTCAGCCCCTGCCTTGGTCTGGTAGATGGATTGGCCGAGTACGTCAGCTGCTTTGGATCGGGAACGGTACGCGATGACATCGCCGAAAAGTCGGGCAACAAGTTCGCCGTTCAATCCTGTCACATCAAGGTCAAGGACAGCGACCTGACCGCTCATATCTGGCGGTTTCTCTACGATGTCGCTCGCCAATATCGCGAGAGCTTCGATGTCTACGGTACAAAAAAGAGCTTCGAGTGGACGCTGATCGAAGACGAACCGCATGTGATTCACACGGCCAAGAAACCAGAACCTGAAATCCCGGAAAAGGTCCATGTGCCCGACTTCGCCCACTTGCTGCCGCCGGAAATCCAAAAATTTACAATGCCGCAAGAGATACACGACACGCAGCATCTGTCGTTTGTCCAAGGTGGCGGACACGGCGGATCGCACCCTCATTTGGTGAACGAATTCGCAAAGGCTTTGCTGGAAGATCGTGATCCATGGCCCAACGCAGTGACCAGCGCAAATTGGACCTGTGTCGGCATCTGTGCTCATGAATCGTCGCTGAAAGGTGGCGAGAAAGTCGGCCTCCCAGATTTCACACTGGTCTGACTTGATTCCAATACGTGCGTCGAATCGGCACAAAGAATGGACTTCCGCGGCCTCAACCAATTACTCCCTCCCTCGTTTCAAAGTCATCCCATGACGATTCATCGATACCTGTTGCTGATTCCACTGACGCTACTGTGTTGCCTGTCCCAGGCACAGCAGCCGGGTGACGCCCGGTTGAATCTTTTGTTTCTTGGCGACAACGGACCCCACCAACCGGCCCGCCGCGCTGCGGAATTGCTGCCGGTGCTCGAATCACGCGGCATCGATGTTCGTTACACCGATGATGTCGAGGGCGCGTTGAGCGACCAGAGTCTCAGCCAGGTCGATGGGTTGATCGTTTACGCCAACATCGACGAGATCGCCGACGACCAGGCCAACGCACTTCTGGATTTCGTTTCCGGCGGAGGCGGTTTCATCCCCCTGCACTGCGCGTCCTATTGTTTTCGCAATAACGATGACGTCGTCGCGTTGATCGGAGCGCAATTCCAAAGGCACGGCGGCGAAGTCTTTTCCGTCACCCCCACCGGTGCAGCGAAAACCCATCCGATCATGCAGGGGTATCGCAGCTTTGAGAGTTGGGATGAGACGTACATCCACCACAAACACAACGAACAGAATCGCACCGTGCTGGAGGTTCGAGCCGAAGGCGACCACGTCGAACCGTGGACATGGGTGCGCACCCACGGCGAAGGTCGCGTGTTCTACACGGCCTGGGGCCACGACCAACGGACGTTCACCAACCCAGGTTTTCATAATCTGGTCGAACGAGGCATTCGATGGGCCTGCGGCGCGGATCCGACCGCGGTCCCGAGTTTCGCCGGCGTCAAGCGGGAACCCCTTGCCGATGTCGCGATGACACCCATCCGATCCGACGTGCAACCGTTCGAGTACGTCGACGTCGGGCCAAAGATCCCCAATTACGTGCGCAGTCAGAAGTGGGGCGAGCAGGAAGCACCCAAAAACATGATGCAGAAGCCGCTCTCTCCGTCTGAATCCCTCAAACACTACGTGACGCCAGTCGGCTTTGAGATGGAATTGTTCGCGACCGAACCCCAGATCGGCGGCAAGCCCATCTGTTTTAACTGGGACGAGAAGGGCCGACTTTGGGTAGCCGAGACTTTTGATTATCCCAACGAGTTGCAACCCGAGGGGAAAGGTCGCGACACAATTCGCATCTGCGAGGACACCGACGGCGATGGCAAGGCGGACAAGTTCACGCTGTTCGCGGAAAACTTGAGCATCCCCACCAGCATGGCGTTTTCTCATGGCGGCGTAATCGTCCACCAGGCCCCCGATACCCTGTTCTTGAAGGATACCGACGGCGATGACGTTGCCGATGTCCGCAAGGTGCTGTTCACCGGATGGAGCACTGATGACACGCACGCCGGTCCGAGCAACCTGAGGTACGGCCACGACAACTGGTTCTACGGCATCGTCGGCTACGCCGGATTCAGGGGCCAGATCGCGGGAAAGCGGCAATCGTTTCGAACCGGTTTCTATCGTTTCAAGGTTGACGAGGTCGACGGCTCGGTCGCGGTGACTGATTTCGAATTCCTCAGGAATACCGACAACAACTCCTGGGGCGTTGGACTCAGCGAGGAAGGGTTGCTGTTTGGATCGACGGCCAACCGCAATCCAAGCGAGTTCATGCCGGTTGCAAACCGGCACTACGAACGCGTTCGAGGCTGGACTTCATCGGTGCTCAGAGGCATCGCCGACACCCACATCTTCCATCCGATCACCGACAAGATTCGCCAGGTGGATCACCACGATGGTTACACGGCCGCCGCCGGTCACGCGTTATATACCGCGCGACGATATCCCAAAGACTACTGGAATCGAACCGCATTCGTCGCCGGCCCGACCGGACATTTGGTCGGAACGTTCGTGCTTGAACGTGACGGTGCCGGTTACAAATCGACAAGCCCGCTGAATCTCGTCGCCAGCGATGATGAATGGGCGGCGCCGATCATGGCGGAGGTCGGTCCCGATGGAAACGTCTGGGTGATCGATTGGTACAACTACATTGTTCAACACAATCCGACGCCGGTAGGTTTTGAAACCGGCGCCGGGAGTGCTTACGTCACCGATCTTCGCGACAAGAAGCATGGCCGCATTTACCGTGTCACGTTTGGCGACGATGCCGATGGAATCAAGACCTTGGACCAGGCGTCCAGCGGTGAACTTGTCGACGCCCTCTCGTCGACGAACATGTTTTGGCGACTTCACGCGCAACGACTGCTCGTCGAGCGTGGCGACACGACGGTCGTACCCGAACTTCTCGAGCGGGTGAAAAAACAAAGGGTTGATGAAACGGGTCTTGACGTCGGGGCGATTCATGCCCTGCGCACACTCGAAGGTCTTGCCGCGTTTGAAATCGCGACAGCCCAGGAAGTCCTTCGCGGCGCCCTGGCTCATCGCTCCCCCGGGGTCGTTCGAACTGCGATTGAAGCCATGCCTCGAAACGAAAAGGGACGGGAAGCGATTCTTGGTTCCGACGTCTTCGATTCGTCCGATGCCCAGGTAAGGTTGTCGGCACTGTTGGCTCTGTCAGAAATGCCGCCGTCCAGGGAATCGGCCACGCGCGCCTTGACCGCACTGAATGATCGCGCAAACCAATCGGATCGATGGATGCTCGACGGGGCAACCAGCGCTGCCGCGGCAAGCGGCGGCGAATTCCTGGTTGCCGCGTGTCACGCAGATTCGGTCACCCCGGAACTGGTTTCTTCGATAGCTGTCGTCGCACAACACGTCGCAAGATCCCAGGACGAGAACGCCGTCCAGCAGGTAATCGGTGCGCTGGTCGCTGCGCCCGCCGTAGTCGCGACGGCCGTCCTTGACGGATGGTCCGCCGGGTGGCCGAAAGACAAGACAATCGCGATCGATGACAAAACCGATGAGTCATTGTCGAAACTTTTCGACTCGGTTTCGGCGGGATCCAAGGGAAAGCTCATCCGTTTGGCAAAGTCCTGGGGAAGCTCTGGGCTCGCAAAGAATGCTGAGTTGATCGCTAAATCGTTGACCAAAATCGTCGGCGACGAGAGCCTGAGCGAAAAGGACCGCGTCAACGCGGCCTCGGATCTGGTCGGTTTGATGGACGAAGACTCTGATACGGCGGTTGATCTGCTCGATTCGATTACACCGAGAACACCCCAGTCGACAGCAACGGGAATCATCGCGGCCCTGCAAGCAAGTCGTGCCCCGGATCTTGGCGAGATTATCCTTGATTCGATGAATCGCTTGACACCGGCCGCGCAGGATGCGGCGCGGCGCGTGATGCTGGCACGCCCTGGAACAACGCGCACGCTGCTGACCGCACTGGGCGAACGCAAACTCGCCCGCGAAGACCTCACCCTTGACCAACAACAGGCCTTGCTGGCACATCCGAACCGAGAGATCCGGGCTCAGGCAGAAAAAGTGCTTGCCGGTTCAGGCGGATTGCCGAGCCCGGATCGCGAAAAGGTGCTGGCATCGCTGATGAAAACCACTCAGCAAAGCGGAGATGTCGAGCGCGGTAAGGCTATCTACGTGAAGAATTGTGCCAATTGTCATACGCACCGGGGCGAAGGCCAGAAAGTGGGACCTGATTTGACCGGCGTTGCCGTGCACCCGAAGGCCGAATTGCTGACACACATCCTCGACCCAAGCCGGAGCGTCGAAGGCAACTACCGAAGTTACGCCGTGCTGACACTCGACGGAATCGTGATCAATGGAATGCTCGCGTCCGAGACACAGACGACGATTGAGATCTTCGACGCGCAGGGCAAGAAACAGGTCGTGCTTCGCGAAGACATCGATCAATTGATCGCCTCGCCGAAATCGGTGATGCCCGAAGGATTTGAGAAGCAAATCGACGAACAAGGCTTTGCCGATCTGCTCGAGTTCCTGGCCTCGCCGGGCAGATTCCTTCCTCTGCCGCTGGCCAAAGCGGCCTCAGCTATCAGCACCAAGGGCCTGTTTCACGATGGCGATGAGGGACCCGACCGAATTCTTTTCGATGATTGGTCGCCGAAAATGGTAGGCGACATTCCATTCGTCCTCGTCGATCCCCAGGGAAAACGGGAACCCAACGTCGTGTTGTTGCACGGCCCCCGCGGAACCATGCCGCCAAGAATGCCGAAATCGGTCAAGCTTCCATGCAATTCACGAGCCATCGCGATTCACTTGCTCAGCGGCGTGAGCGGTTGGGGATTCCCTGCGCACCAGGAAAAATCAGTTTCCATGATCGTGCGGTTGCATCTCGCCGATGGATCGACGGAAGATCACCCGCTGATAAACGGTGTCCATTTTGCGGACTACATCCGCCGCGTTGACGTACCCGAGTCAGAATTTGCAATGATGGTCCAGGGCCAGCAATTGCGGCACATCACGGTCCATCCAAGATCCGATCAGGTGATCACGGAAATCGAACTGATCAAGGGAGATGACCCCACATCACCGATCGTCGTCGCGGCTACTGTCGAGACCTCGAGCCACTGACACCTTCCCCGAGCGATCGATGCCGTTGCTGCCACGTTACGATCGGTCGCGGTCCTATCGCTGGAACTACGATCATGCGCCGGAGCCGACCGAGCACCCCGCCGCGGCGGTCGCCGGCGAATGGACGTTCTGTGGTCGCAGCGTCGATTCGCCATTAGGGATCGCGGCTGGGCCGCTGCTCAACGGCAAGTGGTGTCTGTACTACGCAGCGCTCGGGTTCGATGTCTTGACGTACAAGACGGTCCGCAGCGGCGCGCGGGAATGTTATCCCTTGCCGAATCTGCAGCCTGTCGAATGCGGGACTCTCAGCGGATCGGAAACGCGGGTCGCGCCCATCGATGAAATGCGCGGGTCTTGGGCCGTTTCGTTTGGGATGCCGTCGAGCGATCCCGAGCAGTGGCGCCGTGATGTGGAATGGACTCGCGAGCGATTGCCGCATGGCAAACTTCTCTCTGTCTCGGTCGTCGGAACGGTACAAGAAGGCTGGGGTCTCGAGGAATTGGCAGCGGACTATGCCCGTTGTGCTCGCTGGGCCGTCGACAGCGGCGCGGACTGCATCGAAACCAATTTTTCCTGCCCGAACGTTTCGACCTGCGACGGGCAACTTTACCAGGATGCCAATCAGTCCCGGTTGGTCGCGAGTGAACTTCGATCCGCCATTGCAGAGGTACCTTTGATCCTCAAGATTGGTCACGTTGCATCGAGGTCCGATGCGAAGTGTTTTGTCGATGCGTTGGGTACGATCGTCGATGGATTGTCGATGACCAACAGCATCGCGGCGAAGGTCGGCACCGGCGAAAATGCGATTCTATTTGACGGCGAGCAACGCGGGATTTGCGGGAGTGCAATTCACGAAGCATCGGTGGACCAGATTCGTAATTTTTCCGCTGCTGTGACCCAGGGCCAATTTACCATCGACTTGATCGGTGTCGGCGGAATCAGCTCTGTCGCACACGTTCGCGATTATCTCGATGCCGGTGCCAACGCCTGTCACCTCGCGACGTCGGTGATGGTTGACCCCACAGTCGGCCTCACGATTCGCGAACAATTTTCGAAGTAAGGCGAACATTTCTCGAAGTAACTGGGCAGTCGTCGCTGCGTGCTCGGTGGCGGATGCCGAGGCTAAAATCTTTCTGGCTTCGATGATTGCGAGAGAATGGATAAAAACGACGAGAATCTGAGCAATTTAGTGACAATCCTTTGTCCGCTATCGGGTGGGACCCAAGTGCCGTCGGAAAAAATGTCGCGTCGCAGCGCCAGATCGCGAGTAGAAGTCGGCCTTTTCTTTGCCTAGGCTATCGTTCCACGCTTAATTTCTCCCGGGGGAGTGTTTGATGACACCTTTACGTTCGTTTGGTTTTCTGGCCGCGGCCTTTCTCTTTTTCGTTTCCGCCGGGCAAGCGGAAACGTGGAGCGATATCAGCGGCAATTTTCAAATCGAAGCCGATTTCGTTGGCGTCGAAGGCAAGAGCATCGTGCTGAAGAAGGCCGACGGCAACACGATTAGCGTACCGATCGATCGGTTGAGTCCAGAGAGCAGAGCGCTCGCGAAACGGCTCTATGACATGGGCAAGTCCGGAGGCGATGCGACCGACACCACACCTGGCGCCACGCCCGGCGCGGCTCCCGCAACGGAATCGGAACCAACTGCGTCCGCGACATCTTCACCGGCGACCCCACTTGCCTTTACTCCTCCCGCCCCGGTGACCACCGAGCCGATGCCGGCCTTTCCGGACGACGCGTCGCTCCAGGAAACCGTCGACTTCATTCAGGCGCAGGTGATCGCAGGACATCCAGAAGTATTTTGGTACGCCCTTCCCGAGGAGTTGCGGACGGCGCTTGATAGTGACGAACTGCGAAGCACGCTGGCGCCGGCGATCCAAGAGCAGGCGCAGTTGAACCAGCAAACTGAACAGGTCGTCATGAAGCTGGTGCAAGTGCTGCTGACCAAGAAAGAGTTCGTTCTCAATTCGCCCATGATGGGTCAAGTCCCCGGCGAAGTGATGCAGCTTGTGCAGCAAGGTTATGACCCGGCGGTCGGAATCGTGTTTGAGCTGGCAACATTGTCATTCAGCGGCGAGAATCTGGAGAAAATGACATTCACGGAATTGGTCGATCATCACGGACCGCGGATCGGCGGCCATCTGGCTGAACTTCTCGAAATCGCGCCACCGGAAATGGTCGACGAAGTATTTGGGAAGATCACCGTCAAGGAAACAAGTGACACAACCGGGACGATCACGGTGCCCAATGACGAAGGCGGAACCGAAACGACCGAAATGGTGAAGTATGAAGGCAGATGGCTGCCAAAAGAATTTGCCGAACAATGGGAAGCAAAGAAAGAAACTCTGATCGACGAGATGGTCGCGCAAGTGAACCAGGCAAAGAACGACCCGCAGGCCGCCCAGCAGGCCAACATGATGATCGGGATGTTTGTTGGCATGGCCAACGGCGTTCTCGATCCAATGCTCACCGCGACCAACCAACAGGAGTTTGACCAGGCAGTCATGCAGGTCGTCGGCATGCTCGGCGCGTTCGGCGGTGGACCAGGTGGACCAGGACCGGGCGGACCAGGACCAGGCGGACCGGGCGGGCCTGGCGGATTTGGCGGACCGCCGCCTGGCGGATTTGGTGGACCTCCGCCCGGCGATTTTGGTGATCCCGCACCGGGAGATTCTGGTGCGGAGGAAGCTCCTGAAGGTTTCCAATTGGAAGTCGAATAGGCCCATCGCAAAAAGCATGAATTTGTGACCGCCCGCGTGCGAGACATGCGGGCGGTCATTTCATATGATTCGTGAGACGTTTGCTAATTAGGTCAAGGCGCTTTGCGTACTTGTCGGTCCCCTCCCTTTCAGGTGCATTTTCGATGTCGGATTCCATTCCTAACTTCACGCTCGGGCGTTCGCTTGTGCTGGTCGCGGCGGTCACGATCGGAGCCTCAGGCCTGCATGCACAGGAATTGAGCTATCAATGGAAGCCGGGACAGAAGTTCTCCTACCAAATGGAAGTGGTTGTTGATGCCGACGACGAAAAGATCACCTACAAGGGAATCGTTCATTACGTGGTCAACAATGCGAATGCAAACCAGGCATCGATCACCTATCGCGGCGGCTTGACGGAGTCCAAGCAACAAAAGGGCCGACCGGCACGCGGATTCGGTCCGTTTGGACCACGCGGTTTTGGTGGACCTCCGTCGATTCCCAGTCCGTTTTCCCGACCGACGTTTACCGGCAAGACTCAAACCACGAACAAGATCACGATCACTCCGCGAGGTGAAACGCTTGCGATGGAGGGTGATTCGCAGCTGCCATACCTGCTCGGTAACGTCTCGTTATTGCCGTTCGAGCCGGTGCCGGGCGACGACGAGAAACGCTGGACAAGTGACAGCGGCGTTGCGATCACCGAAAAAAGTGAGAGCGATCGTGGTCCCTTCGGACGATTCGGGCCACTTGGACCATTCGGCGAAGGCGCCGACGAAAAGAGTGTCCAAGCGGCTGGCGAGGTCTCGAACTTCGTCGTGCAAAAGGTCGAGGACAACCTTGTCATGGTGGACAAGACCTATCGCTTGCACACTCCAAAGATTGGCGACAAGCCGGCTTTCGAGATGACTGGCAAGGGAACGTGGACTTTCGATACCACGGAGAATGTTCCGCATGCCTACGACATGAAATTCAGTTTGAACGTGAAAGACGGAAACACATCCACCATGATTCCGATCACAGTCAACTACACGCGGATATCAGCGGAAAAGATCGCCGAGATGGAAGCCGCAGCAAAGCAAAAAGCCGATGAGATCGCGAAAAACGCGGCAGAGAAAAAAGCGATGGCTGAGGCACCGTTGACCGAGGCCGAGAAGTCCGAAACGCTCGTAGCTCTCGGGTCCGGCGACCCGGCGCAAATTCAACAGTCACTGGGAATGCTGGCCGAGAAGTCGGTGAAGGATCCCGATCCGCAAATCGCGGCCGCCATCGCAAACCTGCTTGACCACGCGGACGAAAAAGTGGCCAGTGCGGCCAGCAAAGCTTTGACTCGTTGGTCGACCGAACATGCCAAGAAGATGGCACTGAAAAAGGACTACCAGGGCCCCTCACCGGTCAACTCAACCGGTTTGGTGGTGGAGTCGATCACGCCGCTGTACGTCGGCCAACTTGTCCAGGCTCAGCGGGCCCGCCGAGGATCTTTTTGGAGGCCGGCACGAGTCAAGAAACTGCTACCCGATGGCACGGTTGAACTCGCGTTCTTGACGTGGGGCAAGGAAAACGCCCGCGACATCGAAATGGTAACGCGGCGCAGTATTCAACTCGCGCCTCCCGAGCTCGAGCAGCCGGCCGAACCCGCCGTGATGCCGGCCGCGCCCGTGACTGCAGCGACCAGCAAGAATCGCACTTGGACTGATTCGACAGGACGCTTCAAGGTTGAAGCAGAATATGTCAGCGTGGCCGACGGCAACTTAACATTGCGCCGAACCGACGGGCGCACGATGACGATTCCCGTCGAAAAGCTCAGCAAGGAAGACCAGGCACACCTCAAGGAGCGTGAGCAAAGAGCGACTGAGAATCCATTTAAACTGGATTAGTCAGCCCTGCGACCGTTCGGATTACGAACTCGCGGTCTGCTTCATCAAGCGATCCAGAACGCCGTTGACGAAGCGGGGGCTATTCTTGTCACCGTACCGCTTCGAGAGAACAATCGCCTCGTTGACGGCAACGCGGTCGGGTGTGTCGCCAAACAGAATCTCGTAGGCGCCGAGCCGGAGCACATTGCGGTCAACTACGGGCATCCGAGGCAATGTCCAATTGGTCGCAGTCGCCGCGAGATGCTCATCGATCTTCTCGCGATGCTCGAGAGTCCCTTTGAGCAGCTCGCAAGCGAATTCAGTCAACGCCTTGCGTCCCTGCAATCGCGAGCGAATGAAGCGGCGCGACGCCTCAGAATCGCGACTGTCGTTCACGTCCGCTTCGTACAGCAATTGCAAAACGATCTCGCGTGCGCGGCGGCGAGTTGACATTCGGACACATCAGGGAAGGAAGAATTGGATTTTTACGCCCACGAAATTGTAGATGCAATGCCCCCCAGCGCCGATTGGGCGTCGGCCGGGAAAGATTGAGCAGTTGATTTTCGGTACATTAGGATTCTCTACGGAACAATCCCACCAAGAATTTCGCTGCCGCCATGAACGTATTCCGATTACCGCTCTTTGTTTCGATCGTATTCCTGGTTGCATCAAGCGCGAACGCCGAGTTGATGGTCGGCGCGGCCGTCGTTGACGTGACGCCCGACCAATTACCGGTGCTGGTCAATGGGGGAATGTTATCGCGAACCGCCGATGCAGTGAAAACGCGGGTCAATGCACGGGCGATCGTTTTGAGCGACGGCAACGAACGAATCGGTATCGTTGTGGTCGACAGCTGCATGGTGCCGCGAGTTCTGCTCGATGACGCGAAGCAGCGGGCGGCGTCCCGCACGAAAATTCGCCCCGATCGCATCCTTATCTCGGCGACCCACACACATACCGCACCTTCGTCATTTGGTGCCCTCGGCACCGACGCGGATCCGGCTTATGTGCCGTTCCTTCGCGAAAAGATCGCGGAAGCAATCGTCAAGGCCGACGAACGATTACAACCGGCGCGGGTTGGATTTGGATCGGCCAGCGCACCGGAGTTCACGGCACTGCGGCGTTGGGTACGCCGACCCGACCGAATTGCCGACGACCCCTTCGGGAATCCCACCGTTCGCGCGAACATGCACGCGGCTAACAATCCCGATGATGTGACCGGCCAATCGGGCCCCGAAGACCCCGAACTTTCAATCATCGCCTTTGAGACGATCGATAGAGTTCCGATTGCGGCAATGGCAAACTTCTCGATGCACTATTTCGGCGACAAGCCGATCAGCGCCGATTACTTCGGATTGTTCTGTGACGGTTTGGAAGCACACGCCAAAGCCCAACATCCCGAATCGGAGATGGTGGGAATCATGTCTCACGGCTGCAGCGGCGATATCTGGCGACGCGACTACATGAAGTGGACCGGAAAAGACGACACGACGATCGAAAGCTATGCTCAAGGTTTGCTCGAGATCGCGGCGGGCGTTTACGACTCGATCGAGTACACCGACGAGGCCGAGTTGGCGATGGCCGAAGCCCGGATCGCGATGAAATACCGTGTGCCGGACAAACAATTGCTCGAGTGGTCGCAGAAAAAGATCGAGGCGATGGGAAGTGATGCACCGGAGGACCGTGTCGAGGTCTATGCGCGAGAGCAGGTCCTGCTCGACCAGATGCAGTCGACTGAAATTGTGGTCCAGGCGATTCGAATCGGAGAGTTCGGGATCGCTACCACGCCGAACGAAACCTACGCGTTGACTGGGCTGAAATTGAAGCACCAGAGCCCCCTCGAGCACACGATGGTCATCGAACTTGCCAACGGTGCCGATGGTTACATCCCGCCGCCGGAGCAACACCATTTAGGAGGCTACAACACTTGGGCCGCGCGGTCGGCGGGTCTTGAGGTCACTGCCGAACCTCGAATTGTCGCAACGAACCTGAGTCTGTTGGAACAAGTCAGCGGTAAACCCCGCCGGCCGTACGTGGAAACGCTCGGACCGGCCGCCGAGGAGATCCTTGCCGCCGAGCCGCTCGCCTATTGGAGGCTGGCCGAAATGCAAGGTCCGATCGCCGTCGATGCCTCACCCCATCACCATGACGGCGCCTATGAAATCGGCACCTGCTTTTTTCTCGAGGGCCCGAGTCGGGAATCTTTTACCGAGCGCGGAAATGTGAATCGTTGCGTGCACTTTGCCGGCGGGCGGATGCTCTCACGGCTCGATTCACTCGGAGCGGATTACACCGTCGTCATGCACTTCTGGAACGGCATGCCGAACGAGGCCCGAGAGACCGCGGGGTGGCTTTTCTCGCGTGACCATGCGCACGCCCTCAGCCGAAGCGGCGAGCACCTCGGACTTGGTGGCACGTCAAGCGAGCCGGGGCGGCTGGTTTTTCAACGCGGATTCGACCAGCCGATCATCGGGAAAACGGAAATCGAGCGATGGAATTGGAATCGCGTCGTCATGGTCCGTAGCGGAAACCGCGTTCGAGTCTTCCTTAATGATAACGAGGATCCCGAGATCGACTCGGAATTGCCTCCTCAAACGGATCCCCCGGTGGCCACATGCTTTACCGGAGGCCGAAGCGATAACGAGTCCAATTGGGAAGGCCGAATCGACGAAGTCGCCGTGTTCGCGGGTGAAGCGAAATCGGTGCTCCCCTGAGCGTGCGTCGATCGCACGCTGGACCCTCTACTTGGCACGGGCCACGGGGGTATTGGCGTGACGTCACAGCAACGCGGCAGCGGAATCACATAACGATTTTGCTTCGGTTTCCGTTTCCGCTTCGGCGATAAAACGCACGATCGGTTCGGTATTGCTGCCACGCACAAGTAGCCACTTGTCATCCCACGCTAATCGCAATCCGTCACCGGAATCAACCGTCGCATCGGGATACTTGCCCTTGAGCGTTTCGAACAGGCGGGGCAGCCGGTCCGGTGACACGGATGCCTTTGTCTTGTGGATGTGGAGCACCGGGAGGGCATCGGCAAGGTCTGCCAACGGCTCACCCGTGGCGGTCATCCAATCCAAAACCTGGGCCATGCCAACAAAACTGTCTCGAACATAGCCGACGCGCGGATCGATCGGGCCGCCGTTCCCTTCGCCCCCGTACGTCGCATGTTTTTCGATCATCATGTCGGCGACGTTGGCTTCCCCAACCGCACTACGGTACGACGTCACACCGGCCTGTGCGGCCAACCTCTCGCTCATACCGCTGGTGGCTCCATTGATCACAATCGCACCGCGAGACGAATCGTGTGCCAGCGCCCTCTGGACGCAAAGTGCCAACGTGTATTCCTCGCCAACGTACCGTCCATCGGCGTCGATCAATGCAAGCCGGTCAGCGTCCGGATCCTGACAGAAACCAACCGCACATCGTTCCTTGCGGACAAGATCGGCGATATCGGCCAGGTTGTCCGCGGTCGGCTCGGGCTGGTGAGCGAAATTGCCGTCGGGCGTGTCACCGACCGCGATGACTTCGCAACCAAGCGCCGCGAGCAATCGCTTCCCGAGCAGGCTGCCGGCACCATGATTGCTGTCGATCAACACGCGGTGTTTGGCGTTGCGAATGGCCGACGAGTCCACCGTATCGAGAACTTTCTGCAGATGCGGCTCGTGCGGATCGGCATCGCGGGTGAGGTTGCCGAGTTCGTCGAACGGGGACCATTTGGCCTGGCCACCGAGGTAAGCCTCGCGCACCGACGCACCGGTACGGGCGTCCAGGACGCGACCTGCGTTTCCAAACAACTTGATTCCGTTGTAGGGCGGCGGGTTGTGGCTGGCCGAAATCTGGACCGCTCCTGCGGCCCCTCGCGCCCGGACGAGAACGCCGACGGTTGGTGTAGCCGCAACGTCGATATCGACGCAATCTCGACCACAAGCGGTCAAAGACGCGATGATCGCCCGGCTTAACATGGGGCCGCTTCCCCGCCCGTCGCGGGCAACGATGACAGGGCCCGCCGGCAATTGACCGGAAAACGCAGCGACGAACCGGACCGCTACGTCGGGCGTCAACGACTCGCCGACGACCCCACGAAGCCCGCTGACACTGATAATCAATTCGCCCATCTTATTGACTGCTCTGGATGCCTCGTTGCGATGCCACGCCGGGACCAAATAGAATCGCAGTTGCGTCGACCAACAAGGTCACTCTCCCGGCTCACTCCCAACTCCCCGCACGATTGACCACCATGAGTATCGCGGAATCTGTCCAAGAATCGCTTGCCGCCGTCGACAAAGCTGTCGCTGAATCCTCGCTGAGCCCGGCAGCCGGCGAAAACATCCGTGCATGGCTTACTGAAGATCGGTATCGCGATTATCGCGACGCGGTCAAAGAGCACGTTCGCGACGGCAAGTGGCAAGCACTCGACGACGCTTTTTGGACAATCATTCCGTTTGGTACCGGCGGACGCCGTGGCAGGATGTACCCGATCGGTTCCAACGCCATCAACGACCGAACGATCGGTGAAAGTGCGCAGGGGCTCGCCGATTATGTCGTCGAATACTATGGCGGGAAAAAAAATCTCGCCTGTGCCATCGCGTATGACACGCGTCACAAATCGCGGCATTTCACAGAGTTATGCGCAGGCATCATGGTAGCCGCCGGAATCAAGGTCTATCTGCTCGATGACTATCGAGCGACGCCGCAGTTGTCGTTTGCCGTGCGCGAGAAGAACTGCCAATGCGGGATCATGGTGACGGCCAGTCATAACCCGCCGAGCGACAATGCAGTCAAGGTGTACTGGTCCAGCGGCGCGCAGATTCTGCCGCCGCACGACAAGGCAATCATCGAACGCGTGATGACCTGCCATGAAATCAAACACGTGCCGTTTGCCGAAGCACTCTCTGACGGACGGATTGAAATCGTGACCAGGGAGATCGACAAGGCTTACATCAACGCGGCTTCGTTGTGCGCGTTTGAGGGTCCGCGTGACGCAAAGATTCTTTATTCACCGCTGCACGGTGTCGGTGCCGCAGCCGTCGTTCCGCTGCTCGAGCGCGACGGTTTCAAGGATGTCGAAGTTTACGGTCCTCACAAGAAACCAAGCGGTGATTTTCCAAACGTTCCGGGCCACGTCTCCAATCCGGAGAACAAGGCGATCTTCGATGAACCGATCAAGAGGGCACAGGAGACTTCCGCCGATTTGATCCTTGCCACCGATCCCGACTGTGACCGCATCGGTTGTGCCGCCCCGATGACGCTCGATTCCAAAGGGCCCTGGCGAACGTTCACCGGCAACGAAATCGGCGCCATTCTTGCCGAATATGTTCTTTCGAAGCGGGCGGCGGCGGGATCATTGTCGCCCGATCATTTCGTGGTCAAGACGTTGGTGACCACTGAGTTGATCCGCCGCATCGCCCAAGGCTACAACGTCCGCTGCATCGGCGATTTGCTGGTGGGATTCAAGTACATCGCCGAAGTCATCGACCGCGAGGGCCCCGAGAAATTCATCTACGGAACCGAAGAGTCGCACGGCTATCTTGTCGGCCAATATTGCCGTGACAAAGATGGCGCGGTCGCCTGTATGTTAATGAGCGAACTTGCCGCCGAGTTGAAAAACGATCAGGTGTCGATGCACGACTACCTTTGTAACCTGCACCGAAAGCATGGTTACCACCGCGAGACGCTGATCAATCTTTTCATGGAAGGAAGCGAGGGAATGGCCGCCATGCAGCGTTTGATGAAGGCGTTTCGTGAATCACCGCCAAAACAGGTGGCGGGTATCAAGATCGCCAAGGTGCGTGACTATGGCCGTGGGACAACGACGACGCTCGCAAACGGAAATACCGAATCGCTTGAAGGTCCCAGCGGAGATTTGATCATCCTCGACCTCGCCGACGAGGGGAATTACGTGGCCGTTCGGCCCAGCGGGACCGAGCCCAAGATCAAGTTGTACGTCTTCACCCGGCTCTCGCCCGATGAATCTACCGATCTGGAGCGCGCGTCGCAAACATTGTCCTCGCGTCTGGAAGCACTTGAGAAGGACGTCCGCGAATACGCGCGGTTGAATTCCTAGCTGGACAGCACCAATTCTCATACGAGCGAAAGCTTCGTAGGCCGGACCGAGCGTTGCGAGTTCCGGCATTGTGTGAGGTGATCGCCGGAACTCGCGAAGCTCGGTCCGGCCTACCCTGCGCCGAGTTCCCTCTCCCGCAACTTGACCCTTGTGCATGAGTGTCGGGCCTAACGGCTTAGATTCAGACGCGGGGCCTGGCGGTGGATGCGTGCGAGCGATCACGTATCAACGTGTCACCAAAAAATGGCCGATCGCTCCCTGCAACACCAGCACCGCCGCAAGCGAAACCGCACTGATCCAATAGTTCCGACTTGTCATGGTTTCGGTCTCGCCCGACATCAGATCGATGCACGATTTGCGAAACCCGACATAGCCAACAACAAGCGGAATCGCCGAGATCGCAATCAGTGCCATCGGGTGCGTGCCGGCGTCGACCATCTTGGAACTGTCCAATTCCGCATCGCCGGCAAAGTAACCCAAAATCAAATAGGCGGCGTTGGCCAGCAGCGAGAACCAGGCGATGAACCAGATCGCCGGTCGACGAATCAGCATCGCGGCGGCTATCGGAACGACGCAGCTCAATACCGGACCTGCCCAAAGCGTGACCATTGGATGCTTATCATGGAGATACAAGCTGTGCGGCAAGTGCCAGGGTCGCAATTCCAATCGGCTCACGGTCGCTCCGCTGAGAACGCCACCGATGACATGCCCAAGTTCGTGAGTGAGGGTCATCACGACCCATGCCCACAGCGACCAGAGAATGAGTGTTTGGTATCGACGCGTCATGCCGTCATCTTAGCCACCGGCGTGCGACAACAAAAAAAGGGACAAGCAACCTGCTTGTCCCTCAAACGCTTCGATTGAACGATCGACCACGGAGTGATCAAAGTTCGCGGTTCATCGCCGCCTAATAGCGACGGTCTCCACCACGACCTCCGCCACCTCCGCCACCACCGTATCCACCGCGACCGCCGCCGCCGCCGCCACCGCCGCCGCCACCGGCGCCACGCGGGGCACGAGGACGTGCTTCATTGACCGTTACGTTACGGCCGCAAATCGCCGCACCGTCAAGATTCTCGATCGCTTCCTTGGCCTGCTCTCCGTCGGACATTTCGACAAAGGCAAAACCTCTCGATCTCCCCGTTTCACGGTCTTGAATGATGTTGACCGATGTTACTTCTCCAAACTGCTCAAACGCCGAGCGAACGTCGTCGTCAGCAGCCGTGAAAGAGAGGTTCCCTACGTAAATATTCGTCACAAAACTAACCCTACTAGCTGCCACCAATGAGACCACTTGTCCCGAACACCTGCCGACCAAATGGAAAGAAGACGGTCCAAACCGTTGGCGCAAGGCAGGGCTGGTAGCCCAATAACCAGCAAGAGCGTGACAGAGTGACGCGGGGGAGTCAATCCTGCATGAATGGGCGGTATGGAAAAATTAATCGTCGATGGAGGACCGTCCGCGATTGATCGATGCGATGCTCGCGTTTTCCTGCGAAATACCAGCGTTCTGAGCCGCTGCGTGAGCGACCCCGGGATTCCGGACGCGGGGCTCTGGCCTATTTTTCGGACCCCAGAGTCCTCGATCCAGCACCGTGGCAGGGCAGCTGCAAGCTGACGGCGAGCAGTCAAGGGATTGGATTACAATCTTTGCCTGCCTTCTTTCCTCCCCACCCCCAACGCCCCAACGGTCTTCGATCATGATCTCGTTTCGCATCCATCTCCTTTCAATTGCCGGTCTCCTGCTTGCGACCAGCCCGTTAGCCGCGCAGCAACCGCCGGCCGGATTTGAGTTCATCTTTGACGGCAAGTCGCTTGACCGATGGCATGCACGCCCCCACTTCGACCCCGCACGCCTTGAGGCGATGCCCGACGACCAGCGGCGCGAAAAGCTCGATGAATGGATGGCCGACGCGAAAAAGCATTGGTCGATCGAGAAGGGTGAGTTGGTCAATGACGGGCAGGGCGCGTACCTGGTCACAAACCGTGATTACACCGATTACGAATTACGTCTCGAATACAAAACGGTACCGCGGGCCGACAGCGGGATCTATCTGAAAGGGACCCCTCAAGTTCAGATCTGGGATTACACCGACCCGAGCAAGTTCAATATCGGCGCCGATCTCGGCAGCGGTGGTTTGTGGAATAACAGTCCTGGTGCACCGGGCAAAGACCCGTTTGTGCTGGCCGACAAACCTCTGGGGCAATGGAATCAATTCCACATCCGCCAGGTCGGCGCGCGGACGACCGTCTTCTTGAATGACATTCTGATCGTCGATAATGCGATCATGGAAAACTTCTGGGACCGCGGAGCACCGCTTTTCCGCTCCGGTCCCATCGAATTGCAAACGCACGGTGGCGAAATCCGATGGCGGAATATCTGCGTCAAAGAACTTTCCCCGAAGGAAGCCAACGCGGTACTGCAAGATCACCAGGGACAGGCTTTCACGCCGCTGTTCAACGGCGAAAACCTCAGCGGTTGGCAGGGGAGCGTCGAGAATTATGAAGTTGTTGACGGTGCGATCCGCTGTAAAGAAGGCAAAGGCGGAATGCTGTTGACCAAAGACGAGTATGCAAACTTTATCGTGAGATTGGAGTTTCGATTGCCTCCCGGTGGTAACAATGGATTGGCGATTCGCTCGCCCGGAGACGGGGATCCAGCATACGCGGCAATGTGTGAATTACAGGTCCTCGATTCCGAGCACCCTAAATATGCCAAACTGGATGCTCGCCAATATCACGGTAGCGCCTACGGAATGGCCGCGGCGCACCGTGGCTTCCTGAGGGACGCAGGTGAGTGGAACTTTCAACAGGTCACCGTCGACAGCAGCACCATCAAGGTCGAGCTCAATGGCAATCTGATACTCGACACGGATCTAAACGAAGTCACCCAGTACATGGCGGATCGGCCGCACGAGGGCAAAGATCGCACCTCGGGGTTCTTTGGATTCGCCGGTCACAACGACCCCGTTGAATTCCGAAACATCAGCATCCGAGTCTTGCCGGATACCGAGGTGCCGAAGAAATGAATCATCGTTGGTTGGCGTGCGTGGAGAGATCGAATCTCGTAGAATCACGATTCGCGACTACCGCTCGCCTTATCCCAATCCCAGGTGCATTTGATGATACGACTCTTCTGTTTGGCGTTCGCCTTCTTGTTCACATCGACCGCAGCTGCCCAGTCGATTCCAACGACCGAGCCGGCTGAAGAACACAAATTGCTGCAAAAAGATGTCGGCCAATGGACCGGCACGATGAAGATGGCCGGCCCCGATGGCCAGCCGATGGAATTGCCGGTCACCGAGACCAACACGTCGTTCGGAAACGACTTGTGGGTATTGACCGAGTTTTCGGCCGGACCGTTCCAGGGGCGGGGGCAATACGGCTATGACACCAGGAAAAAGAAATACATCGGCACCTGGATCGACAACTCCATTGCCCACATGAGCATGATGGAGGGGGAATACGACAAATCGAAAAAAGCGATGGTGATGATGATGAAGGGGATCGATCACGCCACTGGGGAGCCGCAGGAGATGAAAACCGTGACCACTTGGGAAGGTGATGACAAGCGTCATTTCGTCATGTACGCGAAGAATGGGGACCAGTGGCAGGAGTCGTTTGAGATCCACTACGAGCGAAAGAAATAAAGCTCCCGCTGGACCGTCCCCATGGCCGTGGGAGCGTGATCCAGTTCAAATCCGGCCTGCGAGCGGGCAATTTGGAAGGTTTTTACCAGTCGATAGCCAATGGCTCGTCAGGCGTCGAAAAATTCGGATGGATTCGGCATGGAAAAGAGGCGCGCCGACGAAAAACCTGCGTCTTGCAATCATTGTCGTTCCGAAGATGCGGCATTTCGCGACAGATCGGAAATGGTGTGGACATCTCGGTATTCTTATGCCGATCCACCTTGCTGACCGCTAATGCGAGTCTAAAATCATGGTGTGGGATTTGAATAAAACCCGCACCAGCTTCGGTCTTCCAATTATCGGCAGAGGGATCATTTACAGGGTTCGCCTAAGTCATCCAAAGGCTCGTGCAGTAGCACGCTGAGACTTTCGCGTTTCTCCCAGCGGCTCCATTTTGCCGCCGACTGATCGAAGCATCCATATAGCCGGTCGACAGCCCTCAGGGGTGTCGACCGGTTTTTTTCTGCGCTGATCGCTATTCGTCTTCACCCAGTTTTGCAAGCACCGAATAATCTTCGAGCGTCGATGTGTCACCGACGATTTCGTTACCTGAGGCAATATCGCGTAGCAATCGTCGCATGATCTTGCCGCTGCGAGTTTTCGGCAACGTGGCGGCGAATCGCAAATCATCCGGCTGCGCGAGCGCACCGATCTGCTTGCGGACGTGTTGCCGCAGCTCTTTTCGCAGTTCCTCGTTTGGTTCCCGATCGCGGATGGTCACGAACGCCGCAATCGCCTGGCCCTTGAGATCGTCTGGTCGACCGACGACGGCTGCTTCGCAAACCGCATCGTGGCTGACCAGGGCGCTCTCGACTTCGATGGTGCTGAGCCGGTGACCGGACACGTTGATCACATCGTCGATGCGGCCCATGATCCAGTAATAACCGTCCCCGTCCTGGCGCGCATTGTCACCCGTCAAATACATGCCGGGGATGGTCGACCAGTATTGATCCACGTATCGCTGTTCGTCTCCCCAAATCCCGCGTAGCATTCCCGGCCAAGGCTCGGCGATGCAAAGCATGCCGCCGTGATTCGGTTCCACGGGTGTTCCCGATTCGTCGACGATTTTCGGGACGACGCCTGGAAGCGGACGCGTGCAGGAACCAGGCTTGGTCGCGATAATTCCCGGCAGCGGGCTCATCATGATGCCGCCCGTTTCGGTTTGCCACCAGGTATCGACAATCGGGCATCGCTCGCCACCGATCTTCTTGTGGTACCACATCCAGGCTTCCGGATTGATTCCTTCGCCCACGCTGCCGAGCAGTCTCAAACTCGACAAGTCATGTTTCTCGACGTGCTCGTCGCCCCATTTAATAAAAGCGCGAATGGCGGTCGGCGCCGTATACAGAATCGTCACCTTGTATTTTTCGACCAATTCCCAGAATCGGTCTTCGGCCGGATGATTCGGCGCGCCTTCGTACATGAGGCACGTTGCCCCGGCCGAGAACGGTCCGTAGACAACGTAGCTGTGCCCGGTAATCCATCCGCAGTCGGCCGTGCACCAGAAAATATCGTCGTCGCGATGGTCAAAGACCCATTGAAACGTTCGCTTCGCCCACAGGTTGTAGCCGGCCGTCGTGTGGCGGATTCCCTTCGGCTTTCCCGTGCTGCCGGATGTATACAGGATGAACAGTGACGCTTCGCTGTCGAGCGGCAGAGCGGGCAGGTCGCCGGTTTGCTTCTCGACGATGTCATCCCACCAGACGTCGCGTCCCTCGGTCATCGGAACCCCCTCCTGGCCGACCCGGCGAAGCACCAGGCATTTCTCGACCGTCGGTGATTTCTCCAACGCCTCGTCAACCGTCTCTTTGAGAGGCAACACCTTGCCGCGACGGTGTAAACCATCCGACGTGATCACAAGCTTGGCACCCGCGTCGTTGTTTCGATCAGCAATCGATTCGGCGCTGAAACCGGCAAAGATGACCGAGTGAACAGCCCCGATCCGGGCACAGGCAAGCATGGCGATCGCCAATTCGGGGGTCATCGGCATGTAAATGCTGACGACATCGCCCGTGGAAACCCCGAGTTCGAGGAGTGCCGCGGCGCACTTGGCCACCTCGGTGCGCAGTTCCGCGTACGTCAAGATGCGTGCGTCGCCCGGCTCGCCTTCCCAGATGATCGCCGTCTTGTCGCCGCGCCCCGCTTCGATGTGCCGATCAAGGCAATTGTAGCTGGCGTTTGTCTTTCCTCCGACAAACCACTCGGCGTTGGGAGGATTCCAGCGACAAACCTCGTTGAACGGTTCGAACCAATGAAGATGCTCACGGGCCTCGTCACCCCAGTACCCGTCTCGATCTTCGATAGCCCGCCGATACGCTTCGTCGTACTGCTGCATCGACGAGAACACCGCTTTCTCGGTGAACTCGGCCGGCGGCGGAAAGCTGCGGTCTTCG
>JAHELS010000195.1 GCA_024644085.1 Rhodopirellula sp.
AGCTCGAAATCGTTAACGTCACCTCCCTGCCACACCAGGAATTGATTGGACGTGCAAGGATTCTCAGGCGTCGAACGTCCGGTGATCGCGCCATCCTCGATGGACCAGTAACTCATGTTGAGCGCCTTCCAGCCGTCAAGCGTTTCCCCATCAAAGATCGATTCGAATTCGGCAGCTCTGAGCGATCCGGAAGCGAGCAAGACTGAGATGCAGGCAAGGGTACGTACCGGTGTAAATTTCATTTCGCTTGGTTTTATTTGTGGTGGAAGGAGCAGTTTCTCACGACTCAATTCTCTACTTCTTTGAACGCGGCTGGGGATCGACTGACACCGGCTCGAATGTTTCCAATTCGGGCAGCGTTGTTTCCACACCATCGGTTGGTACTTCGCGACCGGCGGTCCAAAGAATCGTGTTGAGGATAAAACGCCGAAGCTCGGTGCGTTCCCAGTTTCGGAAAAAATGTGGCATCGTGATTCCCGCGCCGCGGCCACCGTCGTCCCGCTCGATCGCCCAGGCGACCACTTCCCGCTGCGGGTTGTCCGGCGGAAACTGAACCGATGCGAGCGCAAACGCTCCGTCGGCAAGACCATCTTTTCCGAACCAGTTCCGCGTGTAGGGCTCGTCGCGAACTTTGAATTCGGCCCAACCTCGCCCGGTCGGATGATCCGCCGGCACCGACGGTGTTACCGTCGCTTCGAAAATCCTGGCGACCGATTGGTGGTGATTGCACCGCGTTGCGAAGTAACCGCCCGTCCAATGCAACAGTGGATGGTCTCCGTCTGGATTGACGTCCTGGGCCGCCAACCCGGTTGCATAGTGGATGCAAACGATTCCGCAGCCGCGATTGGTCAGCTCATCGAGGTCGCGCATGACTCGAGCCGAATCCTCCAAGCGCGCGCCCGGAAATTGGTCGCCGATGAAAACGATCGTATCGGCCGATTCTACGACGGCGCGATCCTGCGGCCATCGGTAGAACACCGTCGCGCGGATCTCGTCGACGTTTTCGGCGTGGTTGAAACAGTGGGCCATGAGCCGACCGCCAGCGGCAACTTCGTGAGTCCCCGGAGCATGTCCCTCGGGTCCGACGATGACCAGGATTTCGGTTTCAATTTCACCGGCTCTTAACGAAGCCGAGAACAGAAGGGCTGAGCCAAGCAAATATATCATTGGATTCAGTTTCATCTTTTCACTCCTGCCACCGGACCGCCAAACCGAAAGCCAAAAGAACTCGTCACAACCGGTTCTCATACCAGACGACGTTCAGGGAACCGCGGCCAGCGTTCAGCAAATCGAGATCGCCATCACCGTCCATATCAACGCTGCGCAGATCGTAGCTCTGTTGCGAGCGGTCGAGTGTGTGGACCTTGAAATTCCCCTTCCCGTCGTTCTCGTACCACCGCACGAACTCACTCTCGTAACCGCAGCTGGCGGCATCAATATCCCCGTCACGATCATGGTCGGCAACCGTCAAACTGTGAGGTTGCCGGATCTCGTTATCGATCTCGTGAATCTTCCAATCGGGGTTTTCGAACCACAGTACGCCAGCGCTATGACCTCGCGTCGCCAGCCAATCAACCTTGCCGTCGCCGTTGACGTCGGCCGGAAGAATGTTCGTGGCAGCAAGCTGGTTTTCGGCAAGGATCGTTTTCTTCCACGCTCCTTTGACACCGTTCTTGCCCGGATTGGTCCAGAAGGCAAACCAGTTCCCATCGGCGAATGGTCCGCCTTTCGCACCGACCGCAATCTCTTTCCATCCATCGCCGTCAATGTCCCCGGCCCCCATGTAATGACTGCCGCCGCGGGCATCTCCGTCGGCAAATACGTGGCGGTTCCATTGTTTTGCTTTGAGCGGATTGGGCGGGACGCTGAACCACGCAATCGAGTCGCCGATCCCTTTCTCCGGTTCAAAATTGTTGATGACCAGATCGTCTTTCCCGTCGTTATCAATATCGGAGGTCAAGATACAGTGGATCCCTGTGATTTCGGGATCGATCACGCGCGGGGTCCACGCCCCCTTTAGCGCTTCGTCCTTGCCCGGATTTTCCAACCAGAACGGATGCTCTTTGGCCAGAGTTCCGGCCCAGTCGAGGTCTCCATCCCCATCGGCGTCGATCACCGAAGAGTGAATGCAGCCACCCTGGCCGCCGAGGAACCGATGCAGAATGATCTCTTTTGTCCAGTCCGGAGCGATGAACAAACTGACTCGCCCATTGAAACTTGCGATGACATCGAGGGCCTTGTCGCCGTTGGCATCGAGCGCGACGGCGGTGTTGCAGTGACCCTGCTGCATCACAACATGCTTCGTCCAGGATTGCCCTTGCGCGTAGTGCAACAAAGCAACTGCCAGCGCGATAGAAGAAAGAATTCTCATTCGAACTCTCGATTGCACGGGATAATTCTTAGCCAACCGCCCGAGGGGCGGCAACACAAACGTCGACCCATTGTATGCGATAAACTCATTCGCTTTTGCGCAGCAGGATCAGGTCGGCTGCCAACGTGACATCCATCTCGCTGAGCGAGTCGGCAATCGTTTGCTGGGATCGCCGGGCAGCACGATAGGTCATTGCCAATGCATCGAAAATCGCTTCGCGGTTGAGTTTGACGCGGTGTTGCCATTGTTTTTGTTCGCAGCACTCCATCCCGACGCTGGCCATTTCTTCGACGACCGCTTCCCAGCGACTTCGTCGATTCCCCGACTGTTGCACGCGCTCACGGACTTCGACCAAATCATCTTCGCCCGGCACAGCGACAATGCAGATGCCGCTGGGAGCAAGGACACGGCCGATCTCGGCGACCGGACGACGTCCGAACAGCGACACGACGCGGTGAACGCTCGCGTCGGCGACCGGCAACGTCCGATCCGCGTTGGCCAGCACCCACGTCGCCGCAGGCCAACCGCGGGCGGCAAGCTTGAGCGCGCGCTTGGAAAGGTCAATTCCACAAAACGTGTCGGCGCAGCTTGCCAACAGCGCCTTACCAAAAGAGCCCTCGCCACAACCCAGATCAAGAGTTCGAAGAAATGAGTCGTCCGCGGGCGAATCGTTTGCGCGCGGACTGGCTACCCAAGGTCTGAGACTCTCGACCAGCCCCGCCATGTGCCCGCGTGCCAACCATCGATGTCTGGCCAGAACGGACGTGTCCGAATCGCCGGCGTTGAGCGACCGACGATCTTGAGGCTGCAGCAGTGGCCAATAGCCCGCTTTGGCACGATCAAAATGATGACCGGCAGCACAAGCCAAACCATTGTCGTCGCGGTGAAGCGGTTCCCGACATCCACGTACGGTGCAACGAAGTTGGAACATTGCAAGATCGCGTCAAAGCGCTTCCGCGGATTCGATCAACTCGGCGAGTTGCTTCTTGTAAGTCTCGATCGGTCCATCGTCGAGCGCCGCCTGAAGGTGATGCAGAGCTTCCTTTTTCATTTTGTGAGCGAGAAAGATTTCGCCAAGCGTGCGATGCCATCGGTACAGACTGTGATTGGCGCGTTTGTCAGGTCCGATCTTGTGAGCCATTTCTGCCGCGGCCAGCGACTTGGCCTTGTTGTCAGCCTTGTCCCAAGCCTCGGCGGCTTCCATGTAACAGGACGACTCGAGTTGTTTGCTGATTGGCGCGGTTTGCTCATACAATTCCGCCGAACGCTTGTATTCACGTGAAAGCTTGTATGCGAAAGCTAAATCTGCCAGCAGCTCGGCATTGGGTTCCTTGTTCTCTTCTTTGTCCAGATCGATCAGCCGCCGCAGATACTCGGCACGTTTACCGTAGTCACGATTCACGTTCTGATGAAAGGCCGCCATGATCGTCAGGGCCACGCGATCCTTTGCATTCTTGTCGAGCAGCTCCACATAGCGTTTCTGCATCGTGTCCAGCTGATTCTTGCGGTGGCAATTGGCAATCAACGATCGAACGGTCAGCGATGCCTTCGCCGGGTAGGTGGCGTTAGCAACAATGTACTCGGCGGCCTCGAACATCTTGTCAAAGTCGCCCGTCTCGGAGTAGACCTTGATCAGAGGCGAATAGGCATCGTTCTTTTGTCTTTCAGTGCCAGCCAATTCAACGGCCGCCTCCAGTGGTTGCTGACTGGCGGCCAAGTTGCCGGAGTTGTAGAGCCCCACGCCGGCGGCCATGGCGGAACGGTAGTCACTGAATTTCAGTTCCTGCGCCCCCGCAGTGCTCGCCGCAAGTAGCAATGCGATCATCACGGCTAACCGATTTCGTTGGACGCTCATTTTTGGGCTGTTCCGAAAGTGCGAAGGAAAGCAAGTGTCCGCCAGTACGTTGCTGCCAGGCGAACGAATGAATTTAACCTGCTGGACATCGTGCGTTTCAATACGAGTAACAATAGATTGGGACCAGGGCGGGTTCTGCCTATGGAATATAGTCCGGGTTGGGCTCCATCATTCGCGCAGACACGTCTTTTCGCCATGCTCGTAACATCGCGCGCAACTGGGCAACCTTCTCGGGCTTGGTTCGGGACAGATCGTTCTGTTCGCCGATATCCTGTTTCAAGTTGAACAACTGCACCGTGTCATTCTCGAAGTATTCGAGCAGTTTGTAGTCGCCTGCGCGGATCGCGCCGCCGGGACTCTGCATTCCGTGGTTGCTGTAGTGCGGGAAGTGCCAACAGATGGCGTCTCTCTCGAGGCTCGTCGCACCCTTGACCAGCGACGCGATGCTGATTCCATCGGCGTGCTGTTGCGGTCTCAGTGGCAACCCCAACATATCCAGGATGGTCGGATAAAAATCGGTGCTGATCACTGGCACATCGCAAACCTCACCGGCGAGGCCCTGTTGCGGCCAACGGATAATCAACGGTTCGCGAATGCCACCTTCGTAAAGCCAACCTTTGGCGCCGCGCAGCGGAAGATTCGACGTGGAAAACGCCTTGTCAAGCTGATCGGGTGATACGATTCGCGACGGACTTCCGAAATTTGCTCCCGACATTCCCCCATTGTCCGAAAACAGGATCACGATCGTGTCGTCATCCAACTCGAGCGTCTTCAATTGATTCAGTACGCGGCCGAGGCTTTCGTCGACCGATTCAACCATTGCTGCAAATTCAACGTTGTCCTGGTGCTGTTTGATTTTGACGGTGCGATCGGGCAACACTTTGTAGCCGGACCACTCCGGCCGCTGCATGCGAGCATGTAATTCTTCGCGCGTAAGCGGGTTTTCGTCGTCCGGGTTGCCTTCCAGAATGAACGCAGGATCATCGGGCGGATCCAATGATTTGAGTTTCCGCTCGTACTTGGCAACGAGATCACCTCGTCCCTGGATCGGGTCGTGAACAGCAAAGTGCGAGAAGTAAAGAAAGAACGGTCGGTCGCGGTTGGCTTCGATGAACGTCAGTGCTTCGTCGGTCAAGCGGTCAGTCAGATAATCGCCCTGCTTCTCCTCGAGACCGTCGAATTTCAGCGGGGCGTGATAGCCGGCTTTCGGCCAACCCTTGTTCCATCGGGGGATTTGAATGTCGAAGCCTTGATGAAGCGGACCATGGGGATCTTCGCCGAGATGCCATTTTCCGATGTGCGCGGTGCGATAGCCGTGCGTTTTGAGTGCCTCGGCAATCGTGATTTCCTCGAGCGGAAGTTGTTGATGAATCTCGGCGTTCTTCAGTTTTTGAAAAGGAAATTCGCGACGACCCGATAACCAGTCGGTCAGGTGCAAGCGCGCCGGATACTTGCCGGTCATGATGCTGGCCCGCGTCGGCGAGCAAACATGACAGGCGGCGTACGCCTGCGTGAATCGAACGCTCCGGGATGCAAAACGATCGATGTTCGGCGTTTCATAAAAACTACTGCCGTAACATCCCAGATCACGCCATCCGAGATCGTCAAGAAGAAAAAAGACGACGTTCGGGCGGCGCTCGTCGGCTCCCGCGGACACAGCGGACCATGCAACGACAAGGGTTGCGGCGGCAAAAATGATCGGTCGAAAGAAACTCATAACGCTGCCAGGTCGACGCGGTGCGTGAAGTTTGAACCGCCCACGCTACTTTTCACTTCCGTCAAGATTAGCTTCGATCTGTGAATCGTCCGGCGCGGGCGAAGGGCAACCATCGGGAGGAATCTCGACATTTGCGGTCCACAAGATTGCGTTGAGCACTACTTTGCGAAAGTTGTCATTCTGCCAACTCTCATGATTGTGGGCCCCGGTAAAACCGAAACCGCGGCCGCCGCTCTTTCGCTGGTAAGCCCAGGCGACGTGTTGCGGTTGTCCCGATTCAACCGCTTTTCGAACGGTCGGATTCCCGCTTCGCGGACCATCCTTTCGGCTCAAAGTTTCCAAAGGCGGCACGTCGGACAAGATCGGCGTGACGCCCTTCATTCCATCGACGAACCGCATGTGATAGTACCATTCGTCGTGAACGCTGAAAGGCTGAACGCCCCTGCAGATGGGATGGTCGGGAAACTCCTTGAAGTTCGCT
Organism: Rhodopirellula sp.; assembly: GCA_024644085.1. Taxonomy (GTDB): domain Bacteria; phylum Planctomycetota; class Planctomycetia; order Pirellulales; family Pirellulaceae; genus Rubripirellula. Next base: position 6,425 of record JAHELS010000195.1, read on the forward strand.
GCCCAGTGCGGATTGACTGACCAGTCGAGATCGCAAAACCCGCCCATCCAGTCAAGAAATTTTTCGCCCGGCTTTCCCTTCTCAGCTTCGGTGGCCCAGTGAATCATCACAACACCGACGCCGTTGTTCATCAGTTCATCAAACTCATCCAGACGAGGATTCAAGACATGGCCGCCGTGTCCCGTGCAGAAAATCACGACCGTGGCGGCGTCATCCAGGATCGTTTTGTCTTGCGGATAACCATAGTGCGGCACAAGAACCGCTTCGACATCCAATCCGGATCGATTCAAGGCGTCGGCGAGAATCATATTGCCGGCCCGATGCTCGTGCTTCATGCGACCATGGCTCGGTGAACCGGAAATGAACACCACTTTCGCCTTTTCACCAGCAATTCCCGGCGCGGTAAAGGTCAACGCGAGTAACGCGATAAAGTATGTTTTCAGTTGCATGATTCACTTGCTGGTGATGGAGATGTTATTCCAATAAGCCCACTCATTGTGCCAATCATTGGGCCGGTTTTCGATCACAAGCTTGATCGTCTGTCCCGCGAATCTCGACAAGTCGACGTTCACGTCAAGCCATTCATCCTCGGAGACCGTGGCCGATCCAACCACTTGGTCCGCTACGACGTCGCCGTTGGCCAGGACACGTAATTGCCAATCACCGTGCGGATGATGACTCACCCGCATGGAAAGCCGTGTTGCTTTTCCATCCGGTACATTCACGTTGCGAACCAGGTGACTCGGCGTTTGCCGATCGTGCGGATGGGTTTGCACAGCCCGCGCATTGCGAAAAACTTCGTGATGAACCACACCCCCCTCGCCCACATTGTGAACCTCGAATCCGGGCGCGACCTTTTGGATTGTCTTTTGCCAATCAGGCTTTTGTGTTGACGACCGCGCAGAATCTGTCGCGGCCGCGGCATCACCGGTCACCATTCGCCGCGCAACAAATTCTGGAAGAGCCGGGATCTTTCCAGTGGCGGCAAGCTCGAGCGCCTTACTCGGATTCCCCGGCACCATCGGCTCGAGAGCGAACCAGTACATCCGAGGCAGATTATTGTCGTCGACATCTTCGCCATGAGCGACAAGCCCTTCGAGGATCGGCCAACGATCGGCGTAAGGCAAACGCTGGACCGCCGACGCGAGGTAAAGTCGCACGATCGGCGACGGATCGTCCGTTGCCAATGACGCGAACGTCTCGAGGACATCCTTGTTCACAACTGATGCGGCAGCATCGCCAGCATCCTGGAACGCGTTGACATCGCTCTCATCACACAAAAACTGGATGGCCCATCCACGAACGTATTGGTCATCGTGTGACAACAAGGAAACCAGCCGCTTCGGATCCAAACCACCGGTGACCTGCAGTGCCCACATCGCCCGCAGCCGCGCTGGGGACGTCGACGACGTTTGAAAAAGATCATTCAGTTTTGAATGCACAAGCGATTGATTCAATGTGCCCGCAGCGGCACGCGACTGCAACAGCGTCCGAGACTGGCGAACGTACCAATCGTTTGCATGAGTCTGCAAATCAACCAATTCGGAATCCGAAAGGGATCGCAGATTGGGCCTCGCCACGCGGTCTGCGCCGCTCGGCATGATTCGATAAACGCGCCCGCTGTTGGGAAACTTGATGGCGTTGCCGCAAATATCGGTGTCGTGCCAATCGAGGATGTACACGCCGCCTTCGGGTCCGATTTCGACGCTGAATCCGACCCAGGCGAGATCGTTGGTCGGCATGAAATCATCGCCGTGTTTGCCAATGAAACTGGAACCACGTGGTTCCATGATGTCGGTCAACACAGCGTGTTCATGAATATTGCACATGAACAATCGACCGCGGTACTTTTCCGGGAATGCATCGGCAAGATAGAAACGCGCGCCGCCATGCGCCGACAAATGCGTATGATCACGAATCGTCTTGATGTCATCGTAGATATACGGATTGACGTGCGGATTGCTCTGCTTGTGGTAGACGCCACCCTGGACGACATGAAACAGGTGCGGGATGACACAGCAGGTTGCGAAACCCTGGCCGTGATCATCAAAGTCGAATCCCCACGGATTAGACAAGCCGCGAGCGAAGATTTCAAAAGTCTTGCGGGTTGGATGGTAACGCCAAATCCCCCCATCAATGAATTGGCGTTCCGCATCGGTGTCGCCCACATGCCCGACGCGCGATTGCGTGAAGACACCGTGGCATCCATAAAGCCAACCATCGGGTCCCCAGATGAAACTGTTCAGCGTTTCGTGGCGATCATTGATGCCCCAGCCGTCGAGCAGGATCTGCGGCGGCCCATCGGGACGATCATCGCCGTCGGCATCGGGAATGAAGGTCAGGTTGGGCGGTGACCCAACGAACACCCCGCCGAATCCGCACGCCATCCCGGAGGTGAACGTCAACTTGTCGGTAAACGTTTTCTTCTTGTCAAAGACACCGTCGCCGTCGGTGTCTTCGAGAATCTGGATGCGGCTGACCGGATCATCGGTATGATCACGGCGAGTGCGGTAGTTAAAATTCTCGGCCACCCACAACCGGCCGCGGTCATCGAAGCAGAACGCGATCGGTTCGGCAATGTCGGGCTCGGAAGCGAACACTGAAACTTCGAATCCATCCGGGATCGCCATCTTCGCGACCGCCTCGGCCGGCTTCAAAAACGGCGCGTTGCTGTCGCGATGCTGTTGTTTCGGAAGCAGGTTTCTCGATTCTTCAGCCACCGAGGGCGCCGCCGGGAACCAGATTGCCAGGGCGAACAACCCAAGCATTCCTGGGGCAACGCGGCAACGTGTCGAGGTTCGATCCCATTGATGGTGACTCACTGCATCATTTTGTCTCATTCAGGCAACTCCACTTGCTCGGTCGTTCTGAGATACTTGACCAAATCAATCACTTCCTGCGGTTTCAATTGATCGAATTGCCCATCGGGCATCATCGATTTGGGTGAAATCCGTCGTGTTTCAATATCCTCTTTGGCGATCACCACGCGTGGTTGCTCAGCCGTTTTCAGCACAATGCGTACAGCGTCTTCCTCAGCCAGGACACCGTTGATCACGCGGCCGTCGTTGGTCAGGACTTGCACCGTCTTGTAGGCATCGGGCACGTCGTAACTCGGATCAACGCTGTTCAACAGGATGTAGTCAAGATTGGCGCGATTCGATCCTGTCAAATCGGGGCCAACGTTGCCACCTTCGCCGTAGAGTAAATGGCACGCGCCACATGTTTTCTTGAACAAGGCGCGACCGCGCGAAGCATCCGCCTTCGCGATCGCTTCGGGTGTGATCAACTGCTTGTACTTTTCCATTTGCTGCACACGGTCCGCGTCGACCGACCGGATTTCGCCGAAAACATCGAAAAACGGGTCACCGAGAATCTCGCCGAGCGAACGGGCAACGTGCGCCGGAATTTCGTCGCGGGCAACCACGCCACGCTCGATAGCGGCGAGCAATTCCGTTGCGTAGCTTTTTCGCGAAGCGAGTGTTTCGACTGCGGCGCGCCGCAGCTCGGGTTTCAGCTCTTTGTAACGTTGTAACAACACCTCCGGCGCCGACGGGTTCTCGACGATCGAGTATCCGCGAATCGCATCGATCGCGAGCGACGGATCATCGATCAACGAAGCCAACATCTCTGATGCTTCTTCGCTTTGTTGGTTCAACAACGATCGTAGGGCCGTCCGTCGTGCCGACGCTTCGGCCGATGAATCTCGCACGAGATCAAGTGCTCGCCCCATCGCCGCTCGGTCACCAAAGATCTGCGACAAATGAGACGCCAGATCTCGCACGGTCGGGTCATCACTACTGGCAAGCTCGCTGCTCAATTCGTTCCAGCCCTTCGGCGGGTCAACGTTGCGGCGTCCCTCGAGCCCGGCAAGCATTCCGCGCAGCAGTGCGCCGCGAACAGCGGGATTGTCATTGGCATCAATCGTTGCAACAAGCACCGCGAGCGATTCAGATTCGTCGCCGGCCCGAGAACCGGCGACAGGTCCGACAGCGACTATCAGCAATAGAACGAGATATCGGTAACGCATGGGGGGCGGGAACGTTCTGTCGGCGAGCGAGTCTCTAGCGAATTGCGTTTGGATTATAGCCAACCCAATTCGCCTGTTGGTCGAAAACATGCCGCGTGCCCATGTAACTCGACGGAAGATTACCGAAACTGGATGGGTGTGGTGACCATTGCTCCGCGCTGGTCGGTCATCTCAATGAACCAAGTATTCGCACCATCGGGGGGCAAGGACGCGGTCACCACGTCTTTGGAAATTTGCGCCGGTTGGCTTCGCCAATGCCGTTTGCTGCGAGGACCGGAATCAGTCGTGTAATGCAACATCGCCGACTGCAGCGACACGGCCGCGCTGTAGGGGACGCGAACTTCGTTCCCTTCGAAAACCAAGTTACCCGGAAACGGAAGCGGCTTTCCGTCGCGGCAAAACGAATCGATAAACAATCCGATTTCTTTAGGCTCCCATCCGGCTCGGTGGCTGTGGCGCATATTGACTTCGATTCGCATCTGCTTCCGTCCCGGGACGACATCGAAACTCTTCTGATAACTGTCCAGCGGGTAGTGCACATCGCCGGTGCCGTTAACGAACAGGATCGGAACATGGCATTGAACCAGCCAGCTCGAAGGATCATACGCATTGATCCACTGGTCGCGACGTTCGCCAAGTTTGTCAATCGAAGGCTTTTGCACCGATTCGCCTTCAAACAGAAATCCGCATCCATAGACCGGTACCGCCGCTTTGAAGCGATCATCGACCGATGCAACCAGGCAGGTCGTGTAACCGCCCCAGCTGATTCCCGTTACCGCCGTCCGCCCGAGGTCGACTTCGGAAAACGATCGCAAAAGCGAATGGGCACGGACGACGCTGGCGACCGCGTGATACGGCCAGTCGTCCGAAACGTCGCCACCGATGGTGTCGAACTTCTCCGCATGTCCTTGGGCGGGTCCTCCGTTGGCAAGACGAGTTCGCGTTTCCCGGTTGGCCGCCTGGTTTGCAATGGGAGCGCCGGACGGATCGAAAACTGGGTCGCTGGGTTGGCTGCCGGAGAGATCCATCGCTATCGCCGCATATCCGCGGCGCGCCCACAACCAAACCCACTCGGCGAATGCCGTTCCC
>JAHELS010000456.1 GCA_024644085.1 Rhodopirellula sp.
TGGCTGTTGGTCGTCGGCCTCATACCGATGGTGTTCATCTATCCCCCGGGATTCATGTGGGGCGCCCAGCCGGAGGGCTTTCCGAATATCGGTCCGGCCCACGCTCCTTCGCCTTACGACGGCCTGCATCCTTACCTTTACATGCTGGGGGCGCTGTATGTCGCCTTTGGCATCCTGTTGATCCGGGGCGCAAAAGACCCTCGTCGCAACGTTGCCCTGTTCGATTTCGGCATCCTGTCGAGCGTGTTGCACGGTCTGGTGATGGTGCCCCAGTCGTTCTTCTACCCGAACGAACACGCCCACATGTGGGCGGACGTCCCGGTGCTCTTTGTGATGGCTGCCGTGATGTGGGTCTGGTACCCGGATCGCAAGGCCCAGGCTTAAAGATGGAGTGGAACTGGAAACTATCTGCCCTGCCTAGTAAGTACATGATCATAAGCTCTCCAAATCGAACCGCGTTGCCAAACGCTCGCGTTTTGCTGGGCGCGTTGTTTGTGGCCTTGCTCGCTGCACGCGCGCAAGCGTGTCCAATCTGTGTTGCCATGCCGACGAACACGGCTGCCGATCATCTGATCGAAAGTGAAACCGTGGTTCTAGCGCGCGAGAACGTCGAGAAACCGTTTACGTATGCGATGGTGAAGGTTCTCAAGGGCGAACCACCAACAGAACCTTTCGGCCTGTTCGTTGATAGCGCGACGCGACGTCGGCTGAGGCTTTATCCCGGCGAAGCTGTCGTGCTGGTTCGAGGAGGCACGGGGCATTGGCAAAGGCTAGGGATAGCAGACGAAAAGTATCAAAACGTTGTCGAAAGGATTCTGCTGTTTGCCGACAGGTGGACAAGAGAGGGCGATCTCCAGCACCGCCTCGAGTTCTTCTTGTCTCTCTTTGGTCACAAGAACCGTTCAATTTTCGAACTGGCGTATCTGGAACTTGGCCGCGCGCCTTACGAAAAGATCAAACAGTTGGCGAAGTTCGTCTCACGCGACCAGCTGCGCCCCCTGCTTCAGCGAAAGGACTACATCGAGTGGCGGCCACTGGCAATTCTGTTGTTGGCCCAAAAGGCCGACCCACGCGACCGCAAACTCATTGAGGAGACGTTTCAAAGCTGTCAGGAATTCGGATCAACCACCAATCTTGCAGCTTGGGCAACCGCGTACATCGAGATTCATGGCGAGCAGGCTATCGAAGAAATCGAAACGATGTATCTGCGCGCTTCCGAGCGTTCCGCCGCGGAGATTCGAGCGGTGTTGATGGCGCTTTCGGTCCAGGGCCGAGCCGGCCTCCGTGAGTTGCGTGAACGAATTGTGAAGAGTTATGGAATTGTCCTACAATTCCATCCCCAGGCTGCGGGATTGATCGCGGCTGATCTGACACAATGGGAGCAATGGAATCACACGGAGGTTGTTGCGGAAATCCTCAGGAACAAGAAACTGACGTTTCAAACATCCGACTTGAACGCGATGCGCGGATACCTCACCACGGCGGAACCACGAACATCCAAGCTGATTGGCCGTTAGTACGTGACATTATTAACCTACGGTGGGAGATAGCGATGAGAATCATTCGCGTGTCTGTTTGCTTGCTGGCGACCTTGGCACTGTCACCGACTTTGCACGCTCAGTTGCCGCCACCGACGGTAGAAGCGGCCGATGCCTTCAAGAAGGAGAAGCACTATTCACCTTACGCCGGGCGCAATTTTCCGACCCAGGTTTACTGGGGTGACACTCACGTGCACACCGGCATGTCAATGGATGCCGGCGCATTCGGCGCTCGGCTGCTGCCCGAAGACGCGCACCGCTTCGCACGTGGAGAAGAGATCAGATCGTCAACCGGGCTGAAAGTAAAACTCTCGCGCCCGATGGATTTTCTGGTCGTGTCGGACCACTCGGACAACATGGGGTTCTTTCCCAAACTTTTTGACGGTGAGCCGGAAGTGCTTGCCGATCCAACGGGCAAGCGTTGGTACAAGATGATTCAGGCTGGTGGGCAGGAAGGTGTAAAAGCGGCCGTCGAAATCATTCAAGGACTGACCAACAACAACTTTCCCCCGGCACTCGCGTCCGTTCCGGGGTCGGACGCTTATCGCGACGCCTGGCAAGTCACCATCGATGCGGCAGAGAAATACAACGAGCCGGGAAAATACACTGCGTTCATCGGTTATGAGTGGACATCGACGGACATGGGAGTCAACCGCCATCGGGTTGTGATCTACCGCGACGGAGGTGACAAAGCAAGCATGCTGGTGCCTGCCAACACAACGCCTCCGCACGGTAGCCCCGATCCTCGTGAGCTGTGGAAATGGATGCAGAACTACGAGGAGAAAACAGGCGGGCGTCTTCTCGCCATCGCTCATAACGGCAACATGAGCAACGGAGTCATGTTCCCGATTGCGGATACGTTCACGGGCGCAAAGTTCGATCGCAAATGGGCAGAGACACGTAGCAAATGGGAGCCGCTTTACGAGATCACCCAGATCAAGGGTGACGGTGAAACACACCCCGCCCTTTCGCCCGATGACGAATTCGCCGACTACGAAACGTGGGACATCGGAAACCTTGACCTGTCAGAACTGAAGACCGAGGAAATGCTGCCCCACGAGTATGCACGATCTGGTCTCGGACTCGGACTGCAGCTGGAGAATGAACTGGGGATCAATCCCTACAAGTTCGGATTCATCGGTTCGACCGACTCGCACACCGCACTCGCTACCGCACAGGAAGACAACTTCTTCGGCAAGCACTCCGGGACGGAGCCGAACCCAAAACGTGTCGAGCACCCCATGGCCAAAATCGGCGACAACGAATATCCCGGCTGGTCCATGACCGCCTCGGGTCTCGCGGCCGTCTGGGCTCGAGAGAACACGCGAGAAGCGCTGTTTGATGCCATGTTGA
>JAHELS010000196.1 GCA_024644085.1 Rhodopirellula sp.
TAGCAGGTTGTTTTCGCGGGCGTCAAGTGCCGCACCTGGGGCGACGGCTAGAGGGCATCATTGCCGCCCAACTCGTGAAAAACATCGCGAAACGGGACGCGATCGCACACTCCGAAGCCCGGGTGTCGGGTCAACTTCGCCCGGACGAACGCTGGCGAGGAGAGGCCACAGAGGAATCGGGCTTTGTCTCGGACCGTCGTGAACCGGTCGGGATACTGCGATACCAGCTCGTCGATCAGCTTGAGAGCCGATGATCCTATCGAACGTGCCCCGGTCTCGGGGATCGTCCAGGGGCCCTGCTGCAAACAGGCGCTGCAGTTCCCACACGGCTCAGAGAGCGACTCGCCAAAATGTTTTGAAAGCACGCCCGATTGGCAATTATCTGCCCTGGCAATCGCGAAGACGCGGTCGATCCGGCCGACTTCCTTTTCCTCGCGATCAGCCAGTCGCCGATAAAGTTTGTCCGCGAGTGTCTTGGGATCATCAATTGGACGGACCCGTCGGTAGCCATGAACCAGGTCAGAAACTTGCACTTCGAGCCAATTCCGTTCGCTCATGTACTCGATTGCCTTGATGATCCGGTCGCGGGGCACATCGAGATCTCTGGCCGCGAGCACGGTGTTGATCGTGAACCAGGTGCGGCCCTTGGTTAAGGACGACAGCACGCCGGCGATGAATTCACGTCGTTCACCCTCGAAGTGATCCAAAATCACTTTTGATGTCACCAGTGGTTTGATCTTGTAGGAATCGTAGCGAGGCGCGGTTGCTTTCAGGTAGCCGTCCAATTCAAGGTAGGTCAGAAGCGTTCGCACCACCAGAATTCGGATGTCGGTTTCGCCGGATAGTCGGTAATGCGACAGGTAAAACGATTCGGCCTGGCCGGCAACAAAATCGATCAAACGGCCGACGCTGTGGCGCGACGGTGTGTCGCCGTGAACAAAATTCTCGAGCACGATGCGGTCGTCGATCGACAACAGAATCTCGCAAATCGCATCATCCCCGTTGCGACCGGCCCGCCCAATCTCCTGGGCGTACGCCTCGAGCGATTTGGGAGGATTGAAATGATAAACGTAGCGGATGTCGGACTTATCGATGCCCATTCCAAACGCGATCGTCGCGACCACGATTCCGTCGGTCGATGCAATGAAGTCCTGTTGGATCCGTTGGCGGTCATCGCTCTTCATCCCGGCGTGGTAAGCGGTGGCGTCCAGCCCGTCGGAAGTCAATCGCTCGGCAATCTCCTCGGCCGTCCGCTGCAACGTAACATAGACGAGTGTTGATCCGCGCGGCCGTTCGCGAAGCCGCGCGAGCAAGGTCTCGTATTGTTCGGTCGAATCGACGACCGTGCTGCGAAGATGCAGGTTCGGCCGGTAGAATCGCGTGCGGATCGCATCCTCGGGCTCGATCTGGAACGACTCGCAAATATCATTGAGCACCTCGGGTGTTGCCGTAGCGGTCAAGGCAAGAACCCGCTCGACCGCAAGCTCCCGAGTCAACTCAGCCAGTTTCAAATAGTCGGGACGGAAATTGTGCCCCCACTGGCTGATGCAGTGGGCCTCGTCGATCGCGAACAGCGACACACGAAGCGAATCGATCGTGTTCAAGAATCGTTCGTTGAAAAACCGTTCGGGCGCAACGTACAACAACTTGGTCTTGCCATCGCGAATTCCCGACATCGCGCTGCGAAAGGCATCGGCAGGCATGCTTGAATCGAGTCGTGCCGCGGCGATGCCCCGCCGAGCCAGCGCGTCGCATTGGTCCTTCATCAGCGCAATGAGCGGTGACACCACGACCGTCGTTCCCTCGAGCATTTGACTCGGCAACTGGTAACAAAGACTCTTTCCGCCCCCGGTTGGAAAGACCGCAGCGACGTTCTTGCCCGTTAACAACCGCTCGATGACGGCATGTTGCCCGTCGAGAAACGCATCCATCGAAAAGCGTTCCTTCAACACCTCCAGTGGATCGCCTGAGACAGGTCGACTCGGATTGGGTCGACTCGGATTGGGACGCGAACCTGACTCCATCGTGGACAAACCTTTCACAGCAACCTCCTCCGTTTCCCGTGTGCAATCGAAAAGCGGAGATAGTGTACCTATGTATACATTAGCGTCAAGGATAATTCATCGGTTCGCTTCGAGAATTCACGCTCGGCCACGTTTGATCCCCAGCATCCGGTCGAGCGAGTCGGCGGTTTGATAGACCAGGGCCTCCGGGAAATGCTGGTAGGGATGGAAGTACTCGAATGTCAGGTAGCCGTCGTATCCAACTTTCTCAAATGCTTCCAAAACTGCCGGCCAGTTCGTGGTGCCGTCGAGCAGTGGTCTGAAAGATTCGAGCGAGTGATCGGTCCCTTTCTTTGTGAATTCCTTCAGATGAACATTCTTGATTCGTTTGCCCAGGATCGGAATCCAGTGTTCGGGGAACTGGTACTCCATGATGTTTCCGGTGTCGAAATGGACTTGAACATGGGGACTGGAAAAGCTGTCAACGAAATCAACCATCTCCATGGGTGAGAGGAGGAAGCCGTTGAAGAAGATATTCTCGATGTTCAAATGGACGCCGAGTTTTTCGGCCGCCGGCAGCAACTTTCCGATCGCCTCGCGTGCTCGTCGGTCGCAGACATCGTTTGGCGTGGGGTCGTGGTCCTCGCGCCACGGCATGTGCACCGCACCGGGAACGACCAACAGGTTTTCGGTACCAAGGTCGTGGGCGGCCTGGGTCATCTTTCCCGCCAATTCCATGCCTCGCGCGCGTTCCGCCCGATCGTTGCTTGTTAGAGGATAGGGCCAGAACAGGAACGAGCAGACGCCGCTGATGGCGATGCCGATCTCGTCGGCCATGTGCCGGATGGCCGTGAATTCTTTGGTCCCCGATTTCGGTGACAATTCGCTGTCGAGATCGTAGTTGAGTTCAATCCCATCGAACCCGGCGGCCTTGGCAAGCTCGAGGCATTGTCGAAGTGACATTTTGTCGGGGAAGGGAAACGCCCACAGGTTGATTGATTTTTTCATCGAGTATTTACGAGTCTCATCGGCAGCGTCATCCCCCGCAGCAACCGAGGATGCGCCGGCGGCGGCCAGCGCGGCGCTGCCGAACGCTGCGTAGGAGAGTAGGTCTCGTCGTTTTAAAGAAGTTTCAGGTTTCATCTTTACGTCTCCGATCAGGTGTGGTGATCAACTGAGTTTTGATTTGATGACGTGTGCCAGTTCGTTGGTGGCGAGGATGCCGTCGTCGAAGGCACCTGCAAAATGAACGAAGCCGTGGAGATTTCCGTCGTATCGTTTAAGTGTCGTCGGCACACCGGAATCGCTCAATCGTCGGGCGTATTTCTCGCCTTCATCGCGCAGCACATCGTACTCCGCTGTGATCACGTGAGCGGGCGGAAGGCCGGCAAGCGATGGGGTCATCGAGGGTGCGGCCAGATGATCGGGCAACCCGTCCCCGAGGTACTGTTGCCAGAACCACTGCATCGTGACGCGCGAGAGGCCATGCCCCTCGGCGAACTCGAGGTACGACTCGGAGTCAAACGCAGGTGCGATCACCGGATAAACCAGCACTTGTAATCGAATCGGCGGACCACCTTCATCACGTGCCCGGATGGCCACCGCGGCAGCAAGGTTACCTCCGGCGCTGTCACCGACCACTGCGATTCGGTCACCATCGACGGCGAACTGGTCAGCGAAACGGGCAACATGGCAGGTCGCCGAGTAGCAGTCCTCCAGGGCCTTGGGATAACGATGCTCGGGCGATAATGAGTAATCGACTGAAACAACGCAGCATCCCGAAGCGGCCGCAATTCGACGGCAAAGCGCGTCATGCGTGGCAACGCTTCCGAGCACCCAGCCGCCGCCGTGAAAATAGATCACAGCTGCCCGCGGTTGATCACTCGCATTGGCAAACATTCGCACGCGAACTCCATCGGGCAGAACACGGTCTTCGACATGATCAATCGAGGGTCCTTCACCGAACACCTCGCCCTGTTCGGCGAAGATCTCTCGCGCGTTTGGAGGCTCCATCGTTTCCCATCCGGGTCGATCGAGTTGGGCAAGCGTATCGAGAAACTGGCGAGCTTGTGATGTAAGGGCCATGCTTGTGTGTTGGGTAAAAACGTGAATCGTCAATCCGCGGAGCATTCACCTTGGGAATTCGGATCGAGGGAGAAAAAAAGTTCGCGCAGATTCGACCACATCTCGCCAGTCATTGCTGAAGCACGTTCAAGACGAACGTGTGCGTGGTGGCCCGTCGCCCTCAACGACGCCTTGACCTCCACGATCGTGTCTGTGTTGTAGCGAATCTCGACATCAACCGGGGTTCCAGCTGGCAAACCGGGCGGGAGTTTGTCGATCACGCAGCGACCAATGCGCGTTGAATGCTTGCCGCGCGCATCCCCGCCTTCGATGATCTCGAAGGCAACACTTCGCTGGCCATCCCGGATCGTTTCGTAGCATGTGGTATGAGCGGCCGGAAGTGCCGTGTTGCGGGGAATCATGATGTGATTGCAGCGGCTGCTGGTTTGTTTGTCCGCACCCAGCACGCCGAGGCTATGGGCATTGACATCCGTTACGGATAGATTTGTTTGATGCAACACCTCAGGTGTATTATCCGCGCGAGAATTGAGCATTGCGGCGTAGATCGCGGCTCCCTGGGCAACTGATTCACCGGTCACCGCCGAGGAATCGGGTTCGATGCCCGATTCGCGGTGTAACATTTGTGCGACTTGCGGCATTCGCGTCGAACCGCCGCCGAGCATGATCGTGTCGATTCCCGCCCAGGTCAGACCCGTGTCGTTTAAGAGTCTGCGGACGATGAATCGCGTTCGGTCGAGCAGGTGTGCGGTGAATTCGTCGAACCGCTCGCGAGCGATCTCGGTTTTCAATACACGTCCTTCCCAGGCGAGTCGCACGCCGGCGCGCTTTCGCGAACTCAGTGCGTGCTTGATCTCTTCGCTTTCACGGAGCAGGAATGCGTCCCCTGCGGTTGACTCCGACGGACGTACATTTTGCTGAAGCGAAAATTCCGCGTCGAGCCAGCGTGCAATGCACTTATCCCAATCCAATCCTCCGAGCATTGCGTTGCCGCCTGTTGCCATGACTCGGATGGCGTTCTCCTGGAATCTGACAATCGATGTGTCGAACATGCCGCCGCCGAGATCGTACATCAAGCTAGTCAAGTCACCTGTTTGGTGTCTCGCCCTGTCCCATGCAACTGCGATCGCGGCTGCCGTCGGTTCATTAACGATCGATTTGACTTTGAGCCCGGCGAGCAAGGCGGCATCGATCGTTGCCCGACGTTTGGGTTCATCGAAACAAGCAGGCACTGCAATCACGGCCTGCGGTACCGCGCGGCCGAGTTCGGCCTCGGCGTCGCACCGCAGCCGTGCGAGAAGCAACGACTGGATCAACAGCGGGGGATAGTTCGTTCCGCCGAACGATCGCGACCAAGGGTCATTCCCCATCTCCCGTTTCAAATCACGGGCAACCTGGTTCGGCATGATCTGCGCTGCTTTGATCGCGTCTCGACCGACGACGGCACCGTCATCCTCCACCAGCACGGCCGAGGGCGTCATGGTTTCTCCCTCGCTGTTGCGAATGGGATGAGACCGGCCTGATTCGTCGACGTGGGCAACAACACTGTGCGTGGTGCCGAGATCGATACCCACAATCGACGGGGGATCGTTGTTCAAGACAGCTCCCCCGCAAAGCCGAGGTCTGGTTTTTCTACCATGATACCGCGGCGTGCAGTGCGCGATTGGGCCCGGCGTTCTGCATGTAGATTGTGAAGTAACAGCGGCCATCCCATGTCGAGGGAGCCCAACGCCTCAGGTCGATCTCGTACGAACTCGATCGGCCGATGTCAGTGATAATGTCGGGCGGCCCCGCCGCACCCCACGGCGGTGCGTCAGTGAATTGCCGGCCGGGCCGCATTCCAAGCCCGAGAAACACCCGTTTGGAATAACCACCGGGCGTGTGGTAGTCGACGAAGAAACCGATCTTCGAATACGCGTCGATCTCGGGCATGTCCTGGTGCGATGCCGATCCGACCACGGTCAATGTTTCTACATCCCGGAGTTCGATTCCGGCTTGTGCTTCCCCGCGACCGTCGGGACGCGATCCCATTCCGATTCGGAATTCATTGCCATTACGATCCGCAAAGTCGCTGCGCGAATCAGCCGATGTGCTGACTCGAAATCCCAGCATCTTGGATTCATTCGCATCCTCCGCCGCTAAATCCTCGGGCGGTATTTCCCGCTTCAGTGCAGCTATCCGCGCATCGACCTTTCGTTGATCGAGACCTTGCACGCGATCCTCTGCGGCGGAATACCACGCCAATGCATGAACCTGAAACCGGGTGCGTGGAATCGACTCGGGCTGTGACTCGGCCACATCGTTCCAGGCGTCAGCCACCGCGATGGCTTCGGATGCCTCGGAGGTTTCCGATGCTGAAACCGCAAGTTCTATTTCAGCCGCCGCACGCACAAGTGGATCGGTCCCTTTGACTAGATGCTGCAAACCGGTCTCCCAATCGCTGCGAACGAGTGCCAGGTAGCGGCCAACACTCTCGTTTGCCTGTTCGTCATCCGGCTCAAGTTCGAGCCGCTCGAGAGCGCGTCGGTACACCTCATAGGATTTCTCGGCGAAGGCAAGTCGCGCATCGATTCGATCGAGTTTGGATCGGGCACTCTCGGTAAGCAGCGGGGCCGCATTCTGCTGGAGGTAATCGACCAGCGATCGCGCCAAATCGAACTTCTCGGATGCTCGACACGAGTCGACAGTTTTTTCGACGGTGCCGAGATAGTCGTCGCGGCGGGTTCGAGCAACATGCTCGAACGAGGCTTTCAACGTTTCGACTTTCAATCCGTCGGCGTCGACGTCCAAATAATGTTTGTCAATGTTTTCGACAATTCCGATCGCCGATTCGAACTCGCCTTCGAGCGTCATGATGTCACGGGCAATTCGCCATAGCGTGAAACGCCCCACCGGATCGTCGGATGAATTCTCCCCCTCCTTGTGCATCAATTTGGCCAGTTCCAACCTTTCTTTGGAAGTCTTTGCGCTTTGATATTCTTCGGCGTAGAGTTCGCGAATGAGATTTCGCTTCTCTGTAAGTTCGTTTTCGTTTGGAAGCGGCACCGGAACAACGGGGACGGACTCGGCGGACGAAACGCCCCCGTGCATCAGGTCACTTAGAGAGCGTTTGGGACGCGCCGCAGTGTTCGGTTCGTCCTCTTGAGTGGCCGGTGGCGGTGACATTTCGGGCCGTGAGCTCGTTGGTTCGTCTGCCGTTCGATCGGGATTCGTTCCCGCGGCGGCGTCGGTTGAGGTCGGTTCGGGCGATTGTCGCGGCTGTTGACCGGAAACCGCGTCACCCGATTCTTCCACCGATGGGCTGGGCGGAACCACAGCGGGCGTCGGCACCGATGCCGATGTGAAGGCATCGAGCTTGATGCGACCCTGGTAGATCGCAGCGGAAACGAGCGCGAGCGCGATCAGGCACAGCAACATCGCGAATCGCACATACTTGCCTCGGGATGGACGGCGTTTCGTAGAAGCCGACTTGCGCACCTTGACCTGCTTTTCGGGAATGTCATTTGACGTAGACGACTTGGGCACGACATAGGCCGGGTCGATCGTCGGTGAAACGGACGAAGCGGACGTCGGATTCAAACGTGTCCGTAGCACGTCGTCATAGGCTTTCTTTTTATCGTTGTCGAGCAAACAGAGTCGCGCAGCGGAAACCTGGTTCGAAACCTGTTCAGCCATTTCGGCATACTCGCCGTTGGCCAGGTCGTGCAAGAAAGCCAACTGTTTGTCGGCCGCAGCATCGATCACATCGGTGTCATCCTCGAACGGGACGATCCCGAGCAACCGGTAGTGGTGCGGTGGTTGCTCGGCGGGCGGAATACCGAGCCACTTATGAAGAGGGTCAAAGTTTGCGATGGGTACGACACCGTTGTTTGGTTCGGAGATGACCGGACAGCATCATCTTAAGAGCTTCCGGCGTATCGGAAAACCTTTTCGGCGAATCGGGAGGGGTCTGAGAAACGAATGTGAAAGCCGCCACGATGAAATGAGTCCGCGATCAACCGCCGATGAATCGGTCGCACAGCGTGCGTGCCTCGCTGATTTGATCCGTGCCGGTCACGACGACGCGTCCGTCGCGAAACAGGGTCAGGTGCTTGTTGTCGAGAAAAAGTCGTACGAAGAAGCGTGTCGACTGGATTCGTCCCAGACCGTTCCAGCGCTTCGCCATCTGGGCAAGGTCGACGTCGGCCGGCGACGGATTACTGATCTGAACCGCATCCCGCCCGCAAAGCACCGCGGCTGATTCCGCGTGGACGGCGCGCGCGCCATCGAGGAATTCGAAATCAAGTTTGCCGCATGCCGGGCAGGATTGCGAGGAAAGGGATATCTTCAATTCACGGATTCGATTGCTCCAGAGATCGACCGACAACATCGTCTCGCGTACCGCTTGCCGATTACCCGATAGCCACTTCAACGCCTCGGTAGCTTGCAGGCTGGCAATGACGTGGGTTGCCGAGCCGACGACGCCGGCGGTGTCACATGTGTCGACCGCTGCGGCGGGCGGCGGCTCAGGCACCAGGCATCGAAAACATGGAGCTCCGTCGGAGCGGAATAGCCGGACCTGGCCCACAGCGCCGACGCATCCACCATGCACCCAGGGCGTCGCCGTTGACAACGCCCAATCGTTCAACAGAAATCGAATCAGGAAATTGTCGGCCGCGTCGATGACGAGGTCCGAATCTTTCAAGATTCCGCGGATGTTGCTCGAAGTCACATCGGCAACGATCGGCTCGACTTTGATTTCGCTATTGATCGCGGACAAACGCTCGCAGGCCGCATCGGCTTTCGAGCGGCCGTCGATCGCGTCCTGTTCAACATACAACGATTGTCGTTGCAAGTTGCTCCATTCCACGACGTCGCGATCGATCAATCGGAGGTGACCGACGCCGGCCCGGGACATGATATCGGCGGCGACCGTGCCGAGCGCACCGCAGCCGAGAATCGCAACGCGAGACTTCGCGATGCGCTCGTGTCCGTCGGCACCGATGGGGGCGAACTGGATCTGCCGCGCGTATCGGTTGGATCTGGATTCGCTGTTCATACTGACATTGCGATCGATCCATCCTCGCAGGTCAAGCCCGCGGAGGAACCGATTCGCGCAAACCGGCCCGCCCGTCAAGCTCGGGGGCTAAACTGATCCTCGCGTGACTCGCAAGGTTGGACGCAGGGGCGAGTCAGCAATATCACTTGCGCATCTGCCAGTCCGCTCCCACGTAAATTTTTTATCTTGCACATGAGTCGCGAGCCGAGAATTGATCTGATTCGCCAACGAGCGGAGCTGTTGCGCCGTCTACGCCGGTTCTTTGACGATCGCGGTTTTCTGGAGGTTCAGCCTCCCTGTCTGTCCCGCGACTGCGTAGTCGATGCCTACATCGACCCGATCGCGGTCTGTTCTGGTGAGTTTCGACTCAGCCTCAAATTGCCAGAGCAATTCTTTCTGCAAACTTCACCCGAAGCGGCCATGAAACGCATGCTCGCTGCCGGGGCGCCGTCGATCTACAGCCTTGGTCCGGTCTTTCGGGCCGGTGAATACGGCGAACTGCACAACGTCGAATTCACAATGATGGAATGGTACGACGTCGGTGCCGGGATGGCTCAGGGTATCGAACTGCTCGGCACACTCGCAGTGGAGCTGCTTGACCGACCAGGGTTCGACGTTCGCGATTATCGCGACGTCTTTCAAACCTCGCTCGGATTCGATCCGATCGACGGAGAAATGGATGCGATCCAGCGCTGCCTTGCGAAAGTGGACGCGAGTTTGCCGGAGTCGATTGGTAATGATCGCGACGGGCTGCTCGACGTGTTGTTGTCCGAGGTGGTGCAGCCAAAGCTTGGAAGGGGCCGACCATTGATTGTTAAAAACTACCCACTCAGCCAAGCGGCACTGGCCCGCGTGTCGGACGAGGATCCACACTGTGCGGCGCGATTCGAATTGTTCGTCGACGGTGTCGAGTTGGCCAACGGCTACGACGAGCTGAGAGACGCCGATGTGCTGATCAAGCGATCGCGCGAACACAACGAGCGCCGCAAGCGAGCGGGTCGCACACCGCTCCACGTGGAAACTGGGCTGGCCCGGGCAATGCGGGTGGGTTTACCGCCTTGCAGCGGCGTTGCACTTGGTGTCGATCGACTACTGATGATAATTGCTGGCGAAAAAACACTTGGTCCGGTAATCCCTTTTTCCATTGAAACTGCATAAAAAAACTTCTCTTCGCTTTCGAGCGTATGCACGGTTAGAATGGAAACGTCTCGAATCAGGGAGCTGCTATGGCAAGTACCGATACCAAGACTCGACGGTTGACCGTTAACGCGGCGTTCTTAAGGGACATCAAGGACGACAACCGCGATCTGAAGAATGTTTTGGACAAAATTAGACCTTTGGCCGAGCATCAACAAACGGCGACCAACCATTGGCCCGAACTGATTGAACTCTTTTCTGATTTGCGGGATCAGCTCGCGTTCCACTTCACTCTCGAAGAAGCTTACGGATATTTCGACGAAGCGATTGTGAATTCACCGCAATTGAGCATCAATGCGGAATGTTTGCGTGATCAACACTCGACGCTATTTGCACGCATGTGCGAATTGGCCGACAAAGCGTTGGAGATCTCGAGCGACCGGGTCGAACACGTGGCACGGTACCTGAAGGAATTCGAGGCGTTCCGGAAGGAATTCGAGAAACACGAGGAGGCTGAATTACAGCTGATTCTCGACGCCCTCGACGACGACATCGGTGTTGGTGACTAGCTCGGCTCGGTCGTGACAATCAGTTCACGGGTGCTTCGGAGCCGATGCCGCTAATGGGCCCGCCAGCCGCAGGCATTGGGAAAATGTGTCTCATGCCATCCAGACCTGACGCTACCGCGTGCGGCTGATATTGCGCGACGGGCCTACACGGTTTCTGCTGACGCTCGACTGGATAATCCTGGCTTGAGCTTGGATTGCCGGTCAAAGACGGCGACAAAGCTGGGCACCAGAATCGTTCGAACGTAGAAGGTGTCGATCAGGACACCCAGCCCAAGCGCGAAACCGAGCTCGATGATACCGCGCAGCGAAGTACCGCTGCCGGTATCGGCGAACCCCAGCAGCGCAGCAATCGGTGGAAACCACGCCGACGCCGTCATGCTGAAAAATGTCGCCGCCATGACAAGTCCGCATGCGGTGATGATGCCTCCGGTCCGCGCCAGCGCCCGCCGCAGCGCCGAGAGCCAGCCGAGCCGCTGTTGCTCCTCCACAATCCGGGTGACAAGGTAGACGTTGTAATCCTGCCCCACCGCAACCAGGATCACAAACAGGAACAGAGGCAGTTTCCAGTCCAAGCCGACGAAGTCACTCCCATAGGCAGACTGGAAAAACAACAAAGTCAATCCGAGCGTCGC
>JAHELS010000457.1 GCA_024644085.1 Rhodopirellula sp.
TTCTTCCGCTGGAGGTTGAAACTTCGTTTGACGGGCGTGGTTTCGTTCATGTGGTTTGCTCCGAAGTTTCAGCGGCGGTGCCTAGCGTGATAATGCCGGTATTGTGGAAGTGAATTTCGACGCTGCCTTGGACACCGTCGTAGTCGATGCGGGCAATCAGGAGTTCGATCAGTCCGCACCGATCTTTGGATTTCATCGAATGCCAAAGTTCGTCAAATCGTGCGAGCGAATCAGCGATGTCGCTGCGGAGTGGTGCCTTGGCTTCGAGGGATGCGATTTGCTCTTGAAGTTCGGTATGGCGGCGTTCAGAAGTCGAAATGCGAGTCTGTAAATCGGCAACCAGCTCGGTTGGGCCGTTTGTGATGGCGAGGTGTTGAAGTTGTCCGTGGTAGGAACGTAAGAATTCGATAAGGCCGTCGCGCTCGCGTAGAAGATCATCCCGCGTCGCTTTCGATTTGGACTGTATTTGTTCATAGATTTCGGCAATGAGCTCGTGGTCGCTGGCAATCGTTTTAATTTCGCCGACAACAAATGCTTCGATTTGATCTGCGGGAATGGACGGCGATGGGCAGCTGGCGTGACCACTTTTCTGGGCGCCGCCACAGACGTAATAGCGATATCGCCGATTACGCTTGGTGGTCGTGCTGTGGACCATCGCTCGGTCGCAGTGCTTGCAACGCAATAAGCTGCGAAGCAACGCACCGTGTTTGTTGCGCGATTTTTCGTGATTACCGCGACCGTTTGTGCGCAGGCGTTTTTGCACGGCCATGAAGAGCGACTCGTCAACGATTGATTGGTGTTCACCAGGATGAACCTCATCGCGATAGCGAACCTGGCCGGTGTACGTCGGGTTGGTCAGCAGCGTGTGCAGGTTGGTTTTCTCGAACAGCTTGCCGCCACGGGCGGTGCCCTTTTTCGTGGTCCATGATTTTGTACGCCAACCGCGATCATTGACATCTTTGACGGTCTGGAGCAGCGAATTGTGTTGGAGATAGAGTTTGAATATCTGCCGGACACGTTCGGCCTCTTCCGGGATCACGACCAACTTAGTGTCGATCACGTTGTATCCGAGTAGCGGCATGCCACCGGACCATTTGCCGCGACGGCGAGCGGCGGCGATCTTGTCTCGCGTCCGTTCACTAATCATTTCTCGCTCGAATTGGGCGAAAGACAACAACACGTTCAGGATCAGCCTGCCCATACTGCTGGCGGTGTTGAATTGCTGGGTCACCGAAACGAACGCGACGCCGCGGGCATCGAACTTTTCCATGATTCGGGAGAAGTCCATCAATGATCGGCTGAGTCGGTCCACCTTGTAGACGACCACGCAGTCGATCTTCCCGTCGTCGATATCGGACATCAGTCGCTGCATTGCCGGCCGATCGAGATTGCCACCGGTGTACCCTCCGTCGTCGTACATGGTCGGCAAACATTCCCAGCCCTCGTGCAATTGGCTGGCAATGTAGGCTTCGCCGGCGTCACGTTGTGCGTCGAGGCTGTTGAACTCCTGTTCAAGTCCGTCTTCGGTGCTTTTGCGAGTGTAAATTGCACAGCGAATACGTTTCGACTGTGGTGTTTCCGTTGCTCGAATCATTGGTCCGTCTCCGACTTCTCGAGTTTGAAGAAGCGGTAGCCATTCCAATGCTGACCGGTGATCTTCTTGGCGATTGCGGAGAGTGATTTGTAGAACTCGCCTTCAAACTCAAAACCGTTTTCCTTCACGGTGACGACATATTCGACACCTTTGTACATCCGCGGAATCGTCAGCCCTGGTGCCGGCAGTCGGCCATCTTGCCGTGGAAGATGCAATTGGGATCGTCCTGGAACACGGTCGGGAATGACCGTCGGGTCGCTCGGTGGTATGACTCGCAGGTCAGCCGTGTTGGCAATTTCTCGAGCGTGAGCGAGCGCTCGTGCGGACAAGCCTCCGTACTCGTTCGCCTGCATTCGCCAAGCAATCCTTTTGACGAGCCACTGTTTGTGGCGGCCGTTGGTCGTTTCGCCATAGACATCGAGGTACTTGTCTTGCAGTTGGCTTACGGTCATACGTTTGAGCGCAGCGACCTCTTTCTTAATGTTCAGACTCATGCTTTCTCCGTGGCTGGTTATTGGTTGTCTCGCGGTGCGTTTACCGCGGTGTCACAGAGAGCGATCAGTTGACGAACAGTTCAAGCGATCAGGCGGCAAGTTCTGAGAAGTTTTTTGATCGCGGCGATCGGTCGCGGCGGTTCGCTCGATCGTGGCCGTCGCGATGAAGCCGAGGATCGATTCGGCAAGTAGATCAACGATGTCTTGACGTCGGCTAGCATCGACCGGCGATACGACTGAATGTTTTGTGAAAGCCAAACCCGGGGTCACTCCTAACAGGGGAAACGGAGAAAGCGGTTAACAGGCACCGCCTCTACCCCTTGAACTACCCGGACGCTGAGTCGTTTGACGGATGCGGACGACAAGAATCATTTCCCGGATCCGGCGGCGTTCGTGGGAATAGCGATTTTTCTTTCGCCGGTGACCAGAGGTGTCAAATGACGGTGAGATGCTAGCAGCTGCGAATCGGGAAAATGGGGTGGCCATTAGGACGCTCAGGAACCAGGCCACGGATGAGCGGAATGGAGACCCACAACAGGAACTTCGGCGGTGGAATCCGCCGGCCGCCCCACCCGGTTCGCAACGTGCAGCTTGTTGGACTTGCTGGTGATTCGCTTCAAACAGGGAAGGACATTTCTTATTCCACAACATGTGAAAACAGTTTTTTGAAACAGGGAAATCAATGCCAACCCTCCGCTTCACGCGTCTCTCCAAACCCGAGGTTGTACGCTCGATCGATCCGAATCGTCTGCTCACACTGCTGAAACCACACGCCGAGTTTTTAAAGTCTCGC
>JAHELS010000458.1 GCA_024644085.1 Rhodopirellula sp.
CGGGCACGCCGATGTTGCAGCTGTTTGGTGGCGAGGAAGACTTCGTCGTCCCGCAGAGGGTACGTTTCGAGCACCATCACATCGTCGCCGGTTCCGGTCATGGCAAGACCCAGACCCTGCAGTACCTGATTGCCGAAGACCTGAAGGCGGTCGAGCGCGGCGAACGCAGTGTCATTGTCATCGACAGCCAGGGCGATCTCATCAACCGGATTTCGAACCTGTCTGTCTTCGCGCCTGGAGAACCGCTGCATGACCGGATCGTGCTCATCGATCCAACCGATGTCGAATGGCCCGTGTCACTCAACCTGTTCGACGTCGGGCGTGAGCGACTTGAGCAATACTCGCAACTCGAACGCGAGCGGCTCACCAACTCCATCTTGGAGCTCTACGATTTCGTATTGGGGTCACTGCTGTCCGCCGAGATGACCCAGAAGCAGGCGGTGATCTTTCGCTATGTCACCCGGCTCATGCTCCACATTCCAGATGCCACCATTCACACGCTGCGCGAACTGATGGAGCCGAGAAGCGAGACGAAGTTTGCCGAGCATATCCGCAAGCTCGAGGGCACCGCCCGACACTTCTTTGATACCGAGTTCAGCTCGAAAGAGTTCGAGCAGACCAAGAAGCAGGTGCTGCGCCGGCTGTGGGGCATTCTCGAGAACCAGACCTTCGAGCGCATGTTCTCCCACCCCCGTTCAAAGCTCGACCTCTATGCCGAGATGAATACCGGCAAGGTCATTCTCATCAACACGGCCAAGGATCTGCTCAAGGAACAGGGAACAGAGATCTTCGGCCGGTTCTTCATCGCACTCATTGCCCAGGCCGCTCAGGAGCGGGCCACCTTGTCGGAACACAAGCGTATGCCGACCATGGTCTATATCGATGAAGCGGCCGACTACTTCGATCGCAATATCGGCATCATCCTGTCGCAGGCCCGCAAGTACAACGTCGGCATGGTGCTGGCGCATCAGTATCTTGGTCAACTTGAGGCAAAGCTCCAGGACGCCTTTGCCGCCAACACCTCGATCAAGTTCGCCGGTGGTGTCTCGTCAAAGGATGCTCGCGCCCTGGCGCCAATGATGTCGTGCGATCCGACGCTCATCGAAGCCCAGCCGAAAGGCTCGTTTGCCGCCTATGTGCGCGGCGTTAGCAAAGCGGCACTGCCGCTGTCGTTCCCGTTCGGTCACATGGAAAACATGTCACGCATGACCCGTGAAGAGCGCGAAGAACTCATTGGTCTCATGCGAAGCAAGTATGCCGTCCACTACAAGGAGCTGACAGGCGAACGGCGCTCGGCAGAGCCCAAATCGGATGAGGACGTCCAGGAAGAGTCAAATCAGGAGCATTCAGCACCAAGCGCGCCCTCAAGCGATGACAATCCCGACCTCCCTAACACAGATCCGTCCCCGAACTGGTGAGCGCAAATTCGAAATGCGGTCACCGTTGATAACTCGTCCCACGAGAATGTGATCACCTTCTCGTCAGTTCTCATAGCAATCCACCCGGCCGCATCGCTCACCATGGCGCACGGTTACTCGGATTCTGTCGACTGATAGCATCACGCAAGTGTTCGAGCCGTGCGCTTCATGGCGCGGACGAATTTGGTTTGAACAGTTGGGCCCGACCTGTTGGCAGGGGAGCCCGTGATATCATTGAAGCTGATGCTCAAATCCAACACCCATGACGCCCTCAACCGCCGTCATCGTCACCGACGAACCTCGACCGGTAAGCGGATCACACCTCAGCCTCGTGATCTCTTGTGGTTCCAGATGATCCATCGCCATGGGCCCCTCTCTTCGAGCTATCTGCACGAATTCTCGAAACACCTATGCTCAAGTGAGAAGCGGGCGCGTGATCGCCTGACCGATCTTTTCAACGAGGATCGCACACCTCATGGCGGTCCCTATCTGGAACGACCCTGGCAGCAGTTCGATACCTATGATGCCCGTTACCAGGAGCTGGTCTACGACCTCGCTCCGGCTGCCGAGAGAGCTCTGAAGGAAAATCAGCTCTGGAATGCGTATGTCCAACGCCCATTCGGTCCGTGGCGGCACAGCTACATGGTGGCCAGCATTACCGCATCGATCGAACTGTCGGTGATCGATGACCCAGGCCTCGCCTACATCCCACAAGAACAGATCTTGGCACGCGCCGAAGCCAAGCTGCGATACCCCGTGCCATTCAAGAACCCAAGCACAGGGAAGACTGAGACACGTGATCTCATCCCGGATGCCCTGTTTGGGCTGGAGTACAAAGATCGCAACCATAGAGGTTATCGCTTCTTCGTCGTCGAAGCGGACCGGGGGACCGAACCCTCGCGGTCGTCGCGCTTCAATCGCAAGAGTTTTGAGCGCAACCTGCTTCAGTACAGGGAATATGTCGGAAAGGGGCTTTATAAGGAGCATCTCGGCCTGACCGCTGGCATGATGGTACTCATCGTCACAACCAGAGAAGCAACTATTCACAGCATGTTGGAACAGGGGAGTGAGTTCGCGCCAAATGGGAACAGCTACATGCTGTTCCAGGTCGCTGACGGCTTCGGTCGGTTTTTCAAGCCATCCGGGCGGAGACTGACTTTGGCTGAGGAGAAGTGGCGCCGTGCGGGGCTGGCTGATTTCCAAATCAACTCGCATCGGTCATAGTGACCGATGCCCCAGTCACGATGTCCGAAGTTCAATCGTCACCCGCCGCTCTTTGATGGCGTGCACAACGGAGATTTTTGCCAACAAGCGACACTCCGAACTGCTCACCGTTAGGAGGCTTTTGCCCCGTTGCGGACTCTTCAGCCCCCTCGCGTCAATGTCCGCTTTAGCCCCGAGATTTACCTTTGGCCGAAAGAACAATTTTGACCGAACGGTCATTCGGGAAGGCCAGCCTTGC
>JAHELS010000197.1 GCA_024644085.1 Rhodopirellula sp.
GCGATTACAATTCGGGCCGCGACCTGAGAAAATCTCTTGACGGCGTCGACACCTTACTCCTCTTGTCCGGCATGGATGCGCCCGAGAAACGCATTGAGCAGCATCGCAACGTCATTGAATCAGCCAAGCAAGCGGGTGTCAGCAAGATCGTTTATACAAGCATTCAGGGCGCCGAAGAGAATACCGCGTTCTCACCGATTGTTCAGAGCAACCGTCAAACTGAAGAGGACGTTCGCAACTGCGGTCTCTCATGGGCTATCGGTCGCAACGGCATCTACATCGAGCCCGATGTCGAGTATGTCGAGACATACGTCGACCGCGGCGAAATTGCAAACTGTGCCGGCAATGGAAAATGCGGCTATACAACTCGTCCTGAATTGGCGCATGCCTACGCCGGTATGTTAACGCAATCAGGACACAATGGCCAAACTTACAACCTGCACGGAGAAGCGATCACTCAGCAGCAGTTGGCCGAGTACCTGAGCCACGCATTTGATGTCCAGTTGGCATACCGTCCTATGTCGGTCGAGGAGTATCGCGAAGAACGAATCGCAGAACTTGGCGAATTCCTGGGAAACGTGATTGCCGGAATTTACGAAGGTATCCGCATTGGTGCAGCGAACAATGAAAGCCACTTTGTCCTTGCAGCCGGTCGCGTTCATCAGAGTTGGCGTGACTATTTCAATGCGATCAGAAACCAGACAAGGTAGCCAAAACCAAACCCGGCTCGGCGAGACGCCGCAAAGTGCGGTGGTTCACTGACGGTTAGTTCGCGTCGGCCAATAGCGACTCACCCCGAGTGCGGAAGAGAAAAGCATCGGAGGTGAGCAACGACGTGATCAGTGCTTTCATGCTGCCGCCGTTTTCTCGGTACGCGTGCCACGCATCCCGCAACACCGGTGCGTCATTGAGCGTTTCGTTTCGCCCCATCCAGAAACGGAAGGCATGGCGTACGAAGACCTGTTCGGCGCGTTCGCTATCGGCCAGTTTCTGAATCATCTCAATGGCGCCCGAAACTTTGCCGTCGAGCGCGGGATCACCTGAATCAATGATTTCGCCCGTGGTGTCGACCGGTTTGTCAAGTTCGGTGGTTCGATACAGGCCCGCGTGGTTGTACATCTCGAACGGTAGACCGAGTGGATCCATTTTCTTGTGACATGTCCAGCAATAGGTTTCCTTGGTGACCCGCATGCGCTGGCGCAGCGTGTTGTGTGGCTCATCGGGCAGCATCGCATCCACGGTGATCGGAACATCGGGAATGCCGCCGCCGAGCAACCGCTCGCGAATCCATCGGCCGCGGTGGATGGCGTGATTGTCCATGGCATCGGAGTGTGAAACGAGCCAGCTTGGATGCGTCAGGATCCCCAGGCGTTGACCTTCGGGCACGGTGGCCAGGATGCGCTCTGGTTTCATCGACCCGTTCCCGAAACTGCGGCGGCTCACGCGGGCGTAGATCGGCGGTCCCGATAACTCCGCCTCGGTCACGTTGTGATTGACATTGTTTCGCTTCTTTTTGGTCGCCGCTGTCAACTGTTTCTTGGCCGCGGCAAGGGCTCTCTTTTTCGCCGTGAGCTCCCTCCTTTTTGCCCGCGCGTCACCCGGATTCGCCTTCAAATATTCCTCAAGCTCGGCCAACTCATTCTGCGCCGCCTTCAGCTCCGCCGTACCTTCCTTCGACGCTGCTTCCTGCTCCGCCTTCTTTGCGGATGCTATGGATGCTTGCCTCTCTTCCGGCGTGCGCTGCCTGCCGAAATAAACCCTGTCTGCCCTGGTGGCAACGACCTTGTCGGTCGTCAGCAATTGCTCCAGCACATCCTTGTCTTCCTGCAGGATGAGTTCGATCAAGCGATCGGTGCTTGCTGTCGCGTCGAACATGGCGCGGTAGTGTGAAGTTCCTCTGTTGCTTACACCCGTATCGGCCAGCGCTTTGGAATCCTTGCAGATGTAGCCGCCCAGGTCGTAGTCAAAGTAATCGCGGAAGAATTGCAGGATGCGAGGCTTTCGAATGGTGTCGTCCGACAGCATGCGTTCGACTTCGCGTTTCACGTCCGCCCTGGTCCGCATACGGCCTTCGATGATCGCCGTTCGCAGCTCTTCGTCCGGCTTGATGTATCGCAGTGCATGGTTGACGGCCAGGCCCAGTTCCCAGTCCTGGAGCATGACGCGACCGTGCTGATCCCCTTGGCCGTTTTCTGCCAGTTCCGTTCGAAAAAACGCATCGCGATCGAGAAAGAGCGACGAAAGGCCGAGAACGACGCCATCTTCCTTGCCGAGTTTCTCGATCGATTGCTGGACGATCGCCAGGTATGAGTTCGATTCCTCCTTGCTCGGCGGCCGGAAAGTCAGCGCCTCAAAGAGGTAGTCCACTGCGGCACGCAAACGCTCGTCGGTGACGCCCTCTTCCTTCATGAGGTCATGGACCGGCGTTATCGGACGCTTGATCTTTGTGCTGTAGACCAGGGCCGTGGGCAGGCCGCGAATGTCACCCTCGATCTTGTACGACTTTGGATCGTCCGTGATTTGTTCCGGATTCGCGATGCTAAGTGGACCATAGGCCATGTAGCGAATGATGTCCTCGGCAACGTCCATGGTCTGCGTCGCTTCGGCACTGTTGACCGTGTAGAAGTCAGGATAGTTTTCGAGCCCTTTGTTTTGCGCCGTCGACAAAACGGCGGGGACGCTCTTGACAGCAGTCGCGTAAGCGACGGTTCCGCCCTGCCACTGAATGATACGATCGGTTCCGAAGTACAACTTGAGTTCACCGCCATGGTTGGTCGGAACGACATCGCCACGCGTGCGAACGCCTGGTTTCGCTGGATCGTACTCCGGTTCCGCATTGATCAATTCGTTCAGTCGAGTGATATGTTCTTCACGTGTCACACGCCAGATGCGTGAGGGCGATGATGTCGGTTTCAGTTGGATATCGTCGGGCAACGGCCCGAATAGCAGTTCGTGATCGACGAAGTTTCCCTTGGTCGGATCGAGGTGAGCACGGAAGCCGCCTTTGTCTCGCATCGCGCGAGTGAGTTCGCTAACGATCCAGTCGGAAAACTGCAGCCGCTCAACGACCTCAGGCTGGTCGGCGTCCTCGGGCGGCATTTCTTTCAGCGCGACCTGCGCCCACACGCTTTTCCAAATCGCTGCATTGACTTCGTCAACAGGGCCGAGGTCGTGAAGCGACAGATCGCCCTCGGGATCCGCCTCGCCATGACAGTCGATGCATTGGGAGGCAAGAAATGGCCTGGCAAACCTCTCAAAATCCTCTTTGACCTTCTGTCCTGGCGTGTAAGTCTCGGCGCTCGCTGCAGACAACAAGGTCCACGAGATCACTACTGCCAGAACTTGCCTTGACTTATTGAAGCTTGGCAAGAGTTTCGGTTTTGCCGGACTGCCGAAAGCCTTGGCAACTTTCGCTACGAGATCTTCGGTAAAGTCTGAAACGCTTCCGACCTTGTTCACGCCAGCACTTCCTTGAGCGGACCGGTCCTCTCGTCGAATTTTTTGGCCAACTGGTCACTCATGTTAAATCGATCAACGTTCTGTCCGGCTGCTCGCAGGATCGAAGCGAACAACGCGTTGATCGGGCGATTACCATCGATCTGAGTGAAGCAACCGGTTTTGAACGCTCCGTCGAAGTTTCCCAACAACATGACCGGCCAATTGGCACCGCTGGTATGCTGCTTGTCCGCGTTGTTGCTGGTGTAGACGATCAGCGTGTGGTCCATCATCGTGCCGCTGCCCTCCGGAACGCTTTCCATCGCTTCCATGATCCTCACCAGCATGCGGCTGTTGTATTGGCGGATCTTGATCCAGATCGGATTGTCAGGCTGGTTCATGTGCCCAAGGTTGTGACCTTGTTGCTCGACACCGAGGCCCTTCCATGCACCAAAGATCTCACCACGACCCGAACCGATCGTCAGCGTGTTGGTGATACCAGACGTGAGCGCTGAGATGCCGAGGTCCAGTAGACAATCGTGCCAGTCGGTTTCGAATTCCGGGGTCGTGTATCGCTCGTCCACCTTCGGCGCGAATTGGCGCAAGTGATCGGCAACCGTGTCAAGGCGATCGCGCAAGCCGTTGACATCTTTGAATCCCTGGACGTACTGACCGTATCGCTGTTGATCCGTGGTCGGCAGCGATCGCCCCTTCGCAGCGGCCAGCATCTCGATCTGATTCAGTGCATTCGATCGAGCTTCGTGCTGGAGTCGAATGTCACCTGTCGAGATGCCGCCGTAAAGCATCTGGTAAAGATGATTCGGATTCGAATGCATGAAGATCGGCTGCCCGGCACCGCTTGCCGACAGCGTCGCAATCGTGGGCTTGGTCGTCATGTTCTCAATCGAGTCCATGCCGATGCACAGATGAGGCAGGAGTGTCTGCGGCAGCGCCTTGCTTAGTTCGTAATCGATCGTTGCTGCACTGGGAGGCACGCCGTCGCCGCCGCGATAGCCGCCGAGTGCGCCGAAGAACGCGCTGTGCGAGGGGCTCGTGTGCATGCCGTGCAGACCGTTGATAATGTGCAGTCGCTCCTTGTAAGGCTCGAGTGCACTGATAGGCTCGGGAAGTTCGGCTTTCGCCAGCGAGCCACTACTATGCATCCCCTTCGGAATGCAGGTCGCCGGATCGAAGCCCTGGTTCTGCATGAAGAAGATGACGCGTTTCGGAGTCGTGCTGCCGATGGACGACCCGAAGGAACTTCCAGGGACAAGCGGGACGCCAAGCGCGGCACCAGCACCGGTCGCCAATCCCTGCAGCAGCCGTCTGCGGTTGAGCATGATCAATCTTTCATCAATATGTACGGTTGTACGTCTGTAAGACGCGTGTCTGGCGGGACGTTTAGATCCTTACAGCGATTGCTCCAGGCTGCCAAAAACCACGTCGGGGTAAGGTATCAGCGACAGGCAACCGCGCCTTGAGGTACAAAGCGGAATGGTGGGACACGCTTATTAGTAAGATGCTCGAAGCAACGCGATTATTTTAACTGCGCAGAAAATCACCGCAACTGGTTTATTCGTAACGCTTTACGGCTCGTTGGTGTCGCGGATTCAGGGTCTCGCGCTCGGATCGACCCGGGATTCACGCTCCACACCCAAATTCACGCACCGCACCGAAACGACGGCTCAGCCGCCGTTTGCGTGCCAGCCGACGAAGTCCGGTCGGCGGCAGGACTGGAGGAGGGATTCAGCCGTCCCGTCAACGCGATGCTGCAAGCTGTCGGCGACCATGCCGTAGGGTCGCGGCATCCGTGGCGTGAGCAGGACTCAATCTCAATAGAACGCTGGGTGATGCGCTATTCCGACGGACGCACAACGGAGGTGCTGCGGTAATAGTCCATCAGTGTTTCGATTGAGAGAACGCCCCCGCCAACGCCGCTCTTGTTCACTCCGCCATAGGGCACGCCGTGTGCAAAAACGTTGTGCGCATTGATCCAGCTGTTGCCCGCAACCATTGCTTCCGCGACCCGATTGGCTCGCTCGCTATCCGCCGTCCAAACGCTGTTGGCCAGGCCGTAGTCGGTGTCGTTCGCCATTGCTATTGCTTCATCCTCGGTATTGAACGCGGTCACGTAGGCGACCGGCCCGAAGATCTCTTCGCGTGCCGCAACGTTGTCGAGTGACCCGCCTAGCAGCGTTGGTTTGACGTAATTGCCTTCGAACCCATCCACCGTCGCGGTGCCGCCGCCGCACAGGCACTCGGCTCCTTCCGCCGTCCCCTTTTCTTGATAGCCGAGAACTCTTTCGCGTTGCTTCGGGTTAACGACCGGACCCATTTCGCTGTTCGGATCAAGCGGGTGACCGATCTTTACTTTCTCCATCAGCTCTTTGCAGTGCCCGACAAACTCGTCGTAGACGTCATTGTGAATGAGCCAACGCGTCGCGTCGCAACAAACTTGCCCCGTATGAAAGGTTATAGCACCAACAAGTGCTTCCGCAGTCGCTTTGACATCGACATCGTCGAAAACGACCGCCGCGCCTTTGCCGCCCAGTTCCAGCTTCACTGGAACAAGATTGCGACCACAAGCTTCGCCGACGAGTTGGCCGACTTCCGGTGACCCGGTGAACGACATTCGCTTGATCTTATTGTTGTTTGTTAATGCCGCGCCCGCGGTCGCACCGCGGCCCGTGACAACGTTGATCACGCCATCAGGAACGCCGATCTCTTTTGCCAGTTGCGCCAGATAGATGGCGGACAGCGAAGTATCTTCGGCAGGTTTGATGACCACCGTATTTCCGGCTGCCAGCGCGGGTGAAATCCCCCAGCCAATCAGCAGGAATGGGAAATTCCACGGGAAGATGAACGCACAAGCTCCCCAAGGTTGCTTGACCGTCCAGGCTTCGTGCCCCGGAACATCCAACTTCGTTCGCTTGTCGATCTTGCCAGCAAGGCCGACGAAGTATCGCAACGTATCGGCGAAGTTCTGAACGTCGCCCGCAGCTTGTGATTCGATTTTGCCTGCGTCGAGTGCCTCGATCTGAGCGATGATCGGCTTTCGCTCTTCGACGGCATCGGCAAGTTTTAACAGGATGCTACTGCGTTCTGCCTGCGACATTCCCGACCATGCTGGGAAAGCTTCGCTTGCAATATCAACCGCACGATCGATTTCCGCCGCGTCAAGATCATGAATGTCAGCGATCTTTTCGCCCGATCCTGGGTCGATCGTCGCAATCAAATTGCCCCGCGCGTTTGGGAAATGCTCCCCGCCGACGAAGCTCGCCAGCGGTGATTGGCTTAGGAACGCTTCAACTTCCGGAAGTAATTTGTGTTGTGTTGCTACGCTCATCGCGGTTCACCAAGGGTGGTAGGGATACGGTTGTGACAGACTCGGCAGCGACTCAGCGACGTATCGTATCGAACCAGATGGCGAGACGAATGACAGTGTCCGATGTCCGCTCTCGTAGTGTACAGGATCCGGCGATCGAAACCTTGAGGATCGTGCCTTGAAATAGCACGATTGTGCCGCCGCAACGGCCACAGCGTGTATCAAAACGACGAGCAGCAGGATCGCCCCACCAGCAAAGAAACTCTTCATATTCATCTCATCGGTAGTCACTTGAATACTTCAACGGTGCCAACATATCTACTTCTTTCGAGGTACCCAGGTTTCGGGCGAGTCGAGCATGAGTGGTTCGTGAAAAACGGTCAGCTCATCATTTTGGGTTTCTATCCAGGCCTTTAACTCAGCGAAGAGATCGCTCTGGATCCTCGTAAGACTTGCATCACCCGAGAGGTTGTCTTGTTCGTGGGGGTCTTCGTGCAAATCGAATAACTCGAATTCGGGTCGGCCGTGATGGCTGGCGACAACGCTTTTCGCGTGCTGATCCGTTTTTGCCGCTTCGGTCCACTGTTTGAAATAGTCACCGGAAGTTTCGCGGAGCAAAAGATCGATATGAGTGGTGAATGCAAATTCGGGGTGTGGATTCCAGATCAACTTGTAGCGATCTGTGCGGATCGATCGGCTCAGGTAAACGTTCATCATCCGGTCGCCACTGTGCGTTGTGAAAATTCGATTGCGATGCGAATCGGTCGCGCCGTGAAGAACCGAAGCGAAGGAGCGGCCGTCCAGGTTTTCGCCCACGTCCCCGCCACCGACGTCGATGAGCGTCGGGAAGATGTCGATCCAGCTGACCATCGCGTCGGTACGGGTTCCAGCCTCGATCTTGCCGGACCGGGCGACAATCAGCGGCACACGGATTCCTTCGTCGTAAAGCGTCCATTTGCCGAAAGGAAATTGCGCTCCGTGATCGCTGGAGAAAACGAACAGCTTGTCCTCGGCCATATGCTGATCGGTTAACTCGAGCAGCTCACCCAAATAAGCATCCAGATCTTTAACCTCCTGCAGGTACCGCGAGCGCTGGACTCGGGTTTGCGGAGTGTCCAGCAATTTTGGTGGCAACGTCATCGACTTGGGATTGACGGTCGATACGCTTGGCCACGGCACGTGCGGGTTCGAAGTGCCAACAAACAATGCCAGGGGTCGGTCGTCTTGACGGTTCTCCAGGAAATTCTTGACGGACTTTTTAAGCTCTGGAATATCCGATTTTGAATCAATCGTTTCGAAGCCATAGTTCTTGGCGCTGCGTGCATGCGCGACCTTTCCAAACGCGGCCGTCTGGTATCCAAGTTGATTCAGTAGCTGAGGTAAACGAAGAGTTCCCTCACGCGGATAGGTATGGTTTTCCTCGGCACCATTGCGAGCCGGCATCAGTCCGGTCAGCAGGGCCGCGCGGCTGGGGGCACAAGCCGGGCTGGCAACGAACGCGCGATTAAAAGTAAGCCCGTCCGCAGCCAGCTTGTCGATCGCTGGTGTTGGGATATTCGTGCCGCCGTAGATCGGCAGGTCCGCCGCTGAAAGGTCATCGGCCAGGTAGACCACGATGTCGGGCTGACGATGCTTTTCTTCCGCGATCGCTTGCGTGGTCAGTGCGACTGCGGTGAAGCATAAAGTCAGTATTTGATTCATGGTTTAACTCTCAAGATAATTCGGATGAAAACTTGCAATGACATGTCCGGAACGCACAATCAATCTGGCATAGGCTTCCAGTCAGCCAATTCGACGACGGCAAGCTAGAAGCAGTTCAGCGTAACCATGATCGTCGGTGAAGATCACGATTACGTTGGGCATACGCTCCGCTCCGCAAGCCGGCAACGCGTAAGCCAACGCGAGAGATGACTTGCAGGTTACAACGCATCAGAAGCTCCATTGGTGGATGATTTCGCCATCGTTTCCGGTGAGTCGCATGTCAGTGATTACGATCTTGCCGCTTTCTCGAGACGGATCGATGCGAACGCTCTGCACAGGAGAGTCGATCGCGAATTCCACGGCATACTGGTGTTCTTGACCGTCATGCTTCACATCGAAAAACTTACTGCGATCCGCAGCGAACGGACGTCCGGCCTGTTTCCAAAAGACTTGACCTTGCCCGGACGAATTCGATTTCATGCGGACACGAAGCGTCAATGCGTTGGCATTAACAGCCTTCGGAAGCTGATAACTCAGGTGAGGGTCTTTGCCGGTGCTTTCGACTTGCAGCACACCGCCTGCGACGGACAGTTTGCAAGTCCCGCCGGGCTGCCAGCCAGCCACCGGTTTTCCCCGCGGCTTGGACTCGCGCTTCTTCGGAGTGTTTGGGCCGCCCTTCAATTCCGCCTTGCCTTCTTTAGTCAAATCGTACTTCGACGGATCAAAGTTCGGATTCGGCAACGGGCGAACTGCCGCAGTTTCGATGAGGTGTTGCTCAATGAGTGCATCGAGTCGCTTCACGCGCTCAGGGAACTCCTCCGCGAGGTTGTTCTGCTCGCCAACGTCCTCTTTGAGATTGAACAGCTTGTAGCGGTGTTTGCCCTTTTCCCCACCGTGAAAGATACGAATGAGTTTCCAGTCGCCTTGGTGAACGCTGATCGAGGGCGGCAACCAATCGGGAACGCCGGGCGCGTGTGGGAAATAGGTAAAGATGGCTTCTCGAACCAGCGGGTTGCCACGCAGTGCCGGGACGATGCTGACTCCGTCGAACTTCTGATTCGGCTGAGCTTCGATCGAAAGCATTTCCAGCAGCGTCGGATAGAAGTCGCTGCTTTGAATGATCTCGTTACTCTTCGACCCCGCTTGGATCGCCCCCGGTTGGACCACGATCGCAGGACCACGCACACCGCCTTCGTACATCGTCGCCTTGCCGCCTTTCAGCGGAGCATTGCTGGTCGCGGTACCGCCGTCGACAAGGTTGTACATGTTCCCGCCGTTGTCCGACGCAAAAACGATGATTGTATTGTCCGCGATTCGTAGCCGGTCGAGCGTGTCGAGCAGCGTGCCGACCGCATCATCCATGCTCTCAATCATTGCGGCGTACGTTGGGCTGCGTTGCGGGTCATTTGGATCGACCTTTTCACGATACTCGTCGATCAGCTTTTGTTTCGCATCGAATGGAGCGTGAACGCTGAACATCCAGTAGTTCAAGAGGAACGGCGTGTCCGTATGCTGCTCCATGAACGCTACGGCTTCCTTCGCCATGCGATCCTCCAGATGCTCATCAGGAATCAGAGGATCGTGGTCAAAATCCTTGAACTTCCACGGTGCGACGTAGCTGCCGGCAGGTCCGGGGCCGGGGTGATGCGGCACATCGACATCGAATCCATGCTCCAGAGGTGAAAAGGGTTCGGCCCCAAGATGCCACTTTCCGAAGTGACCGGTTGCATAGCCGTTTTCTTGGAACATTTCGGCCAGCGTGTAATACTTCGTGTCGAGTCGGGAAACCGATTCAGGAATCGTCGAAAACTTGTTCGGCGGCCCGGTGTCAGCAACTGTCGGTTTCAGAATCACTTTCGGCAGATGGCAGTTCGGCGAAGTGATGCCGTGTCGAGCTGGACTGAGTCCGGTCAGCACGCTCGCTCGCGTCGGTGAACACAATGGGCTGGATGAATAGGCCCGCGTGAATGTCATCCCTCGCTGCGCCAGTCGCTGGATATGCGGAGTCTTATAGAACTTCGTCGTTCCGAACAGAGTCGTGTCACTCCATCCAAGATCGTCCGCGAGGATGAATAAGACGTTCGGTTTTTTCGCGACGCCGGGTTTCGTCACGGCAATGGGATTCTGTGCCAGTTGCTTCACGCGAATGTTCTTCCATAGCACTGTGCCTTTGACGCCCTTGTGAATCTGGAGACCGAAAAAGCCTTTCGGGTAGGAACCATCGTCGATCCAGTGGGCTGCGGGTACACCATTGATCCACGTCTTGACCACATTGCCTTGGGCAAAGATGGTCAAACGGTTCCACTCGCCCTCCCTGGTGGCGGCCCTCGCTTCCTGGTGTTCTTTCAACCACAGCGGGTAGAAGTAACCACCGCAGCTTTGACCGTAGATGCCGCCCGACCAGTGGCGATCCTTCGAGAAACCTTCCATCTCCGCCTGCGGGCCGAAAACCGTTTCCGTCTCGTCGTTGCCGGGTTTCGCTTGGGCGCGGAACATGACTCCGGTATTGCAGTCCACCTCCCATTTCATGTCGCAAGTGAATACGAAATCTGTGAAGTCAGCCTGCTCAGTAGAAAGGTAAGTACTGTTTGATCCGGGAACGCACTTGCCGACGAGCAACCCGTCTCTCACCTCGAATGTGCAGGTACCGCCTTTCGGCGTCCAGCCCGTCAGATCTCTTCCGTTGAACAGGTCCGTGAAGCCGTCAATCAAGTCCGGCTCGGGATCCGTGTTGAGAAGCATCTCTTCGGGCTTGGGAGCATTTTCCTGGTTCTTGTAACGTGCATGCCACTGGTGCTGCTGCGGATCGAGTTCTGCCGCCGCGACGACACCGCTCACACAGAAGCACGTGAGGAGAGTGAGTGTCGAGCTACTGAGTCGAGGCATGTTGAGTTATCCTCATGGTAATTGGTGTCCGACATTGCCGTGGGTGACGATTCAAAGCCTGTCACGTGGTGGTGGCTGCTCGAGCAAC
>JAHELS010000198.1 GCA_024644085.1 Rhodopirellula sp.
GGGAGGGAATCGACAACGTGCTCGCCGGCATTGTCGAGCATCTGCCTTGTCCGCAAGGCGATCCCCGCGCGCCGCTGAAGGCGCTCGTCTTCGATGCCCATTTTGACAAGTATCGCGGAGTTATATTGCAGTGTCGCGTGATGCAGGGCACGCTGAAGACACGCGATACCATCCATTTCATGCACGGAGGCCGTGACTACAAGGTCGACGAATTGGGTTACAACCAACTCAAGCTCGTTCCGAAAGATCAGCTCAGCGTCGGTGAGGTCGGTTACATCGTGGCCGGCGTCAAGAGCGTCCAGGACATCGAGATCGGTGATACCATCACATTGTTGGATCAACCCGCCGCCGAACCAATTCCCGGATACCAGAAAGCGCGACAGGTGGTGTTTTCCTCGGTCTATCCGATGAGCACCGACGAGTACCAGGATCTCACCAAGGCGCTCGATAAGCTGGCGATTAACGACGCGGCCTTGACCTACGAGAAAGACAGTTCTGCGGCGCTGGGGTTCGGATTTCGCTGCGGGTTCCTCGGCCTGTTGCACCTGGATGTGATCCAGGAGCGTTTGCAGCGGGAGTTCGACCTCGGGCTTGTCATCTCGGCGCCCTCGGTCAAGTACAAACTGAACTTGAATGACGGCACCACGATCGAAGTCGACAACCCCAGCTATTGGCCCGATCCGACGAACATCGACTCGGCGACGGAACCTTACATCAAGGCATCGATTCTGACCCCCGAGGAGTTCGTTGGTCCCGTGATGGAACTGTGCAGGGAGCACCGCTCGGAGAGCCAGACGATGAATTATCTTTCCGCCGGTCGCGTCGAAGTGACCAGCGAGATGCCACTCGGCGAGGTCCTGTTCGATTTTTACGGCAAGCTCAAGATGATCACGCGCGGTTACGGCTCGTTTGACTACGAGCCGATCGAGTATCGACCTACCGATGTGGTCAAGGTTGATATCCTGGTTAACAAAGAGCCCATCGACGCGCTCGCATACCTGGTCCATCGTGACAAGGCGCGGGCCCGCGCGCTGCACTACTGCGAACAACTGGCCGAGGCCATTCCGCGCCACCAGTTCAAGATCCCGATTCAGGGGGCGATCGGCGGCACGATCATCGCGCGGGCGACAATCCAGCCGTACCGCAAGGATGTGACCGCGAAACTTTACGGCGGCGACGTGACGCGAAAGAAGAAGCTGCTCGAAAAGCAAAAAAAGGGCAAAGCAAAGATGAAGCAGTTCGGCAGCGTCAACATTCCCCAGCAAGCCTTTGTCTCGGTGCTTCGGGCTGACAAAGACACGTGATCCCGGCGCCTGCAACGAGAGAAATGTCGCTCTGGTTATGCGGTTATAATGATGCGCGGCTTCCAAATTGCCATTCGGCCGATGAAAGACAATCCAAAGGTCCACATGATGATTTCCCGACTGTTGAAATGTGCTTGCCTGGTGGCTTGCATCATGATGGCTGCGTCCACGGCCGTCGCGGATTGGCCCGCTTATTTGAACGGGAATGATCGCGCCGGTTTCTCGTCCTGCAAACTCGAGCCATCGCTGCGACTTGCCTGGACTTACAAGTCTCCGGCAAAGCCGACCAAGGCCTGGTCCGGTCCGCGACAAGCTCCGATCGAAGGTCACGAGATGCGGCATCGCGTCGATTTTGATGATGCGATGCAGGTTGTGATGTCGGCGGGCCGCGTTTATTTCGGAAGCACGGTCGACCATCGCTTGCATTGCGTCGAGGCGAGGTCCGGCAAACCAATTTGGAGCTTTTACACCGAAGGTCCGATCCGTTTGGCACCAACCTTGTCCCATGGAAACGTTTACTTCGGCTCCGACGACGGCTTCGTTTATTGTCTGGGTGCGGATGACGGGCGAGTTGTATGGAAAATGCGAGTCGGACCCGAAGACGACTTGTTGCTTTCGCGCGGCGAGATGATTTCTCGCTGGCCGGTTCGTACTGGCGTATTGATCGACGGGGATACAGCGTATTTCGGTGCGGGCGTTTTTCCCCATGAGAACGTCTATCTTTGCGCGGTCAACGCAATGGACGGTTCCGTTGTGTGGAGAAATGATGCCATCAGCCAACAGAACGCGGGACGCAACGACCTATCGCCTCAAGGCTACCTGCTGGCCAACGATCAATTCTTGTACGTGCCGTCGGGGCGTTCGCTGCCGGTTGCTGTTTCGAAAGCGACGGGCCAGATCGTCTTTCAACGCACGCACTCATGGCGCACCACTGCCGGCGGTGTTGTTGGCGGAACCAAGGCGCTGCTGGGCGACGGCCAGGTTTTCGCGGGCGGTCCGCACCACTTTCTGGCGATGGACCAGAAAACCGGCGACGTCGGTCAATCGTGGATCAACGGCCGACAAATGGTCTTGGCCGGCGAGTTCGCCTATTTGATGGATGGTGAAAGGATCTTTTCTGTTGACAGGCGACAACACGCCAGCGCGAGTCAGGAAAAACAGAAATGGTTTCTCAAGGCGCGCGAGGTCCGCGCGGATCGCGACAAGGTTGCCGAAGCAAAACAGAAAATGAAGGAGTACATGAATGTCGGAATCGTTTGGGAACATCCATGCGATTTCGATGATGTCTTGATCGCGACGGACAAACTTGTCATCGCCGGCGGCATGAACCGGGTGATGGCCCTGGATCGGATGAGCGGCGAGAAAGTCTGGGAAGAAGAAGTTGATGGAAACGTTCGAGGGCTGGCTGCCGATGACAGTACCTTGACCGTCAGCACTGACTCGGGGGCGATCTACGCATTTCACAGCGACTTAACGGCCGACGACCAGTCGAGCGAGCAAGTCGTTCATTGGCCTCCCGCCTTCGCCTCCCCGTTTCCCGATGACGAATTGACCGATCTGTATCGATCCGCCGCCCGGGAAATCCTGGAACAAACGGACCAGCGCAAAGGCTATTGCCTCGTGCTCGGTAGCGAACAGGGACGGCTGGCGTATGAATTGGCCCGGCAAAGTGAACTGGTGATCTTTGCCGTTGAACCGGATGCCGGGAAAGCAGCGTCTTCTCGCAGGGCGCTCGAGCGGGCCGGGGTCCACGCGACGCGTGTCACAGTTTTCTCACGGCCGATCGACGAACTTCCGTTCTCGAACTATTTCGCGAACCTGATCGTGTCCGACTCGATGCTTCTCAGGGGGCAAATGCCGGGTGAACCAGAGAAACTTGCCCGGCATCTGAAACCTTGTGGCGGCATCGCGATTTTCGGTCGTCCCGAGAACGCGCCCGAGGCGGAAAAGGTTGCCAGTTCCGACGCAATCATGGCTTGGCTAACACGATTTGGTCAGCAGGACGAAGGTGAACTGATTGTTCACGAACCCTGGTACATGCTGCGGCGCGGCAAACTTCCTGGTGCCGGAAACTGGTCGCACCAGTACGGCAATGTTGCAAATACGTCATCCACCGACGACTACCGCGTCCGCGATGGACTCGGGGTCCTCTGGTACGGTGACCCCGGGCCAAGTTCGATGATCAATCGACACGAAGCCGCGGGAGCTCCGCTATCCACCAACGGCCGCATGTTCATCCAAGGCACGGACCGGTTGATGGCGTACGATGCGTACAACGGCACTTTCTTGTGGGACTACGAAAACCCGGGCGCCATTCGCACGGGCGTGTTCAACAACCGCGAAACTCATAATTTGGCAGCCAGCGACGATGTGTTGTACGTCGCAATCAATGATCAATGCATTGCCTTGGACGCGGCGACCGGAGAGGTGACCGCAACCTACCAAACCCCCGAGTCGGCCGATGGTATCGAGCGTGCCTGGGCCTATCTGGCATACGACAACGATCAGCTGTTTGGCACCAGCACCATACGCGAAGAACTCGAACAACGCATGCGTCGGCGCGGTCTCACCGTGAAAAGCCAAACCGACGCCATTTTTGCGATCGACACCAGCACCGGCCAGCGAGCCTGGACTTACCGCGGCAGCAATATCCTCCATACCACGATTGCGATTGGGCCGGATCGGATGTACTTCATCGACAGCTCGATCAGCCCCGACGAGCGCCGGCAATTGTATCTACAGGATAAAAGTGAACTGAAAGCACTGACCGGCGAAGCTGCCAAGGCGGCCGAAGCCGAGGCGAAGGCATACGACGTTCGGTTGGCCGTTGCGCTTGATCGGCAAACAGGCGAGAAACTCTGGGAAAAGCCAGTCAACGTGACTGACACAACGAACGTCAGTGCCGGCGGAGGAAGCCTGACATTGATGTACGCCGATGGTCACGTCGTTTTGTGCGGCGCCAACGCCAATGGCCACTATTGGAAACAGTTTCTGTCGGGTGAGTTTGACCGACGAAAACTGTTGGTCCTTGATGCGGACAACGGCAACGAACTTTGGTCAAGGAATGCCAATTACATGAACCGACCCGCGGTCATCGGCAATGAGATCTACGCTGAGCCGTGGGCGTTCGATCTGCATACCGGCAAACCAAAAACCCGATCGCATCCGTTGACCGGCACCGAAAGCCAGTGGCGATTCAGTCGCCCCGGACATCACTGTGGCGTGATCACGGCAACGCCGAACATGATGTTTTTCCGCTCCGGGTTTATCGGCTATTACGACTTGTATCGCGACAGTGGCACACGCCATTTTGCCGGCCAGCGGCTCGGATGCTGGATCAACGCGATTCCCGGCAATGGCCTGGTGATGATTCCCGAAGCGAGTGCGGGATGCGTTTGTCAGTTTTCAATCGCGTCGACCGTGGTGATGGAGCCGCGGACCGAAAACAAGTCATGGGGGATACTCAGCGCCGTTGGACCGACGACGCCAGTCAAACGTATTGGCATTAACTTCGGAGCGCCCGGGGACCGCAAAGACCTCTCAGGTCGCGAATGGTTCGGTTATCCAAGGCCCATGTCACGTGAACGACTCGAGTTTGTTTTTGATTTGAAGCCGAAACTCGCCAGCGGCGGCGGCTGGTACACCCGCAACCTCGAATCGCTGAAACTCGCTAGCTCCGAAAGTCCGTGGCTGTTTGCATCAGGCGGGCGGGGTCTGCAAAAATTCGAGATTCCACTGCTGGGTGAAGATGACGCCCCGAGCAATTATGACGTGAAGTTTTATTTTGCAAATCTGGACGACGATAACACCGGTGCGTTCGACATCAAGCTCCAGTCCAACAGAATAAAATCCGGCGTTGTCATTGAATCTGCAGATGGTGAAGCGGTCCAACCGGAGACAATTGAATTCAGGGATGTTGCGGTTACCGGAAACCTGTTGGTCGAGTTCGTTTTCGACAATCGATCGCCGCCACCAATCATTTCTGCCATCGAGCTGACGCGACAGGACGAACGATGAAAAATACCTCACAACCGTTCGTTTTGTGTTTCGCGATTACGGTGGCGTCGGCTGCAGTTGCTTGCCAGGTACCAGTGTTTCGCTATGCGCTTGAACGTTGGCCGGCTGACGACTACGCGATCGTCATTCTGCACGACGGACCTTTGAGCGAAGCGAACCAAGGCACCGTCCACATGTTGCGAGAATCAGCCGACGGTTCGGCCGCGCGGGGAAATTTTCAGGTTAAGACCGTCGAGATCAGCGGGAGTAACGATCCGGTCCTGGCGTCAGTATGGGCCAATAGTACCGACGTTCAAAAACCGTTGCTGGTGGTACTTTATCCCGAGACAGCCAGGGAAGTGCCCGACCGATTGGTTTCGGTTGGTCCGCTCACATCCGAGTCCGCGGAGAAACTTGTCGATTCACCCGTCCGCCAGGAGATTGCGAAGCGATTGGCGACGGGGGAATCTGCGGTTTGGGTTTTCGTACCCTGTGGCGATGCAGATCGCGACAATGTGGCGATGGATACCCTGGCTCGCGAAATCGAAAACAACGAAAAGTCGTTAGAGTTGCCCGAGCAGGAAGTCATCGAGTCGGAAGAAGAATTGCTGCAACAAGTCGACCTCGAGTTGCGACTCGATTTTTCGATTGTCACACTCCGACGCGACGATCCGAAAGAACAATCGCTTCTGAGAATGTTGTTGGCCAGTGAAGTGGACCTCGAATCACTCGATCAACCAATGGCATTTCCGGTCCTGGGCCGAGGACGCGTGTTGTACGCGCTGGTCGGAAAGGGGATCTCGGACGTAACCATCGGGATGGCGTCAAGATTCATCATCGGCCCCTGTTCCTGCCAGGTCAAAGACCAGAATCCCGGTTTCGACCTGTTGATGTCGTATGACTGGGACGATGCGATCGGTCGGACAATGCTGAGTGAGCCGCCGACGGAAACTACGACTGCACCTGTTCTGCTTCCCATTCCGCCCGGGAATTAGCTTGCTTGGGACGTAACGGGTGCTGCCGCCGGTCGTCGATGCCTTTAGCAGGAACGCGTGCATTGATCGACGATTGCGGACGCGACACATGAAGGCTGCGGCGCATCGGTTCGACATCGACATCGTTCGTGATTTCTTGATTGAAAGCTGAACTCGAATGGATCGAATTCTGCGAAGCCCGAGCGGAGATAATTCGAGGGATTGTTGGCGAGATTGCTGGATCCAGTTTTGAATTAGCCCTGTCCTGTCGGGGGGAGATGCAAATCCCGCTCCTCGACCAATTAGAGATCGG
Organism: Rhodopirellula sp.; assembly: GCA_024644085.1. Taxonomy (GTDB): domain Bacteria; phylum Planctomycetota; class Planctomycetia; order Pirellulales; family Pirellulaceae; genus Rubripirellula. The sequence continues at coordinate 6,588 of JAHELS010000198.1, forward strand.
AATTCGGTAACTCCCTGAGTAGACTAACTTAAACCAATTCCTGGGAACTCAATGTGACGGACAGGTTCAGGATCGTTGTCGCTATCACGGTGGTGGTGGTTTTCTGCGCGGTCACATTGATTCTTGCAGCTCGTCCGGACGCCGAACCGCTCAAGGTTGGGATTCTCCATTCCGAAACCGGGACGATGGCTATCAGCGAACGTTCGGTTCGCGATGCCACGTTGATGGCGATCGATGAGATCAACGCAAACGGCGGATTGTTGGGGAGGAAAATCGAGCCGGTCGTCGTTGACGGCGAATCGAACCTGGAAGTTTTCGCGGCGGCGGCCGAGCGGCTGATCCTGCAGGAGAGGGTCAGCGTGGTGTTCGGTTGTTGGACATCAGCGAGTCGCAAAACAGTCAGACCGATCTTCGAGAAGCACAACCACCTGCTCTTCTATCCCGTTCAGTATGAGGGACTCGAACAGAGTCGGAACATTGTCTACACAGGCGCCACGCCGAACCAACAGATTCTACCGGCCGTGAAATGGTGCATTGATGAACTGCAGGCCAGGAAGTTTTTTCTCGTCGGTTCGGATTACGTTTTTCCACGCACTGCGAACGCGATTGTACGGGCGCAGATCGAGGCGGTCCGCGGGGAAATCGTTGGCGAGGAATACATCCTTATGGGAAGCCGCGATGTAACCGACGTGGTGGACAAGATCGTCGCAGCCAGCCCCGACGTCATTCTTAACACGATCAATGGCGATACCAACGTTGTGTTTTTCAATGTTCTGCGGTCCAAGGGCGTCAGCGCGGATCAGATTCCGACGATGTCGTTCAGCATAGCGGAGGACGAACTTCGCTCGATGGACGCAGAGAGTATGGTCGGCAACTACGCAGCGTGGAATTATTTCCAAAGTGCGGCAGGAGAGACCAATCGGGATTTCGTAGCGCGTTTCAAAGCCCGGTACGGTGCGGACCGCGTTACCGACGACCCCATCGAAGCGGGTTATTTTGGAGTTTACTTGTGGGCACAGGCGGTCGAGGACGCGGAGACGGACAGCGTCGACGCGGTCCGACGCCGACTGGGGCGGCAGAGCTTCGCGGCTCCCCAAGGCATCGTCTCGATCGAAGACGAAAACCAACACACCTGGAAAACCGTGCGGGTAGGTCGAATCCGCGCAGATGGTCAATTTGACGTTGTCTGGAATTCGGGTCGACCCGTTCGCCCTGTGCCCTACCCCGTTTATCGGAGTCGAAAGCAGTGGAACCGGTTCTTGAGCGATATGTATGACCAATGGGGCGGCCAATGGGCGAATCCGGGAAAAACCAATAGCCCAAAAAAGATTGGTCTGGCCGAAGATTGAATCAGACTGGAAGTCGCTGCTGTAGAAAGTCAACATCCCGACCGCGATTCATTCATCATGGTTCGAATCAGCAGTCGCATTCATAAGTAACCAGTCATGCGCAGATTCGCGTTTCTCAATCACCTCGGTATCGGCGCCAAGCTGGTGGTGTGGTTTTTGGTGGTAGCGTTGATGCCGCTGGTGATTGCCGGTTCTCTTGCCATCCGAAATGCAACGAACACAATTCGGGACGAGGTAACTGCGAATCTGTCGACAGTTGCAGACGCAAAAACAAAACAGATCGACGATTACTTCACCGAAGCGCGACATCGGCTGCATACGATGGCTCGCAATCCATCGATCATCGACGCATTGAATCGATTTGGACAGGCTTATAATGAATACGGAGTTGACTCACCGGAGTACTCTGCGGTGGATACCGAGCTAGGGCCTTTCTTGACGGATTTTCAGGAGTATTACGAGGAACAAGCGCGTTTCTATGATTTATTCCTGATTACATCCGATGGCGAAATAGTTTACACGGTTGCTCGCGAGGATGATTTTGCGACCAATCTGATCACCGGAGCGTACAGTGACACGGAGCTCGCGCGGGCGTTTCAAACGGCGGCGGCAACACACGTCGCCGATATCTCGGACTTCCGCTACTACTCGCCATCCGATGAGCCCGCGGCATTTGTTGCCGCTCCCGTTTTTCGATCCGGGGAATTGATAGGTGTCGTCGCCTTGCAGATGTCGGTCAGTCATATCAATCGGCTGGCGGACGATCGCACCGGACTCGGCGATACCGGTGAATCTCTCTTTGTTTCTCGCGAAGATCGTGAGATTCTTTTTGTATCGCCGTTGCGTTACGATGCGGACGCGGCCTTCCGGCGGCGAGTGGTCATTGGGTCTGAAAACGCGATCCCCGCGCAACAGGCGCTGCTTGGAAAACGAGGTTCGGGTATCTCCATCGACTATCGCGGCAAGGAAATTCTTGCTGCGTGGCGTTACGTACCCGACATTCGCTGGGGAGTCGTTACGAAGATCGATACCGAGGAGGCGTTTGCTTCTTCGGACCGTCTCCAGCGTTGGTTCATGCTCGTCGGTCTGGTCACCGTCTTGGTGGTCGCGTTAGCAGCTTTCCTGGTGGCCCGCTCGATTTCCATGCCGATCGGTTTGTTGACAGTCAGCGTCGCGAGAATCGCTTCGGGAGATCTTGACGAGCGGGTACACATCGAATCGGCCGACGAAACAGGCCAGCTTGCTGACGAATTCAACCGGATGGCGGAACATCTGCATGAGACCGTGGCGAAGCTTTCGGAACAGGATGCCAGGACGACAACCATCTTGAACTCAACCGCCGACGGCATCATTACGGTCGCCAAAGATGGAAAGGTTATTTCGTTTAACGCAGCCGCAGAACGATTGTTTGGTTACACAGCAAACGAAGCCATCGATCATGATTTCTCGCGATTGTTCGCCGCACACGATAGCGACTCCGTCGCGATTGGGCGTGAAACGGAAGTCGACGGTCTGCGAAAGGACGGGTCGACGATTCCGCTGGCGCTGCGTATGAGTGAAATGAAGTACGAGGGTCGACAAGTCACTCTTGCAACCGTGCAGGACATCACCGAGCGAAAGCAAACCGAGCTGGAACGACGACGGTTGTTCGATGGAATTCGCCAGGCGGTCAGCCGACTTTCATCCGCTAGCAACGAGATTCTTGCGGGCGCAACCCAGCAAACCAGGGCCGCCGATGAGCAGGCGTCGGGTGTCTCTCAAACGACGACCACGATCCAGGAAATCACGCAGACGGCGCAGCATTCGGTGAAGCGAGTGCGTGAAGTGGCAACCTCGGCCGCCAAAGCCGACAGCGTCAGTCAATCGGGAAGGTCGGCCGTTGACGCGACAACCACCGCAATGCAGTCGGTACGCGAACAGGTCGAATCCATCGCCGAAAGTATTCTCTCGTTGGCGGAACGTGCCCAGACGATTGGTGAAATCACCGCGACGGTCAACGACATTGCCGACCGCACCGGATTGCTGGCCCTGAATGCGCAAATCGAAGCCTCACGCGCCGGCGAAGCTGGTCTGGGGTTCGCGGTCGTCGCCAACGAGGTTAAGTCACTTGCCAAACAGGCCAAGGAGTCGACGAGTCAGATCGGACAGATTCTTCGCGAGATTCAATTGGCGACCAGCACTGTCGTTGTCGCCACCGAACAAGGGACGAACTCCGTTGCCCAGGCCGGCGATGTCGTGACCAGGGCAAAGGAAACCATCGACACGCTTGCCGCGACGGTGGGCGAATCCGCAACCGCAGCCTCCCAGATCCTGGCCAGTGCGAACGAACAGGCGACCGGGCTCGAGCAGTTGGCTAAAACAATGTCCCAGATTGACCAATCGGCAAGGCAATCGCTTGCCGCGACCAAACAGTCCGAACAGCTTGCCAAAGATCTGAAGCAGTTGGGTGATCACTTGGAAGAATTGATGCACTCCTGATGCCGATCCACTGAAGCCCGAGCGCACCGTCCTCGCCCCATGCGGCGCCGGTGGCGGCCCCGGCGTCGAGCGTCCTCTATACTCTGGTTCGGCATCGGCAGATCAGTCCGCGACCCAGGCCAACGAGAACATTCATGGGTAAACACTGGATTCCGCGTGACATGAAGGTTGCGCCCGAATTGGATCGGAATCCAAGCCTGGCTCCGGTGCGCAAGCAGCATGCGTTACTGATCAACCCGTTCTATCCGAAAGATCCACACGCGAGTTTCGGCAAGCACGTGTTAACCCCGACGTTGGCATTGACGAGTGTTGCCGGCAGCACGCCGGATCACTGGCACGTTGAGTACTGGGACGAAAACCTGTTGCAAGGTCCGCCTCCTTGTGATCCCGTGCCCGCGGTCGTCGGCATCACCGTGCATTTGACATTTGCCCATCGCGCCTACGAGTTGGCTCGTTGGTATCGCAAACGCGGGTCCATCGTCGTCTTAGGCGGGTTGCATGCGATTTCATGTCCGGATGAAGTTGCCCCGCACGCTGATGTGCTGGCGATCGGTGATGGCGTTCAGCTCTGGGGACAGATCTTGAGCGATGTCGATGCCGGCAAGCTGAGGGACACCTACCGCGCGGACTTCAAGCGACCCTACCGTGAAGACCCGCCACCGCGACGTGACCTTCTGAAGCGAAGCGGATTCTTGACAACCACCAGCCTGATCGCGACCCGCGGCTGCCACAACCGATGTGGCTTTTGTTATCTGTCGACCAAAGGATTGCACATGCCCTACTTGATGCGGGATGTCCAGCAGATCGCCGATGAGTTTCGCCAGGACGATCAGCCGTACGCCGTGTTTACTGATAACAACCTGGGTTCCAAGCCGGAATTCTTGCGCCAATTATGTCGAGCGCTGCGACCGCTCGAGAAGATATGGAGTGCGGCGGTCAGCATCGACGTCACCGATGACCCGACACTGGTTCGCGAGATGGCACTGGCTGGTTGCACCGG
>JAHELS010000199.1 GCA_024644085.1 Rhodopirellula sp.
TGGATCGACACCGTCGGCGTCGCGCCGCCGCTGGGGGTCGTGCGGGAGTTCCAGAGGGATGGCTCGCCCGATAAACGCCTGCGGATGATTGATCAACTTCTCCAGGATGATCGTTGGGCCGACAACTGGATGGGTTACTGGCAGGATGTTCTGGCGGAGAATCCGAACCTCTTGAAGCCAATGCTCAACAACACCGGTCCCTTCCGCTATTGGATCCTCGAAGCGCTTCGCGATAACAAGCCGATGGACCGTTTTGCGACCGAGTTGATCATGATGCGCGGAAGCAAGTGGGGTGGCGGCGCAGGCGGTTTCGCGATTGCAACGCAAAACGATGTTCCGATGGCCGCGAAGGCTCACATCATCGGAACCGCCTTTCTTGGCGTCGACATGAAATGCGCGCGTTGTCACGATGCGCCCTATCACGAAACGACCCAGCAGGAATTGTTTCAACTCGCTGCCATGTTGGATCGAGAGAAGATTCAGGTTCCCAAAACCAGCAGTGTGCCCGCCGAGTTCTTCGAACACGTCAGCAAGGGTGGACGCGAATCGTTGATCGACGTGACGCTTGACATCGGTTCGACCGTCACGCCCGTCTGGCCCTTTGACCAATGGCAAACGGAAATCCCCGACGGCGTGATTCAGAATCCCGGCGACACACGCGAGCGAATCGCGGCAGAGGTGACATTTTCGCGACGATTCGCCGAAGTCATGGTGAATCGCATCTGGAAACGACTGATGGGCGCGGGGCTTGTTGAACCGGTGGATGACTGGGAAGGTCACGTGCCGAGTGATCCGGACCTGCTTGCCCATTTGACCGACGAGTTCATCCGAGGCGGTTACGACATCAAGCAACTCGCACGACTGATCATGGCCTCGAGCGTTTACCAAAGGCATGCCATCGATCCTCCAGAGAATATCGTCGACGCTGAGCGCTACTTCGAGGGCCCGTACCGACGTCGCATGACCGCCGAGCAGGTCGTCGACAACGCGTGGCACGTCGCGGGACAGGAAATGAACGTCGGGCATCTGACGATGGATATCGAAGGCCGCTTGGCGCCCGACTTTTTCATGAACTTTGGGCACCCACGCCGCGCGTGGGAATTCACGACATTAGCAAACGAGCGCGATCGACCTAGTTTGGCAATGCCAAGAATTCAGGCGGTTGTCGATGTGCTGCGGGCGTTCGGGTGGCGCAATTCACGCCAGGAACCTACCTCGCACCGAATCGAAGAACCCAACCCGAGGCAACCCGGTGTGTTGGCCAACGGTGTGATGGGCAGCTGGATGACACGGCTAAGCGACCGTTCAGACATAACGCGTATGTGCATCGACGCAGATTCGGTCGCAGCCCTGGTCGACGATCTTTTCCTGCGATTCTTGACTCGCTTGCCGACCGAAGATGAAAGAAACAGATTCGTCGCACTCATCGAGCCTGGTTTCGATGACCGAGTCGTCCCGGAAAACGAGATCGCCCCGATTCCCGAAATCGAAAGAATCCCGCATGTCTCCTGGTCGAACCATCTCGATGGAGAAGCCAATTCGATTAAGCAACGTCAAGAAGAGGCGGCGCGCCGCGGCGATCCGCCGACCCGGTTTTTGAATGCGGCTTGGCGAGAACAGGCCGAGGATGCGATGTGGGCGCTCTTCAATGCGCCCGAAATGATCATGATTCCATAACAGGTTATGCTGATTTGATGATGAAACGTCGACAATTCCTACAGACCTCCGCGGCATCCGCAGCTGCTGTTGCGGCGGCGCCAACTTTCGCCGCCAATCCAATGCCGATGGGCAAGGCGGAGCATTGCGTCATGCTTTGGCTCGGTGGCGGCATGTCCCAGATCGATACGTTCGATCCGAAGGAACTTGGTGATGCCAAGTCGAAGAAGGCGGGGTCCTATTATCCGTCGATCGAAACGTCCGTCGCGGGGGTGAAGGTGTGCGAGCACCTTGCAAAGACCGCAAAGGTGATGGACCAGGTCACAGCCATCCGAACGTTGCATCACGATGTGGTCGACGAACACGCCGCGGCAACCAACCGGATGCACACTGGTCGGCCGACCAGCGGCACTGTGACCTATCCATCGTTGGGATCGATTGTCGCGCACAAACGGGGCGCTTCCGCGGAGGGCGTTCCCGCGTACGTGTTGCTCGGATACCCCAACATCGCGCGAGGCCCCGGCTTTCTCGGACCCGAAGCCGGATTCATCTATTCAACCGACATCGAATCGGGACCGGCGGGATTGGCGCGCCCGGCGTGGCTTTCGAGCAGCCGCGTCACTCGTCGCGAGAAATTGCTTGGTGCAGTACGCGCCGGCGGCGCGAAACGGTTCGCCGGTGACCAGAAATTCAGCGACTATGACGCGGCCGTTGCTGAGAGTCTTCGACTGTCGGGGCCCGAGTTCATGAAAGTGTTCGATCTCCAAGGCGAATCGGACGAGCTTCGCAACGCTTACAAGAGCGAATTTGGGCAGCGATGTTTGTTGGCTCGGCGTCTTTTCCAATCCGGCGTCCGTTTTGTCGAGGTCTCGTACAGCGACAACTTCAAGAACGGTACCGGTTGGGACACCCACAACGAAGGTCAACTGAACCAACATTTGTTGATCCAGGATCTCGACGCGGCGCTGGCGACATTGATTGCCGACCTCGAAGCACACGATCTGCTGGACAAAACCTTGATTCTGATCAATTCAGAATTCGGTCGCCCGGGCGGTTTTGATTCCGGCGGCGGTCGCGGTCACCATTCAAAGTGCTTTACCAACGTGATTGCCGGCGGGGGCCTGAACCACACCGGCGCGCTGGGAAGATCCGATCCGGTCGCCGAGACAATCGAAGAACGTCCCGTCAGCGTTCCCGACTTTTTCGCCACGGTGCTGGCCGCGCTGCAGATCGACCCCACCGAGAATCTTTACGACGGCGATCGGCCAGTTCCGATCACCGACCAGGGAAAACCGATCACGGAATTGTTTTGACATTCCCGGTCAAGGCGCGAAGCTACGGAACCAGTTGCTTGATTTCACCGCCACTTCCCGCAACGACGATGCTGTCCTCACCCGGGTGCACGGCAATCGCGTAGGCCCAGCCATCGATTGCCGGCCGGTCATCGATGACTTTGACTTCATTGGCGTCGATGACGCGGACGTGACCGTCGACACAACCCGCAGCAATTCGAACTCGGTCGCTGAGCCAGGCGATGGCGAGCGGTTCGGACTCGAGCCGCACATATCGAACCATCCGTCCAATCGTCGGTTGCCAAAAACGAATTGTGCGGTCGCCAGCCGCCGACGCGATCATGGGAAGGCCCTGCTCGGACTCGCGCAGCGCGAGGTCGTGAACCGGCCCGGTGTGTTGGTTCATGATTCGAATGAGTTCGCCCGACTCGGTGTTCCAAACTCGCAGCGATTGATCATCCCCAGCGCTCACCAGAGTCTTGCCGTCTTGTAAGAGGCAAACAGCCCTGACTCCGCGCGAATGGCCGGCGAACGTGGTGGTCGTCGTCCTCTTCTCGAGATCGACAAGCTTGATGTCATGATCGAGGCTCGCGGTCAGCAATGCGGCGCTGCCATCGGTGATCTTCCAAGCGACGTCAAAAATGGAATCCTCGTGCCGGCTAATCGAAACAATCGGTTTCCCCCCAGGCCAGGAAAAAACTTGCGCGATGCCTTCCTCCGCGGGAAATCCGCCGCCGACCGCCAATCGTTCTGCGCCGGGTGAAAAGGAGAGGCAATGAAGATTTGCGGCGGACGTCTGAATGATGTCTTTTCGCGTCAAGTCAGGCCAGCTGTAGAGTTGCAATCCCGATTGGCTTGTCGCGGCCAGCGTGTCGCCCCCTGGAGAAAACGCTACAGCCGTGATCGGTGGTTCGCTCGCGAACGCGGGAACGATTAGCCGCAGCAGAAGTACGATGGCAAGGCAGCGACGATATTCCCGCAGAGCGGCAAAGACGTTGAGAAGAACGCTCGGGTGATTTCGACTTAATGTTGCATTCATGTGGGGCGTTATTGTTCTCTCTGCGCCTCAGCGGCTCTGCGCGCAACCAGCTTGAATCCCTTCTATCCGATTAGCTCCGAGATGACGTCGGCGTTCGGATTGTAACGAGGATACTTGCGCCGAACGCGCCGATGAATACGTTTGGCCCACAGCTTTGCCCGCCGTATCAGACGATCTCTCGGATCACTTCGCCTTCATCCATCAACACGTGGGGGCGACCCGAGGGATCGTGGATCACCCGTCGCGGATCGATTCCGATTTGATGATACAACGTGGCGACAACGTCCGCGTAGGAGACGGGACGATCGGTTGCTTCACCGGCGATTCGGTCGGTTTTTCCGAGTACCGCGCCGCCGGTCAGACCGCCGCCGGCCATCATCCCCATCGACAACCTCGGCCAATGGTCACGGCCCCCTTTGTCATTGACCTTGGGCGTGCGCCCGAATTCGCCCCAGGCCAATACCGTCACATCGTCGAGCATTCCTCGCGAATTCAGGTCGGTAACCAAAGCGTGGAATCCGAAATCGAACAGTGGACCTAGATGTCGCATCCGAGGGTTGTTGTCCGAGTGCGTATCGAAATCACTGAGCGATACGCTGACCACCCGCACGCCGGCTTCGACCAATCGACGAGCGAGCAACAACTTCAGCACGGCATCGGGGCCTTCACTTGTGTAGGAAGGCTGTCCGTCGAAGGTGCCGCCAGGTGTGTAATGTTCGATTACCTTTGGATCTTCGCGATCGATATCCATCGCGCCGGCAAACGCACCGGAAGTCAAAATCCGATAGGCCTGTCGCGTGAAGTGGTCCATCGCCGCCATCTCGCCCGAATCGTCCAGCGCGCGATTGAATCGATCCACTTTTCTGAGCAGTGCCAAGCGGTCGTCGATTCGCGTGACGGGCAGCTCCTCGATCAGTTCTAACTCGGTTTTGTGGCCATCGCCCAGCCGCGCAAGTTCCCCTTTCATTCCTTCTTCGAGTTCCCGCTTCCAACGACTCGAAATATCGGGTCGAAACGGTTTGACGCTGGGACCGAGGAATCCCGGACGGGCGCTGTTGCGAACAAGCGGACGCCCCTGCATCAGATCAACAAAGTTAGGAACCTCGTCCGCCGGTGTACCCATCAAATGATTGACCACGCAGCCCAATACCGGTCGCCCGCCGATCGACTGCAGTGCACTCTCCTTGTAGCCCGATTGGCACTGGAAAGCATGGTGTTTGCCATCGGCACCGACCAATGACCTCAGGAAGATCAGCTTGTCCGCGATCTTGGCGCACCGCGGCATCAATTCGGTCAAATGCAGTCCCGGGATCGACGACTTGATCGGCGCGAACGGGCTTCGCAGATCCACCGGCGCGTCGGGCTTCGGATCGATCAGATCCATTTGCGGAGGACCGCCATCAAGATGAATCAAGATGACGGATTTGCGTGACGCTCGCGTGCCAGAGATGGCTTCGGCCGCCAGCAATTCCGGAAGACTCAGTCCAGCGATTCCAAGGGACCCGGCGCAAAGAAAACCACGGCGGGACAAACCGGTGCAATTGGAAAAGGGTCGGCCGAATGTAAAACGAATCATCGGTCAAATTTGAGTTGCCAGACATGTTCCTCAACACCGACTATCTTACCACCGAACCGACTCCGCCGAGAACATCAACCATAATTCGAGAAGCTCGGCGGCATCAGTGCCCCTTGCGATCGACATCGGATCGTGCCTCTTTCGATTGACTAAGATCCGCGGAAGCAGACATTCTTCCGGCAATTTGCAACAATCAAGCGATGGAATCATTTTCCGCGACGAGCGACTCACCCGGACATCGGCCGTGGTCAGTGGCATCGTACTTCTTCCCAACCGGAGCACTAAATGATCGACTTTGAAGATTTTGTTCCGAATATGATGGACTCGGGCGGGCTCTTTCGATCGCCAACCATGGAGGAAATGAGTGCCACGGTACACCGAGCTAATCAATGGGTGGCCCAGAACAACGTTGAAGTAGTCAACGTCGAAACCGTCGTCTTACCCAATATCCACAATGCTGGTGAAGAGGGATCGAACGACGCGAGCCTTCGCACACCCGGCGAGGTACAGTCGACGTGGCACCAATTCATGCGCGTGTGGTACAAGCGATAGCTCAGTACGAAAAGATCAGAGAATCGTCGACCTTGAAGTTCAACTCGAGCCGAAGAGTTTACTGCTAAAGTATTGTCCTTCCCGCGCGCTTTTGAATTCCGCGCGCTGCTGAGATGCCGTCGCCTCTGGCGTGCTGGGCGACTGAGATCCAGCCTGCAACAATCCGAATGACAAAAACCGCTGACGTGAGTGTGATCGATGGGACTATTGAGTCTCCTGTTCGGCGAAAAGCCGCCATCCAACCTGGAAGTCGAGCCAGACTTTGTCTGGTTGACCAGGGAAGCCAAGTTCAACGGTGTGCGCCGAGACTTGTTGAATAAATCAAATTCACGTAGTGCTGCGATCCTATTGATCGCCCACTTCGACGACGTGCACAGTGAATTGGAGCGGATAGTCGGCGAGTATTCTGGCGAAGTACCCGCCTTGGTTGTCAGCGCGGCTGACCTGTCGTCCAGGATCGCCGCTAATTTCGCTGCCGACGAAAATACGATGATCGATCTGATCGTTGCCGAGCGACATCCGCTGGTTTCCGAAGATGATCGCGTGATATCCGGTTTTGCCGACGATTTGCCTTGCAAATGCCGCGTGTCCTATCACCTCTCGTTGGAGGATCCGTTGATGCGGATGTTCGTCGGCAAGTCGATCACGGAATTATTGAGAAAACTGGGTATGAAAGAAGACGAGGCGATCGAGAGTAGCATGGTGATACGACGCATCAACCAGGCCCAAAAAAAGCTCTCCAGCGTGGCCCATGGCAATCGTCCGGCGGAAACTGCTCAGCAATGGATGGACTTGAATATTCCCAAAGCGTGACATCGTTGAACTGTATTGCTACGATCCATCGTGTCAAAGGCAATTCCTCGCAGCGGAAAACGCAATGAAACGAGCACTCTTGGTCATCGATGTTCAGCAGGAGTATTTCGACGGTGCGTTGCCAATTACTCATCCCGTTGGGCACTTGGATTCGATCTTGAACGTGATGGACGAAGCAACGAAAGCGGGCGTCCCGATCGCCGTTATCCGGCATCATCAAGCAGACCCCGAGTCACCGATCTTTCGACTCAACTCCGATGCCTGGCAATTGCACCCAGCAGTCGAGCAGCGCCCCCGTGACGTCGTTATCGATAAACAACTTCCCGGGTCTTTTACCAATACACCGCTGGATGAATGGTTGAAGAAGCAGGTTGCCGACACGGTTAGCATCGTCGGCTACATGACGCATATGTGTTGCGATACAACGGCACGTCAAGCATTCCACCGCGGCTACAAGGTGGAATTCCTCAGTGACGCAACGGGAACGTTGGATGTGCAAAACGAAGCCGGCTCGGCAACGGCCCAGGAGTTGCAAAGATCAATTCTGGTCGCACAGCAAATGTTTATCAGCGAAGTGCTCGACAGCGCCGACTGGATCGAACGGTTGTGATTCAATTGGATGCCATCAGTGCCCAACGCGGGTAAATTAACGCTCACAACTCAATGCAGCACCCCATCCATCGGGATTGAACATGAATCAAAATTTGTTGCGTGTCCTCTGTGTCGTCCTTGCCGCGATGTTTGGTCCGCGCGCGACTCGCGCCGACGAGCCCCTTGAGCCGATGTTCGTCGATGCCGAGTTGAGCGGATGGGTATTGACCAATACGCCGCCGGAAACATGGAATTTCAAAGACGGCGTGCTCTATTGCACCGGCAAACCGATCGGCGAGATCCGCACCGCGAAAATGTATCAGAACTTTGTGATGGAATTGGAGTGGAGGCATATGGTCCCGCGCGGCAACGCCGGGATCTTTGTCTGGGCCGATGATATCACCGCTCGCGGCGTGCCATTTCATCGCGGCATTGAGGTTCAAGTCCTCGAGAATGAGTATGGCAACACGCGCGGCTACTCGACGCACGGCGATATCTTTCCGATCCATGGTGCGACGATGACCCCCGTGAACGGTCGCGGCGGCAGCCGCGCCTTTCCGACCGAAAACCGCTCCAATCCGAGTCCCCAGTGGAATCACTACCGCATCGAATGTCGCGACGGTGAAATCTCGCTGGCCGTCAACGGCAAGGTCGTCACGCAAGGAAAAGATTGCGTGCCGAGAAAAGGATACATCTGTCTTGAATCCGAGGGCGGGGTCGTCGAGTACCGCAATGTCCGTATTCGCGAACTGCCCGCTACGGATATCTCGCCCGATCATGTGGCGATTCCCAACCGTGGATATCGTTCGCTCTACACGGGGTTAAACCTCGATGGTTGGATTGCCGATGACACCTCGAAATGGAAATCAAAGGACTGGGTGCTGGCATTCGAAGGATCCACCGAGGAAAGCAGCCCACTGACGACAGAGGAAAAGTTTGGCGACGCCAACTTCGTCGTCGACGTTCGGTTGAAGTCACCCGACAGCAACCTGCTGATCCACGCCGGGCCGGCGTTTCATATTGATCTGAGTGACGACAAGGTGACCGCTCATTTGCAAAAACCGGGTCAGTGGAATCGGATCGAAGCGATCTTGGGCGATGAGGACAACTGGTTGGTTATCAACGGCAATCGTGTTCCCCTCCAGCGCGTCGAACCAAAGGATCAGGCATCGATTGCCCCTCTGATGCTGAACCCGACTGGTCCGGTCGATTTTTGCAACCTCTACGCGGCCCCAAAGTAAACTCGGCCGCCTCGAAATTCCGCGTTCCTGCCGATTCAATCTCGAGTTTCCCCTGGAAGGCTTCCCGTGAAGTTCGTAGTTCGTATTAATCTGTCGTGCGCGATCCTTCTCTCGCTCGTGATAGCAGCAAGTCCGGCGGCGCATGGCCAGGATTCCGCGCCGTCGTCTCACTTTGTGTTCGATGACAACTTTGCCGGGGACATTATCATCAACGAAGTCCGTGTGCCAAAATCGGGCGAAGCGATGTACACGTATTACGAAGCGCTCGGATGGGGCGGCAAGGGAGCCGGTTACGCGGGAATCCAGGTCCATCCCAAAGCCCATTTGTATATATTTTCGATCTGGGACAACGACGCGCACACCGCGCCGATCAAGGCGGTGCATCAGGGTCCGGGTACCGAAGTGGTCGATTTCGGCGGCGAAGGGACCGGGTTGAAGTCGTGGAATTTCGAGCTCGGTTGGAACACCGATGTCTGGTATACGCTCGTCGCACGAACGTGGCCGGTCGGCGATCACACGCATTATGGGTTCTGGTCTCGCGCGGGCGATACAAAACGCTGGACGCACCTGGTGACGATGGACGTTGCGACGAAAACAACGTTTCAGGGCGGTACCGACGCGTTTATCGAGGATTGGCTTAGCACGGGCTCCAAGCCGCGAACGACACATCTGCGCGGGGGTTGGAAACGCAAGTTGGATGGAACGTGGTTTGCAATGCAAAGAGGTCGATACTCAGTCAACGCGTGGGATCTGGTAAACGGAAAGCGATCTTTCAACTACCGAACCAACTGGGACGGCGGTGTCGCGGAAGATGACAATGGCAAGTTTTTCTTCATGACGGCCGGAGGCGCGAACACGAAACCATCGACATCGAATCCGTCGCTCCACGAAATTCCGCGGAGCAATCGTGAACCGTCCTACGAGAAGATCGAGATTGACTTTGTCGGTGCGTCGTGGGCGAACGACGGGAAGCTTGCGGTGTCGTGGAAGGTCGACGAGACAACCGCGCCGCAGTTTTCGTCTCAGATCCAGGTTTTCGACAACCCGGAAGCCACGGGGAATCCACTTGTTACGGTCGAAGCCCAAATTCCCCACGAATCGTCCGCGAAGATCGACATCTCATCGATCGATCTGATCGACGAGAAGTTTTTCGTGCACCTGCAGTGCACCGATATCCTGGATCGGCCGTCCGATCCAGCGATCCTCGAAGTGACGCGATGACCTCTTTGAGTCGGTCCGGGGCAAGACCACGAATCAAACCGCACCTCACTGCGGAAATGCAGCCGGAGCGGTGTCCTGGTAACCCTCGCCGTCGAGCGATTCCATGAATTTGACCAACTGGTCGATCTTCTCGTCGGAAAAGTCGAGTCGTTCGGCGAACCGCCGGTCGATCTTGCGGTCCAGGTTCGGGTTGGGAACGCCACCCTTGCTGTAAAGCTTGACCACTTCCGCGAGCGTTTCGATCGATCCGTCGTGCATGTAGGGACCACGCTTGGCGATATCACGCAGCGTCGGCGTTTTGAATGCTCCCAGGTCGTCATCGTTCTTGGTCACTGCGTAGCGACCTTCGTCGGCGAAAGTTTCCGTCTCCTCGTTCCATCCGACGCCGATATTATGAAAATCGCTGTCGGTCAGATTTGGACCTTTGTGACAATTGTTGCAGAATCCGTTTCCGAAAAAGAGTGTCCGCCCTTTTTTTGCTGCATCCGACAAGGCGTCGCGATCACCGTCGGTGTATCGGTCCCATGCCGAGTTGCCGCTCATCCGCGTCCGTTCGTAATCGGCGATCGCCTTGGTGACGCGATCGATCGTGACCTCTTCGGTTCCGAACGCTTCCTTGAAATACTTGCCGTATCCTTTGATCTCCGCGACGCGCTTCACTACCACATCGTGATCCTCGTTGCCCATTTCGATCGAATTGATCATTGGTCCACCCGCCTGTTCTTCGAGTGAGCCGGCACGACCGTCCCAGAAAAAGTGGGGCAGGGTGGACCAGGCAAGGTTCAGGATTGGCGGCGCCTTGCGGCCTCCCTTTTTTCCGCCGATGCCGGTCGAGACTGGGGTTGGTTCGGAGAAAGCGTTTTTGGGCCGATGGCAGGTGGCACAGGCGATTGAGTTGTCGGCCGACAAACGCTTGTCAAAAAAGAGCCATCGACCCAGTCGAACCGTTTCGGGCGTCGGCGGATCTTCGAGATCGGTCAGCTTCGCCGGCGGATTCTTTTCGCCCCCGATTCCCAACGGCGGGTCTGGAATCGCAGCGAGCGGGTTGGCCGATTCCCACGGCAGCGCGTCTTGGGCGCTGGCAACGCTGTTGAAAAGCAGACTCGCCACCGCCGTCAGCGCCGCAAATCCAATCGCAAATAATCGAGACCGTTTCATCTTCGCATTCATCTTGGTGTGGAATTCTGTGGCACTCGGATTGATCATCGTTTTCGGTGGTATCCATTAATGTAGCTGAAGTGCGATGAAATGTTACTCAGAGTTTGCTCGTGGGGCAGACGCCCGCACTTCAATGGATGACTGAATCGCCGGGACTGAGTACGCTGAGGCACCGGCAACCCGTCACGAAACTGATGCCGAACACAGGAAACGGAAATGAATTTGCCGATTCGAGCCTCGCG